>ONMT01000009.1 GCA_900319025.1 uncultured Bacteroidales bacterium
TGTGATGCGAATGCCTAGGCTGCCATCTTCAGCAATTAATTCTTCTGCCACGCCGCTTGCATTCGGATAAATTATCGTCATCGGACGACTCTCATCTGCTGCATCTAATAATTGTTGTGCTGCTTCCGGAACATCCACATAACGCGACAATTCCGACTCTTCTCCAACCAATACCAACATCGATTTCGCATCCGAACGACGCTTCAACGCAAAAATCTTCTGAACAGACTTACTATTCGTCGCATCACAACCTATTCCCCATACCGTATCGGTCGGATACAACAAAATACCACCTGCACGCAACACGCGCACAGCGCCTTCTAAATCGCTCTGTTCATAACCATTTTTCATTTCAGCCTGCAAAAGTACACAAATTTATGAAATTACACAAGAAAATGCAACAAAAAAAAAGAAGGATTGTCTCACGACAACCCAATCTTTACTTAACCTTAAATCTAATACCATGAAAAACACGGTGCAAAAGTACTGCTTTTTCGCTAACCCTCCAAATATTTTTCCATAAAAATATGTTTTTTAGCATGTTTTTCTGCATTTTGTCAACCCGAAATGACAAAATCATACTTTTTCTTAAATTTTTTGTATTAAATTTGGTCAGTTGAGAAAAAAGCAGTACCTTTGTAGTCGCTAAAGAAGGCTTTTTTTATTTGATACAAATAAATTTCTAAAATTATACATAATTATGGCTACTAAAAAAATTGATTTAACTCAGTATGGCATCACCGACGCGAAGGTGAAAGCCTACAACCCGTCCTACGATTATCTCTTCAAAGAAGAGACCAATCCTGCTCTCACTGGCTACGAGAAAGGACAAGTAACCGAACTCGGAGCTGTTAACGTCATGACTGGTATTTACACAGGCCGTTCGCCTAAAGATAAATACATCGTTATGGACGAAAACTCCAAAAATACCGTTTGGTGGACTTCCGACGAGTACAAAAACGACAACCACCCAATGTCTGAAGAGGTTTGGGCTAAGGTAAAAGAACTCGCTGTTAAAGAACTTAGCGGAAAAGAACTCTACGTAGTAGATGCTTTCTGTGGCGCTAATGCAGACACCAGAATGGCAGTTCGTTTCATCGTTGAGGTCGCTTGGCAAGCTCACTTCGTAAAGAACATGTTCATCCAACCTACAGCGGAGGAACTCAAAAACTTCAAACCGGACTTCGTTATCTACAACGCTTCTCTCGCTAAAGTAGAAAACTACAAAGAACTCGGACTGAACTCTGAAACTTGTGTAGCATTCAATACTACCAGCCGCGAGCAGGTTATCCTCAATACTTGGTATGGTGGTGAAATGAAGAAAGGTATGTTCTCCATGATGAACTATTACCTCCCGCTCAAAGGTATTGCTTCTATGCACTGCTCAGCTAACACCGATATGAATGGCAAAAATACCGCTATCTTCTTCGGTCTCTCTGGTACTGGTAAAACCACGCTCTCTACAGACCCGAAACGTCTCCTTATTGGTGACGACGAGCACGGATGGGATGATAACGGCGTATTCAACTTCGAAGGTGGTTGCTATGCAAAAGTTATCAAACTCGACAAAGAGTCTGAGCCTGATATCTACAACGCTATCCGCCGAGACGCACTGCTCGAAAACGTTACTGTGGACGAGAAAGGTGTTATCGACTTCAACGATAAATCTGTAACAGAGAATACCCGCGTTTCATATCCTATCAACCACATCGAGAAAATCGTTAAACCGATTTCCGCTGGTCCTGCTGCTAAGAACGTAATCTTCCTCAGCGCTGATGCTTTCGGCGTACTGCCTCCTGTTTCTATCCTTACTCCGGAACAAACCAAGTACTACTTCCTGAGCGGATTTACAGCTAAATTGGCTGGTACAGAGCGCGGTATCACTGAGCCGACTCCTACTTTCTCCGCTTGCTTCGGACAAGCTTTCTTGGAACTTCACCCAACTAAATATGCCGAGGAACTCGTGAAGAAAATGGAGAAATCCGGCGCGAAAGCTTACCTCGTTAATACAGGTTGGAATGGTACAGGAAAACGTATCTCTATCCGCGACACACGTGGTATCATCGACGCTATCCTCGATGGCTCAATCCTCAAAGCTGAGACAAAAACCATCCCATACTTCAATTTCGAAGTTCCAACTGCTCTGCCGGGCGTAGATCCTAACATCCTTGACCCACGCGACACTTACGCTAATGTTGCTGAATGGGAAGAGAAAGCAAAAGACCTCGCTGGACGTTTCATCAAGAACTTCGCTAAATACGAAGGAAATGCCGCTGGTAAAGCACTCGTAGCTGCTGGACCTACTCTCTCTGCTGAAGCTCCAAAAGCTGCGCCGAAAGCTGAAAAACCACAGGCTGAAGCTCCTAAACAGGAGAAAAAAGCTTGCTGGCTCAAACGTCTCTTCGGATGCAAATAACTACCCGAACTATTGTTCAGCACAAAATATCCAGTAACGTTCCCGGTGAAATGCGGAAACGTTCCCGAAAATCCTGAACAATTTTTCGGTATCTAAACAGAAGTGCGACTTTTTAACGAAAGTTGCACTTTTTATTTGTATAAACCAAATAAAAGTCGTACCTTTGCGCGCTAATTTATAATGCGGATTATGTCCCTATGTTTACAACATATCAATAAGTCCTACGGCAAACAGCTTGTTCTAAACGATATCTCCCTTTCCATGGAAGACGGAGAAGTCGTCGGATTGCTCGGACCAAACGGAGCCGGAAAATCCACACTCATGAAATGTATCGTTGGACTTCTGAACTTCGATGGAACTGCCAATGTTCCCGACAGAATCGGATATCTGCCCGAGCGAAATCCTCTCTACGACGAAATGTATGTCAGAGAATATCTCCTCTTCATGGCTAAACTTCAAGATACCGATGCCGAAAGAGTCGAAATACTTATCCGACGTGTCGGACTAACGCCCGAAGCCCACAAACGAATTGGACAACTTAGCAAAGGATATAGACAAAGAGTCGGTCTCGCTCAAGCTCTACTCAATGACCCGGATTTACTCGTCTTAGATGAACCAACTACCGGCTTGGATCCTAACCAACTCGTCGAAATAAGAACCCTAATCCGACAACTCGGACGAGATAGAATGGTCATCCTTTCTACGCATATCCTACAAGAAGTGAGAGAAATGTGCGACCGTGTCATCATTCTTGACCACGGAACTATTAAAGCCGATAAACCAATTAACGAAATATCCAATTTAGAAACCCTATTCCGTACTACAACAGATGGAAAATGATTTTGATATAAGACAACAAATGTCCGAAAAAGAACAGGACAACGCCTTGAGACCTTTGCGATTTGCTGACTTTGCCGGTCAAACCAAAATCGTAAGCAATCTCAAAATCTTTGTCGAAGCTGCCAAAATGCGAAACGAAGCGCTTGACCATGTCCTACTTTTCGGCCCTCCCGGATTGGGAAAAACGACTCTCAGTAACATCATCGCGAATGAGTTGGGTGTCGGATTTAAAGTTACAAGCGGTCCCGTTCTCGACAAACCTGGCGATCTGGCTGGACTTCTTACTTCCCTCGAAGAAAATGATGTCCTCTTTATCGATGAGATTCATCGTCTCAGTCCTATCGTGGAAGAATACCTATATTCTGCCATGGAAGATTATCGAATCGACATAATGATTGATAAAGGACCTTCTGCGAGAACCATTCAGATTGACCTAAATAAGTTCACACTTATCGGCGCAACTACACGTTCCGGTTTACTTACTTCCCCGCTACGTGCCCGTTTTGGCATCAATTGCCACCTCGAATACTACGATGCCGATGTGTTAGCCGGAATTGTTATTCGTTCTGCCGGCTTGCTCGGTATTGATATTGATTCCAAGGCGGCCGGCGAAATTGCTCGACGAAGCAGAGGTACTCCACGTATCGCGAACGCACTCCTTCGACGTGTCCGGGACTTCGCACAAGTCAAAGGAGATGGCACAATCGACTTGGACATTGCGCGCTATGCGCTCGAAGCACTCAACATTGATACCTTTGGTCTCGACGAAGTCGATAATAAACTGCTTTGCACGATTATCGACAAGTTCAAAGGAGGCCCCGTCGGACTTAATACCATCGCTACCGCTATGTCCGAAGATGCAGGAACAATTGAAGATGTGTACGAACCGTATCTTATTAAAGAAGGATTTATTAAACGTACGCCGCGCGGAAGAGAAGCTACCGAATTGGCATATCGTCATCTTGGTAAGAACATCCTTTCCCGCGACGGCCAGCAGACCATGTTTTAACCGCTTATGATTGCCCCGACTGCGCGCCTGAGACATATCGACATCTTGCGGTCTATCGCGATTATATTGGTCGTGATTGGCCATGTCGGCGCATTCCCTGGGCTTGAAATCGTGGAACGCCGTTTCCCGATTTACTGTTATCACATGGCGCTTTTCTTCTTCGTCAGCGGCTATCTTTTCCGCGATATGGAGTGGGGAACTTTCGGCCGGTTTGTTTGGCGAAAGACGAAGACCCTCGCGCTCCCGCTTATTGGCTGGAACATTGTTTATGCCGGTATTGTCAGCTTCCTTTCTGCCAATGCCGTTACGAACTACTTGCCACCGGTTGAAAGTATCTGGACTGCGCATAATCTGTTTGTCGAGCCCTTCCTGACAGGCCACCAGTATTACCTCAATCTCGCAACATGGTTTATCGGTGTGTTGTATGTCGCGATGCTGGTTTACGGCCTTTTCCATCTGCTGACAAAGCGTCTTCCCGACTGGGCATTACTCATCATCTACGCCCTTTTAGCAGGACTTGCCCTGTATAGTGCCCGATTCGAGTTCTTCGCCTCGCACTACTGGCTCATCCCGCAACGTGCCTGCTATGCCTTGTTTTTCATACAACTCGGCCGGTGCTTCCGCCGGTATATCGAACCGCTGCTCACTCCCAATCGCTTATGCTGGATCACCCTCGTCGTTTTCCTTTTTTGGTGGGCATCACTTACTTGCGAGTGGCGGTATTATGTTCTCGTCTTCATGAACTTCGAAGGCCACGTCATCCGTCCGCTTTGCGCCGGAGCGTTAGGCTGTCTGTTCTGGGCGATGATGAGTATGTTGATTGCCCGCAAAACGCCTGCCAATCGGCTGGAACACCTGCTTGGTGCGAATACCTGGTCCATCATGATGCATCATCTTTTGGTGCGCTTCCTCATTATTTGGCTGGCTGTGACGCTTACCCGCGATGCCGCGCAAATAGACGCTTTCCGTAACGACTTCTGGTATCGTTCGCCGGCCGTCGATTACTGGATTTATGTCGCCGCGATGATTGTGCTGCCGATTATTTGGCAGGTGCTTTTTGATAGACTCAAATCCTTTATACCACTACCCGAAAAATGGAAAAAATGAAGCAATATAAAGTCATATTTCTCGATTGGGACGATACAATAGGTGATTGGTCGCATGCCGCAGAGCAAGCATTGCACGTTATTTATGAGCGCTATCACCTCAACGAGTTGTATGAGACCGTCGCCGACTTCTTCAATACCTACGAACCGTATAATCTGGAGCTATGGAGCAAGTACGGACGCAGTGAGGTAACCAAAGAGCAACTGCACTTCGAACGCTTTTACTATCCGCTGATGGTGAACAACTATCCCGAGTTTCGCGGCATGGAAAAGAAACAATTAGCCTTACAGATGGGCGATGAGTTTTTACAGCTGACGAACAAGTATTTTTCCTTGCTGCCTGATGCAGAGCAGGTCGTGAAGTACTTGGCTGCCAAGTATCCTCTGACGATTATCAGCAACGGCTTTAAGGAGGTGCAGTACTACAAGTTTTCGCACTCGGGATTGGCGAAATATTTTACCCACACCATCATCAGTGAAGAAGTGGGGATGAACAAACCGAATCCCAAGTTGTTTGAATTTGCACTGGAGATGAACGGCGTGACGGCGGATGAAGCGCTCATGATTGGCGATAGTTATAGTTCCGATATCGAGGGGGCTAAAGCGGCGGGAATTGACCAATTGTGGCTGTGTCAATCGCCGGAACAGGGGCAAACTGCGACATATATTGTGCCAAAACTGACGGATATAATGGCCTTATTCTGACAATTTGGCAGAGAAACTGACAATTGGCACGCTTATTGATAAACAACTTTTGACAAATGATATTTCAGCATATGAGTAAGAAAGAACATAAACACGAAGAGCCTCAAAACGAGGTGCAACAGACGGTTGAAGAGCAGCCGCAGGAGAATAAAGAAAGCAATCCCATCGAAGAACTTGAACAAAAAGTGGCTGAACTCGAGCAGAAAGTGGCAGACTTGGAGGATATCAAACTGCGCCAAATGGCAGAGTTTGACAATTATCGTCGTCGCACGAATAAAGAAAAACTCGAACTAATCGAAACCGCCGGAGAGAAAATCTTTACTGAGATGCTTCCCCTAATCGATGACTTCGAGCGCGCCGTTACTGCTATGGAGCAATCCGACGATATTAACGCTGTCCGAGAAGGTGTTCGTCTTATCCAACAGAAATTCCTTTCCTTCCTCGATAAACACGATGTGCATCCAATCGAAACCGAAGGAGTGGATTTCTCTACCGATGAGCACGAAGCAATTACAACTTTTGCTGCTGGTGAAGACAAAAAAGGCAAAATTATTGATTGCACGCAGAAAGGTTATAAGTTAGGTGACAAAGTAATTCGCTTTGCCAAAGTTGTTGTAGGAGAGTAAAATCATGGCTGAGAAAAGAGATTATTATGAAGTCTTAGGAGTGGCTAAAACGGCTACTGCTGAAGAAATAAAAAAGGCGTACCGCAAGAAAGCGATACAATACCACCCTGATAAAAATCCCGGCGACAAAGAAGCCGAGGAAAAATTCAAGGAGGCTGCCGAAGCGTACGAAGTGCTTAGCGATCCGCAAAAACGTCAGCGTTATGACCAATTCGGTTTCGCTGGTATGAGCGGAGCTGGTGGGTTCAGCGGAGGTGACTTCTCTATGCAAGATATCTTCTCACAATTCGGTGATTTGTTCGAGAGTTGGGGAATGGGAGGTGGAAACTTCTCTTCCTTCTTCGGAGGCGGTAGTAGCAGAGGCGGACAACGAGTTCGCCGAGGAACAGACTTGCGCGTTAAAGTGCGTCTTACATTAGAAGAAATTGCTACCGGCGTCGAAAAGAAAATCAAAGTCAAAAAACTCGTCGAGTGCAAACACTGTCAAGGAACGGGTAGCGCGGATGGAAGTGGCGGAGAAACGTGTCCAACTTGTAAAGGTTCGGGCCGTGTCGTTCGTACACAACGCGGTATATTTGGTATGATGCAAGTCCAAGAAGCTTGCCCTACTTGTCATGGCGAAGGAAGAATTATTAAGAATAAGTGTACCCATTGCGGAGGAGATGGTGTCGTTCGTGACGAAGAGATAATCACAATCAAAATTCCTGCCGGCGTGAGTGGCGGAATGCAAATACCGGTTCAAGGAAAAGGTAATGCCGCACCACGTGGCGGAGTGCCCGGAGACTTGCTCGTTCTCGTCGAAGAAGAACAACATAAAGATTTGGTACGCGAAGGGAATGACCTTATTTACAACCTCCTCCTTGATATGCCTACCGCTATTCTCGGCGGACAAGTCCAAATCCCAACATTAACCGGAGACGTGAAAATTACCATCACTCCCGGAACGCAACCTGGAAAAGTACTTCGTATGCGTGGAAAAGGTCTACCGATTATTGACCAATACGCGCGACAATATGGCACAGGTGACTTGCTCATTAATGTCGGCGTTTATATCCCGGAAAAACTAAATAAGGACGAAAAGAAACTAATTGAACAATTGCAAAATAGCCCGAATATCGTACCGGGTAGTGCGGATAAGAAAAACTTCTTTAAAAACTTGTTTGGTTGAGAAAAACGCTCGTAATATGTATCTTGCTTTTGGGTGCCGGTTTTGCCAGTGCCCAAAAGTTCTTGTATAACGTGGACTTTGTTACGAATTTTGACAACCGCGAGATTCATCATCCTTATGAGCCGTCACAAACTATCTTTGGCGTGCGTCTAACGCCTACAATCGGTGTCGGTTTCAACGATTCGATTGGTGGTACGCACAAGTTAATGGCAGGAGTGAGTTACGTTCAACCATTTGGCGCCAAATGGCGTGATTGTTTCGTTACGCCAACTGTTTACTATCAGTTCGATGCCAAAGGTTTCCGCCTAAACTTCGGTTTCGTTCCATACGATATGCTTACCGAAGCTTTGCCCGATTACCTACGTAGCGACTCAATTGCTTTTGTCTATCCCAATATTCAAGGCGTACTTTTCCAATACCATAGTAAATGGGGATATGCTGACTTGTTCTGCGATTGGAGGGGAATGATGAATAATGAAACGCGAGAAGCCTTTCGGATTGTCGCTGCAGGTAAATTCAAGTATAATTGGCTCTTTGTCGGTGGTAATGCCCAACTGAATCACCTCAGCCATTCAACAAAAATTCTTGGCGTTTGTGACGATATTGTCATAAATCCTCTTATTGGCGTCAGTGTTGGATATCTTACTCCTCTTGATAGCCTTAGCCTTCAAGCCGGATATATCGGGTCGTTCCAACGCGACCGCGTTAAGGCGCAACAATGGTTCTGCCATGGTTTTCACGCCGACTTCTATTTGGGTTGGCGATTTATCGGATTACGTAATGAATTCTACTTCGGAGACAATCAGATGCCACTTTATTCTGGATATGGTCCATTAGTTAACCAAGGCGATTCACGATATCAAGCACGAATATATAATCGGACGGATGTATTCTTCTATCTCATTCGTCGGTCATTCGTAACCGCCTATGCAGGATGGAACTTGCTTTATTTAGAAGGTTATGGACTAAGCCATCAGCAGCAAGTCGTTTGCAGATTTAGTTTGGAGCCTTTATTACAATATACCAAACTAACTAAGTCCGAGCGGCTCTCGGAACGCAACCGAGGCGCTAAACTCAGAACACTATCCTACCGTTGAGAAGACATATCCTCTTCATATTACTACTCCTTGATGCTGTTTTTCCGTACGCAGCTGTACCTATTGTTCCTCCTAAATTAAGTGAATCAACTGGTATAGCACCCGCATTTTTCGGCCCGAATGCTTTACCCGTACCTGATATGTTAGATGGTCGTACGCAACCCGCTTTGCGGATGGAATTAGCGACAGACGGATTCTTTGGCTATGAAAAAGATAAAACAGCCGACTTGTATGCGCGCGTGAATATCCCTCTTTGGACTGACCGAGTGAACTTAAGTGTCTGGATGCCAATTATGGAATGGTACTCCATGACGCTAGAGAGACAACGCACTTGCAGATTGCAAGATAAAGAACCTATTCAAGGTCATGAAGCGGGAGATGTTTATGTCTCAACGGATATTCAATTACTTAAAGCGCGTAAGTATACTCCCGATATAGCGTTCCGAGCCGCATTGAAAACAGCCAGCGGAGGAAGCTTTGACAAAGCCCGATACTTTGATAGCCCCGGCTATTGGTTTGATGTGGCAGTCGGAAAATCAATGTATATCGGAAAAGGTGTAAGCGCAATGGATAATGAAAACGCTTTTCTTGAGTTACGATTAGCCGGTAGCCTGGGATTTTTGTGCTGGCAAACAGATAATGGTCGCCAAAACGATGCACTAATGTACGGATTGCAATTATTTGCCAAAGCTAAATATGTCTCTCTGCGTGCTACGTGGGGCGGATATATGGGATGGGAAAAATCAGGAGATCGTCCTATGTCAATAAAAGCGCAAGTGAATGGTCACATCAAAGGCTTTGAACCATTTGTCGCTTATCAATATGGCATTAAAGACTATCCATTCCATCAGCTACGTATAGGCCTTGCTTATAATCTCGATATTCTCAAATACAAAAAGTCTAAAGTAGGTGATAAATAGGCGTTACATAATATATTTTCTTTTGGTGCTGGCGATATCCGCTTCTGCTGTTAATGTCACCTACACCGATATGAAAGGTATAGACTCAGTCCCTTCGCAGTTCTTCCGCGAGTGGTATCACCGGAGTGACTTGGTGTATTACCTTGAAGCATTGAATGACCATACAATTGTAGAAAACCTAACCACAGGACAATGGTGGTTGCCCGATCGCTTATCAATCGCTGTGGATGGATTACCATGCACCAATAATAGATACTATATAGATGGTTTCCGTGTGGATGACCGCTTTCAAACAGGTAACACGCACTATGCTCCCAATATGGAGCGATACAATTTAGCCATTAATATCCATACTGGACAATTTTATTTTGCCACGGATACTACTGCACGCGATTATGTACAAGCTTCCTACAACTTTGGGCAAGTAGGTAATGGCGCTCCTGCTGCTGGTACAACAGAGATAATTAATCTTTTCCATCGCTCTGCAGTACAAAGTGCTGATACCTATAAGCACATCACAGAGCGACGACATCAGAAAGGGGCAGGAACACTGGAAGCCTCTTATACATTCCGTGATAAAGAAGGAAACTCATACCGTCAACATCTCTATGCCGCTTATGGACAACGACTTATAACCAAGCAAGATCAATGTGGCTTGATACTTGATGACCCTTTTTATACTGCGCCGTACTATATTGTTCAGGCAGATGGCTATCTGCCCGTAAAACCCAATAAAGTCTTTACTAAATTGGGTTATCGCTTTAACTTCTCAGGTAAGGCGGATGGTGGTAGCGAGAATCTCTTTAACCACAATGAAATATACGACCTCAAAAACTATACCGGCTCGCTATTTATGAAACGAGAGCACCTAACAACAGGTTTAACATGGGAGAGTAATATAGCGAAACACGACAATATAGCTTTTCGTCGTAATATCATAGACCAAGATGGAGAGAGTTTTGAACCTTGGGTGCCAAATGCAAAGACCCATTTACTAAGCTGGGCTGTGAATTATGAGCAACCCGTATTGAAATGGCTCTCGGTATATGTGGATGCCTATAACTCGCTTGTGTTCTTCCACCCTACGCAAATGCAGTGGGAAAATATACTCTATCTACAATCCCCAGTTGCTTCTTCTGCAACTGATATATATCGCTACGAGTGGACTTCCAAAAACTTTACTGCGGGGCTTTTGGAAAACACCATCGGCATCAAAGCTCATTATCCACTGGCTCCTTGGGTTGATATTAATGGTCATATCGATTTTACGTTCGATGGGTTAATATTAGGGAATGGGAAAAGTAAGATATCACCTTATGCTCAAGCCGGTGCAAACTTTAATATCCATCCTTGCAACTGGTTTGAGATAGGCATAACTGCTGACTACAATCGTTTACCTTTTACGATGGATTATCTGCGCTATTTCTCCAACAACTACCTTAATGCCAATATCTATTATGCAGGAACGGATATCGTAGCAAGTCACACGGGTGGCGCATATCATTCCTATAAACCCAATCTACTGCAAACGTCCTATGTGGAAGTAAATATCCCTATTCGCTTTCACGCATACGATAAACAGGGCGGACTACATGAAGTTGTATTACAGAATAGTTACAAGAAGTTCTTTAATGTGTGGCATACCTATGCGGCTAATGACAGGTTTGAAGTGGGCTATACTCCTCCGTTTGGTTCAAATGGGTTAATGAATTCGCCCTATTTTTTCTCGCAACTATCTCGTTATACTTATTCTGGCAAAAAAGTAATGCTTTCTTTGTCTTGGCAATCTATGCAGGCAGCAGGTTACACAGGTTTGGGAAATGGACCAAATTCCAACACGATGGGTATATTATCCGAATCCACGGCTAATCCCAATACAACGATGGTGGTTCACAATCCCAATGGCAAGTATCCGGGCGTTGGTCGAATGGACTTAGATAAAGGGTTCGTAGCACGATTCTATTTATCGTATAATATTTGTAAGTGGGTGCAAGCAGGCTTTACTTTTAAGTGGACGGATGGCAAACCATTCACCGCATACCGCTATTATCAAGATGGTCAAGATATTGTTCTTCGCCCTCTCGATTCTCGTGGTACGAATCCAACTGATGGTAATTTTGGCTCACGACACGGTGCAGTCTTTATGTGCGACCTGCATGTTCAAGGTCGTTGGAACGTCAATGATACCGAAATGCGTTTACGACTTGAAGGATATAACGTTTGGGATTTTAGCAATGACTTAGCTGAATTGGCTTTTACACAAGACATTCCATATGCCAATCGCGCCTCCGTAATACTTAATGTTCCAACCGGAATTTTGGCAACTTTTAGTGTAGATTTATAAAATGAAAGACAGAGTCCGATTATTCATAACATATTACCTATTTTGGATTATCTTCTTTGTGGCGCAGAAGATGCTTTTTATGATATGGCAATACCGTTTCCTTGGTGGTATTAGTTGGACCGATTGGTTCCTTGTTCCATGGCATGGGCTGCCTTTAGATTTCAGCACGGCAGCATATTTAACCATAGTATATGGCTTGCTTCTTTGTGTAAGCGTATGGAGCAAATGGGCTATTATAGAGCGAATAGCCGATGCAGTCACCTGTGTTTTTCTATTTGTTGTATTATTGATTGTCGTAGGTGATAATGGCGCTTTCCCAAGTTGGGGCTATCATCTTGACAAAGATGTTTTTGACTACCTGCGCTCGCCTAATGAAGTGTTTGCATGTGCACCATGGTGGTTATGGTTCATAGGGCTTGTTCTCTTTATATCTCTATTTGCAGTATGGTTCTGGTTATACGCTCGTCTAATGCATAGAAAACCTAAGCAACAACGCACAGTTTGGTCTAAGATTGGTACAACCGCGACCTTGCTCTTGATGACTGCCTTGCTCTTCTTACCTATCAGAGGAAGTGTCACCGTGTCAACAATGAACACAGGACGCGTCTATTTCTCCGACAATCGTATGCTCAATCTCGCAGCTATCAATCCTGTTTTCAACCTCGTAGAATCGCTTAGTGAGAATCACCTGGATAACACACGATATGTATATATGCCCGATAGCGAGTGTGAACAAACAGTGCATCAGATGGTAAGCGTTTCTACCTCATCGCCCGACACGCTTTTCACAACCTTACGTCCCAATATTGTTCTTTGTATCCTTGAGAGTTTCTCCTCAAACGCATGGGACGTGATGCCGAATATGCAGCGACTGGCAGCAGAGGGTGTCTTTTTCAATCGAGCCTTTGCCAATAGTTACCGCACTGATCGTGGTGTAATGGCAGTACTTGGAGCCTTCCCTGGATGCGCCACCTCGTCCGTAATGATGGTGCCCTCCAAAGCGCAACAACTCCCGCAGATAGGCCATGTCCTAAAAGAAGTTGGATATGACCTGAAATTCTATTATGGTGGAGATGAGGACTTTACCAATATGCGCTCCTATCTCGTCTCAGGGGGCTTTGACCAACGTGTTTCAGATCATGATTTCCCAATGGCTCATAGACATAGCAAATGGGGAGTGCAGGATCATATTCTTTTTGACTATGCAGCCCACGATATATGCCAACGACGAACGACAAATCCTCATTTTGACGTTATCTTGAGTCTCTCAAGCCATGAACCATTCGAAGTGCCTTATTATCATTATAAGCACGGCTACCTCAATGCGGTTGCGTATACGGATAGTTGTCTTGGTGCGTTTGTTGACACACTGCGGCGGAGTCCCGATTGGGACAGCACCGTTATTGTGCTCATTCCTGACCACGGCTATCCCTATCCCGATGGCATAAGCAATTACGATACGTTACGCTATCGCATACCAATCATTTTTACTGGTGGCGCGATACGGCAGCCAAGAACGATTTCAACCTTGTGCTCACAAATTGATTGGGTACCAACAATCTTACAACAACTCCAACTCGACTATTCGCCTTTCTGTTTCGCCAAACCAATACAGGAGAGTTCTTTTGCTTATTACCACTTTGTGGATGGTTTCGCATATATTGATTCTACTGGTTGCTCCATTATTGATGCTGCTGTAGATAGACCAATTGTGGAGACAAATCATAGTTCTGAAAGAATAACGAAGGCAAAAGCCTTTACCCAATATATAATGACTCTTTTATCCCACTTATGAAAACATTAATTGCCATATTTTCTCTTCTCCCTCTTCGTGTTTTGTATGCTATCGGAGATATCTTTACCTATCCGCTTATTTACCACATCTGTGGTTACCGAAAGAAGATTGTGAGAAAGAACCTACGACTTAGTTTCCCTGATAAAAGCGAGACAGAGTTAAAGTTAATTGAGAAACGATTTTACCATCACTTAGTGGATATCTTTGCCGAAGTGATTTGGTCTTATCGTGCAACAGATGCGGAGATGCAGACGCATTTTGAGTCTATCAATGTGGATAAAGTAGAGCAGTGGGCACAAACTAAAGGTGGCGTTATTTTCATGTTGGGTCACCTTGGTAACTGGGAATGGACTGCCGAAGTTCAGCATCGTTTTAAGCAACCGAATATGCAGCATTATAATGTGTATCGTAAACTTAAAAGCCATTCTGCAGATAATGCTATGACTGCAGTACGTGAAAAACGAAGTGGAGTAGGTAGTGGCATTGAAAAGAATTCGCTACTGCGCCAATTGGTGCAACTTAAGAAAGCCGATGCTCATTTCACACTTGGACTCATATCCGATCAAAAACCATCACCTCGTAATGCCCATTATTGGACTACGTTCCTTAACCAAGATACTTCCTTTTTGGATGGTGGCGAGCTATTAGCTAAGAAATTTGACTATGTTGTAACATATGTACACATGACGTGTCCGAAACGTGGACATTATGTTGCGCGGGTCGATTTGATTACGGACGATGCGCCTAATACCAAGCCAAACGAGATTACAGAACAGTTTGCTCGCCGGTTGGAAGCAAACATCATCGAACAGCCTGAAATGTGGCTGTGGTCACATAATAGGTGGAAATGGGGACGTGACGCTAAGTGAGTTGCTTTGTGCTGCGAGACTGTAGCAGGATAATTATCATCATCACCGCCCAAAGCGCAATGCCGTCAAATTTCCCCCACATGCAGTCCGTAAGCATGTTCAACCCATAAGCCGCCACAAAATAGGCGGCTGTTTGTTTCCCTATTCCTTCAGAAAGAAGCAAAATAGACAACCAGGCAAGAACGAAGAATATCAACCCAAAGATACCAAGTTCCATAAATTCTTCAAGATATTGATTATGGGCATGGTAGTTCCTGTCTAGGTAATGACGCATTTTAAGCTCACTATATTTGGTTTTCAGATAATTAACACTCTGTCCGCCACCAAGTCCTGTCCAAATGTAGTCTTTAGGCTCGCTTAATGCTACACTCCAAATACCTAACCGAGACTCATGTTTTGTGAGTTGTTCTAAACTCAATTCATCTGCCATAATAATTTTCATTCGCGGATGCGTGATGAGCACACTACAGCCGATGGCTAATCCAATTACTACGACCCCTGTTCCATATAACCACCGATGCTTCTTTGGTAGTATCGATATAATGGCAATAACAAGTAACGCGGCTGCCGTGAATATGGTTTGTCGTGAGCCGCTCAATGGAATAGCACTTATCATAATCAGTGCTAATGGCCATTTTAGAATAGGCATTACACTCTTAGCATCCGTGTTTTTTTTCCACACTTGAAAAGCAGCGACAACGCCTATTAGTTGCGTCGTACACCAAAATAAACGGTGCTTAATATAGGAGCAGTTCTCCATGAAACTTAGCCACCAGTTAGAGACGGTGAAATTCCAATCTTGGTAGCCTAATGCTTTAACCCACTCAGGATGCGTATGTAGAGCAGTAAAGAAAATAACATAGAATGGCACTGAGAGAGCGCATGCTATCGCTAATACCTTGCCTGCTATGCGCCAATCATATCGTGCGTTTACTCCCCATAATGCTACCGGAACTAATAATCCAAAGGTCATATATCGCTCCATCATAAAGCTCCAAGCACGGTGGTCAGGACTCCATAAGCCTGATAGCGCACGCCATGCGTACCATATACCAAACAGCAGAATAGGAGTGATATATTTGAGATGGGATAGTTGTTCTTTGAGATGGGACGATTGCAGCCAACGCAGTTCCAATACCCAACCTACCAGCCAAGTTACTAACGCGTAGCGGCTAATAATTTGTGGAAAGGGCAAAGCGAACACTGCTACAAGGAATAGTATCCAGTTAATGCGCCCTACAACTGATTGATATTGCTCAACTTTAGTCATCCAAATGAGTTATTCCCTTTTTTACATGCTTATGCCAACGGTGGTTGATAACATATTCACAGTCCAACTCTGCGTCTTCTACCATCACTTCAGCGTAAGCAGTCACAATCGTGCGCAAAGCCTCTCTATCAATATTCAACCGCTCGAAGTTCTGCAGCCGTTCGTGCTTACTTAACCGACAGAAACGTATGCGATTTAAGTCTATCACCTGAACTAAACTGCCGTCATCGTTAAAGAGTATATTTCCGCCGGAGTAATCGCGATGGAGAATACCTTGTTGGTGTAGCGTAGCTGTAAACCGACCTATCGCTTGTAAAATCTGCTTGCGATTAGGGAAAGCCTTATTCCCAATTAGTTCATTGAATGTGTGAGTCCCTTCCGATAAATAGCATACGTATGCACTCTCTCGTAGAATGCCACAAACTCGTACTTCGCGGTAGGCTATCGGTTCTGGCGTAAGGCCTATCATGCGTTGCGCATATTCATAGCTGCGGCGTGCTTTTGATTTGGCAAAGATTCCATAGATTATCCCTCTCCATAGCGGCGGGATAGCAAAGCACTTAACTACTTTGTCCTCATAGACGCGCAACGTGTTGCGTTTATCGTAGATGATTGTTCCGTCTAACCAGTGATCAAAAGACCCGACCTGCTTCTCTGTGCGAAAGAAATTGATTGCCCGCGACCACGAGCGGTGATAGTGAAGTGGCCCGCCTAAATAGCGGCGCATATAATCCGCATGGCGTTGGTTAACAGCATCCACTACCTGGCGCTTAAGCAGACGGTCTGTTACACGTTTAGAATCGGCGCGAACCCGATAATGTAAACGAATATCCGGTAAACGGACAAACTCACCTCCGTGCTCGAAAATAGAGAGCCAGAAATCCCAATCTTCACGAGCAATACAGTTTTCCATATATCCACTCGTCATGTCATAATCAGCACGGCGATACATGGCGCATGTGTCTATCATATTCTTGCGAGCAAGAAGACGTTTACTGAACTTTGGAAATTTCCATTCTCCTGTCCTGTCGCCGAAAAAGTCTGCACGACAACTCACGACTTTCACTTCCTCGCGCTTCTCCAATACATTAACCGCCTCAGGAATATAAAGCGGGTCGATAATATTATCCGCATCGACGGGGAGTATATACGTGCCGTGACTGAGTCGGATGGCGTGATTTCGGGCTGCCGAAGCACCACTATTGGGTTGCGAATAGACAATGACTTCCCTATGCTTTTCAGCGAAAGCTTGGGCTTTAACTAATGTATCATCTTTGCTCCCGTCATCCATCACAATGACCTCTATCGGTCGGTACTTCGACGCGATAACTGACAGCAATGCCTCTTCTATCCATTCAGAAGCATTGTAAGCTGGCATTATAACGGATATTAATGGTTTCATATCTTATCTTTGTGCTGCGTCAGCTTGCGCCAATAATACAGTAGCGGATTGGTATATTTGAGTTGTTTCCACGGCCTGCTGGAGTGCGGCTTGTGTAAAACAGGAGAACTAATAAGAAGTATGTTTTTATACCCTAAGTCTCGTGACATGTGACTGATATGCACATCGTACCAGTTTTTTGTCGGGTCTAATTGCTCAAAACTGTAAGCTCGTAGAAACGCATTTGTGAGAAGCGTACAGCAGAACGAGAAACGCTTACTACATTCGCCGTCTTGCTTATACTTTTTGGCGTATTCATAGGGGAAATTGATACTTCCTTGCTCATCAACCGTCACAGAAGCCACCATTCCAACACCTTCGGTCGCTGCTTTCTGTAGGCGAGCAATCGTTTGTTCCCGCACAATCACGTCGCTTTCTACTATCACCAAATCACTCTTGTCTGCGATAGCTTTTTGTTGTGCCGTATTAAGCACCAATCGATAGTTGGGCGACGGATGGTCTGTCAGTGCACTTATATGCACAACCTCTATTCCTAATTCTGTTGCCAGACTATCTAATTGAGCAGCATTCTCCGAGGAGGAGTTATCGTCGTACACGGTCAGCGTGTAGCCGCTTGTCACAATCGCGCGAATAGCTTGCTCGGCGGTCTCAATAGAGTCCTTTACAGGCATTATGATATATGGACTACGCTTCTTCATCAGCGGTATGAGTTTTCTTCTTCAATTCAAAGTCGCGGCCTAAATAGTTCTTTCGTACAATCGGGTTGGCCGCTAATTCCTCCGGAGTTCCGTGGAAGAGAATCTTACCTTCGAACAAGAGATAAGCGCGGTCAGTAATCATTAGCGTCTCATCCACATTGTGGTCGGTGATAAGTATTCCTATGTTCTTGCTTTTCAGGCGCCAAACAACATCTTGAATCTCTTGTACGGCGATAGGGTCCACTCCGGCAAAAGGCTCGTCTAACATCACGAACTTTGGTTCTATAGCTAAGCATCGCGCAATCTCCGTACGACGGCGCTCACCACCGCTCAGGCGGTCACCTAAGTTCTTCCGCACGTGATTTAGGTTAAACTCCTGAATCAGTTGCTCTACTTTCTCGGCTTGGTATTCCTTTGAGAAATTAGTCATCTCCAGCACGGCTTTGATGTTGTCTTCAACCGATAGTTTGCGGAACACACTCGCTTCCTGCGGCAGGTAACCGATACCTAATTGCGCACGGCGGTACATTGGTAAGCTCGTTATATCTTGGTCATTAAGGAAGATTTTGCCGCTGTTGGCTGTAATCAGTCCAACGGTCATATAGAACGTAGTCGTCTTACCTGCTCCGTTAGGACCGAGAAGACCGACAATTTCGCCTTGCTCCAAATGAATACTTACGTCGTTAACAACGGTGCGTTTGCCGTATTTCTTAAATAGATGTTCTGTTCTTAGTTTATCCATAATCCTACGGGACAGTGGTCGCTGTGTACGACCTCGTTATAAATGCGTGCGTTATAAACGCGATTTCTCAGTGATTCGGTTATCCACTCGTAATCGATGCGCCAGCCTGCATTCCGTTCACGCGCACCAAAACGATAACTCCACCAACTATATTTCTCCGGTGATTGGTCAAACATACGGAAGCTATCTACCAGTCCGCTTGCTTCCCATCTGTCCAGCCATTCGCGCTCTTCGGGCAGGAAACCGCTCACGCCCACTTGACGTTCCGGATGGTTAATATCAATGGGCTTGTGGCAGATGTTATAGTCGCCGCAGATAACAAGGTTGGGGCGTTCCTTACGTAACTCTTTTATCCAAATCAGGAAGTCCTCAAGGAACTCCATCTTAAAGGTTTGGCGTATATCTCCTGTCGTGCCGCTGGGGATATACACGTTCACAATAGTAATATCTCCAAAGTCAGCGCGGAGCACACGTCCTTCGCAGTCGTAACGGGGCATATTCATACCAGCCACCACTTTGTCCGGCACTTGTTTCGAGAAGATACATACGCCGGAGTAGCCTTTTTTCTCTGCCGAGTGGATATAACTATGATATCCTAATTCTTGCATTCCGATGACATCAATCTGTTCGGGCTGCGCTTTGCTCTCTTGAATGCAGAAGACATCCGGGTCTTCCTGATGCAACCATTCTAACAGACCTTTGCTGATAGCACTGCGGATGCCATTGAGATTATAGGAGATAATTTTCATTAGTATATTCGTTTTCCGCTTAAATCATATATTGCTTCACCGCGTTGGATGAGGATTTGTCCGTTAAGCATCCATTTTATGCTGCTCTTCTGCTCGCTCTTCGTCTGTTCGAGTGATAGCGGAATGACTTCTCCTCCGCCGCGCAGATTGAAGCTTATCGTCTTATTGCGCTCCACGATAGTGGATATCTTAAAATTCTGTATTCCTTCGTAGGTTGTAGCTCCGGTAGGGAAGGCGTCGCCTGCCTTACCAAAGAAACCATTATCTCTATCGTATGTTTTGTATTTAGGAGCAAGGCCATCCGCCTCAATGATATCAACTCCTAATTGGTTTTCCGTATTGTTCACGCTATTATATAGCCATTTCGTATAACTATACGTAATATGTGTAAGTAACATGCCATGTCCCGGTAAATACGTATCCCACCCCGTCTGTTGCCGATTTTCTACGAGGTAATAGGAATTAGGATTAGGGTTGAATGCGCTAAAGTTATGTGTGCCGCTTGTTGTGATAATACCCGCAGCTGGACTTTCATTCAGGTCGGGCACTGAAACGGTCACAGAGCGATTAAGAAGTGTGGGAGTCAACCACCCCATAAACCAGCGTTCGTATGCCGAGTAAGCAGGTGGAGTATTGCCGTCGTTGTTATAAGGACCGTAATCCATCACATCCCACTGTCCGTTTGTTTTCCAGTTTCCTTGTCCGGTGGTTTCGTATAAGTCAGGCAGACCCATGATATGGCTAAACTCATGCACAAAGGTACCAATACCCACTCGATTGCCACTTGAGTTAATCTCGTTCAGTACGCAGTAATGGTCAATATATTTGCCATTCAGTTGGAACGTCGAACCTGTATAATATAACTCAAACTGATGTGGCCAGATGGTCCAACTGGGACCGCCTTCCGCTTGACTTCTGCCGGCGTAGAGAATCACTACCCAATCTACGTACCCATCGTTATTTGAATCATATTGGCTAAAGTCTGCTCCGTCTGTTGCGGCTGCTTTGCACGCTTCTACGATGAGTTTGTTGACACAAGTGTCTCTATCACTATAACTGTCGCCGCCATAGTACGCCGCATTGTTTTGCATCGTATAAGGACCAAATATATCCAACTGCAAGTCGTATTGTCCGTAGGATACATCGGAGAAATACTGTCGCACAGAGCCCGTAGCGCCATTATAGGTATAATTATCGCCGTTTGCCCAATCGTTCATCTCGTCATGGGTGCTTGTAAAAGGTAAGTCCGCAAAGCTGACTAAGATAACCGGTCCGCGGGGCGAGAGTAGTCGATCAACGCCGGTTTGCTGAATAGATTTAGCAGCGCGACGAATAGCAATCTCTTGTTCGTTGAGCGCCGGTACGATGCGGTAGTTACCTCGCTCGTCCTGTTCCATCCATTGCCCGTTGGCGTTGGTGAAATAGTGAAAATGCTCATCGCCATGCTGATAGAGCGTGATAGTCGTTCCGTCGGCTTGTACGTGCTGAATGGGACCACGGTAAGCGGGAACAGCGTAACAACACACTGCCACAATCATCAATCCAATCACTATGTCTCCAAGGCGTCTAATCATTCTGTTTTCGCCTTTTGGTTTTCAACTAACTTTATCTTCTTAAACAGTTCGCTGGCAAAGACGAAGTCGTTCAACGCCTCGTTATCGCTTCTACTAATCTCGTGCCGCGATCCTTGCCACTCTTTCTTTCCGTTCTTGAGGAACACGATATTATCCCCAATTTCCATGATTGAGTTCATATCGTGGGAGTTTACGATGGTGCAGATATTATACTCTCGCGTGATATCTTGTATCAATTGGTCGATAACGAGACTTGTTTTCGGGTCAAGTCCGGAGTTCGGCTCGTCGCAGAAGAGGTATTTAGGATTGAGCACGATGGCGCGTGCGATAGCTACGCGCTTTTGTTGTCCTCCACTGATCTCGCTTGGCATGAGGTCAAACGTATGTTCCGGCATTTTTACTCGGCGCAGGCAGAAGATAGCGCGTTCGCGCATTTGCTCTTCGCTCATATCGGAGAACATCTCTAAAGGGAAGAGCACATTCTCCAATACTGTTTGCGAGTCAAATAGAGCAGCGCCTTGGAAGAGTGTACCCACTTGGCGGTGATACATGCGCATCTCTTTCTCGCTATATTGTGCCAAATTAGACGCCTTCTCGCTTTCGACTAACAGTATTTCCCCGCCATCCGGTTTAAATAGACCCAGCATCGTTTTCATGAGCACGGTCTTGCCCGAACCGGACTGACCGATAATCATGTTTACTTGCCCGTCCTTGAAGTCCGCGCTGATATCGTTCAGCACGGTCACGCCTTCAAACTGCTTTACTATATTCTTTACCTGTATCATTCTAATTCAGCATCAAATTGGTCAGTACTACGTCCAATAGCAATATCACAATACTGGAGTTCACCACAGCTTTGGTACTTGCGCGACCTACTTCTAATGCTCCGCCGTAGGCATAGTAGCCATAATAACTGGACATACTTGCAATAACGAAGGCAAACACAATCGTCTTAATGAACGAGTACCACACATAGAACGGCACGAAGGCATACTGAATACCGATTAAGTACTCGCTGACCGTCATAATATCCGTTACCGAGCTGATGATATATCCTCCGAGCAGACCGATAGCCATAGACAGCGTAACCAGCAGTGGCATCATGACCATGAATGCAATCACTTTCGGTAGGATAAGATAATTGGCGCTATTGACACCCATTATTTCCATTGCATCGATTTGTTCGGTGATGCGCATAGTACCTATCTCGGAGGCGATATTACTACCCACTTTGCCGGCGAGCAGTAAGCAGAGGATGGTGCTTGAAAACTCAAGCAGAATACAGTCACGTGTGACGAGTCCCGTCGTATAAATCGGTAGTAGGGGATTACTAGTGTTCAACTTCGTCTGCATCGTCATAATCGCGCCCATAAACACGCTCACAATAAGAGTGATCAGTATGGACTGCAGCCCTTGCTTATCCAACTCGAGGACTAACTGACGGCGAAACATGCGCCATCTATCGGGTAGGTGGAACACGCGTCCCATGAGCAAAAAGTACTCGCCAATATGTTCAATTATTTTCATTTTACTTTGCGTCCTAATGCGTCGTAGATATTTCCTTTTGGTGTCGCGATATACAGCGCACCGTTCAGCAGTATCTTCTGTGCTTGTTTCTGGGGCACAACCACTTGCTCTATACTCGTCAGTTCCTTAAATTGCGCTGTGAGAACTATGTTATCCTTGACGTTGGTATAGTCGCCGTCCCAACCGGTGAATTGGTAACCTTCGCGAGCAGGAACGGTTGGCGGGACGGCATCTCCGCCGTCCTGGATACTCTCAATTGCCAGTACAGCTTCGTCCCAGTTCTTGAACGTCACGGTGTAATAAACCACAATCACTTGTTCTTTCCATTGTGCGGAGAAGAAGATGATATTATCCGTAAGTGCCGGCACTTTCTCGTATGCATCGTCAGCATACTCATCGCTCCCTGCTTTCCAGCCTTTGAAGTCATAGCCTTCCATTTCAGGGTCTATCACATCCGTCGTTATGCCGCCTCCGCAGTTCACTACTTCTGCGTAGTATGCCTTCGGCTTATAGGTGAAGCCTTCGCTCGTGAAATCCCACACCTTAGACGGTTCTGCGTTGTCGAATACCACCATTACTTTTTTCGCAGTGACGTTTATCGTTTCTTCTTCGCCGGGGCAAAGGAAGTAGGCAATATTATTTTCGTCCACGCCGCTCGTTACCGCATACGTCGGCTTCATCACACGTGCGAAGGAAACGCATCCGCCGTCCTCATCTTCATCGGTGCGATAGATACGAATCGTATCGTCGTAGCGCGCGGGTAGCATGTCGTTGTAAGCGCTCATTCCGAAATCGCCGTCTGTATTCTCATACGTAATCGTTTCATAAATCGGGTCGCCGTGAACGGTCTCCGACTCTTTAATCAGACTCGCTACGTGGATGGGGTAGTAGATGTCCAACTCTATCGGATCGCTATACACTTTCACACCGGCGATAATCATGTAGAACCGAACAGCCATCTTGTGCTCAAACGGAGCGATAGTGCTGGACCAAGGGAAGTAGCAAATGTCCAGCTCTTTCTCAAACTCAATAGTCTGATTAGGTGTTGTGTAGTCGGCTAATTTATTGCCGCCGTTCCATAGCCACTCTTTTTGAGTTGCATTCCAAGTAGCGGTCTCGTAATAGACAGACGCATTGGAGCCCGCAGTCACGTCGGTAGTGAACGTAATCTGGTCGCCAACCATTGCGCGCGTCTTGCTCTGCTCAAATCCTGCGTAAGGGTAGCGCTCGTTCTTATGTATCTTGATGGCAGCGTCAATTGAATAAGTGTCGCCGATATCGTATGTCGCTACAACTGTCAGGTCGCGATCTACTTTTGTGATGTCCTTGTTCCAGCCCTTGAAGGTGTACGTACTATAAGTCGGATTAGCCGGAGCAAGCGGTGTGGCATCGTCGCCGCAGTTCAGTTCAGCTTTCTTGAGCACGGTGTAATCGGCATTGAGGAAAGTGATCGTTTGCTTCTTTGGCACGGTGAATATCTCCACGTTGCAGCGAGGCATAATATACTCTACGCCACGTTTGGTGTCCTTGCGGGTGCATACCATCTCGCTCTGTACCTCGTATTCCATACATTTAGGCGGGTAGGGATAGATAATTGTATCGCCAGGTTGACGGAATTTAGTGTCCTTGCCGTCTTTCCAGATATATTGGAAGTGCATGGTGATAGTGTCTAACATCAGTTCATCGTGTGTGACAGGGTCTTCGATTCGTGCGCGGAAGCGCTCCTCGGCATAGCGGCCGGTGGTGTTGAAGTCGCGGTAGAAAGTCTTCGTACAGCCTTCCCGAGCTTCCCATAGTTCGAAGAAGCCTTCAAAGATGGATGTCCAGAAGCCTTTGGGACTATAGTACTCAATACGGTAGTAGGCCTTATCTCCGCCTTTGAAGTAGAGGTTGTAGATATATTCATCGCCGAAGATGACGTACGTTGGTCGGATAGCAAACTTAGCATCCACGAAGTTCGTAAGGTTGATAGAGATATTGTTATTCATATGCGTTCCGCGTGCTTTCTTGTAGCCGGACTGCACGGCTTCAAATGGCTCGCCGGATTGTTGTTCCACGCCTTTAATCGCAATAAATAAGCGGTTTTCGCCTGCTTCGAGGCATTTGGCTATTTGTGCGCTGATATCTATAACTCGCGTCGCTCCCTTACTCTTGAGCGCAACAAACTCTTTGACCAACTGCGCGTGTTTATCCGGGTCGGCGATAGAGGTTATTTGGTAGTATTCGCCCATGTAGTCGCACATTCCGTAGGTATAAACCTGCCCTGCTTCAGTCACACGGATAAGTTGTGAGTTATCGGTACGATAGTAAAACTCTATACTATAGAGTCGGTCGATAGCCTCATCAGGTTTATAGGTATCGTTGAAGCTGAGTTTCTTGGTGTTCTTGTCGTAGGAGATATCGGTGAAGCAAGGTTTGTATGGCGGAGCCATCGGAGTGACCACGCCCCACACTTTTCCTAATCCTGCTGTCATCAAGCAAATAGTCAGTAGTAAAAATGCGCGTTTCATAATCGTTGACAGTTAATTTAGCGCGCAAAGATACGGCTTTTTTTGCATATATGCAAATAAAAAGTGCTGTTTGTTCCCAAAACTGCACTTTTTTGTTTAGTGTCCGTTGGACGTTTATTGTGCTGCGCACGTTTATTGTTGCTGCGCAACGTTTATTTACACGCGAAGCATACGCGCCGTTAGGCAATAAAAATGGAGGAAAATGCGTTATGTTGCGGTCAGTTCAAAATCTCGCAATAATCTCGCAATAATCCGGCAGTTAGAGTGTCCGAATTTGGAATGAAATCTTGTGAAAAATGATGTTTATTTTTTTGTGGTTTCAAGGTCTAATTTTATCATTTAGCGTCTTGCGATGCTATATCCCGAATAACGAAGTTAGCGAGTGCTGAGCCAAACGTCATCACCACCGGTGCGAGGGTGCCACTCGCACTACTTAACTCCGGGGACCAGACGCAGAGGATGTTGGATGTTGGAAGTTGGAAGTTGGATGTTGGAAGTTGGATGTTGGATGTTTGAAGTTGGAGGTTGAGGGCTTTGAGTTGGTGTCGTACGGCACGTGCGAGTGGACAGCCTTCCACTTTCTTAAAGGCAGTGACGCGCACGGCAGTAGTGTCCATCTTGCGTCCTGCTCCCATTGACGAGAAGACTGTTGCATGCGATAGGGACGCACGGTAAAGGAGCAGCGCTTTGTCTTTGACCGAGTCAATGGCATCCAGTACATAATCATAACTATTGAAGTCAAACGTCTCTGCTGTCTGAGCAGAATAGCGTTGGTTAATAGTTGTTATCTCGGCGTCGGGATTGATAGCCAATAACCGCTTTTGCAGTTCTTTGACCTTGGGAGCACCTATATTGTCCCGCGTAGCGACCACCTGTCGATTGATATTACTTGGATTAACCACATCAAAATCCACTATCGTCAAGTGCTTTACACCCGTCCGAACTAACGCCTCGGCACACCATCCGCCGACGCCTCCGGCTCCAAAGAGTATGACTCTTACGCGCTGGAGATGGTCAAACGTCTCTTGTCCAAGCGCTTGAATGGTCCTATCAAAGTAACTTTCCATATTCAGCTGCTATTTTCATTGCGGCGTTGATACCGTCGAGCGCAGAAGAGGTTATTCCGCCTGCGTAACCCGCTCCTTCTCCGCATGGATAAAGCCACGGGTGGGACACGGACCGCATCGTCTCCATATCACGTACGATACGCACAGGCGAACTGCTACGACTCTCTACACCAACGACCACTGCTTCATTCGTCAGAAAGCCCTTGTACTTGCGGTCAAAATCGCGAAATCCTTGACGCAGACACGACCCTATAGGTTCCGGTAGCCACTCGTCCAAACGTGAACTGACTATCCCCGGCAGATAGGAACAAGCAGGTAATGTGGCTGATAAACGTCCCTCCACAAAATCACGCATTCGCTGCGCCGGAGCCTGGGCGTTCAAACCGCCAAGCGCTTTGGCTAAATGCTCTATCTGTTCTTGGTAATCCAATGCCTCCATCGCCGAACCCGTTGGGTGCAACTCTACGACCATACCGGAATTGGCAAAAGGCGAGTTGCGATGCGAAGCCGACATGCCATTTACTACGCAACCGCTTGCCTCACTACCCGCCGGCACAATATGACCACCCGGGCACATGCAGAAACTATATACGCCATGGCCATTCACCTGAGTAACAAGGGAATAGGACGCGTTGCCTAATAAATCTACGATAGCTTGCGGTTGATTATGATAAAAGAGTTTATTGATTAGCGCCTGCGGATGCTCCACGCGCACACCTAAAGCGAAACCTTTTGCCTCCATCGCTACACCCTCACGCGCTAACATCCTGTACGTGTCATGCGCTGAGTGGCCTATTGCCAAAATTAGAGTAGAAAGCGGAAAATCGAAGGTCGAAAGGGACTCTATCTTCGTCTCGAAATGTATCTCTCCTCCATGAGCAAGGATACACTCCCGCATGTTCTGTATGATTCGAGGTAACTTATCCGAACCTATATGCGCATGCGCCTCATATAAGACTGTGTCAGGAGCTCCAAAATAATGGAATAACTCCATTACGCGCTGCATGTTTCCGCGTTTCTTGCTGCGTGAGAAGAGTTTACCGTCCGAAAACGTACCGGCTCCGCCTTCGCCAAAACAATAGTTGGACTCACCATTAAATAGCTCGTTTCGGTTCAATAAGGCAATATCCCGTTTGCGCTCACTAACCATTTTTCCGCGCTCATAGATGATGGGTTTGATGCCGTGCTCAAGTAGCGTTAATGCAGCAAATAATCCCGCCGGACCGCAACCGATAATATGCACTACAGGCGCAGATGAATTCACCTGCTTAAACTCCGGCTCGCTATACCGCGGAAGCGGAGCATCGATGGCAACATAACGACCGCTATTGTCCGTCAGTAACGTCAGATTGACCTTTATATCACGCTGGCGTGCATCAACAGAGCGACGTACCACGCGGTACGTCGACTCTAATTGCTTAGCCTCTACAGGCGATGTCGTTATCGTTTTCTGCTCCATTCCGCTTGCTTTGGGCTACTTCTTTTTCAGTGCCTCGAAGACTTTAGCTTCAATCTCATCAGCGAGGTCCGGGTTCTCGCGTAGCACGTTCTTCGCAGCATCACGCCCTTGAGCAAGCTTAGTGCCCTCGTAGCTGTAGAACGAGCCCGACTTGGTCAAAACGCCATTCTCTACGCCCAAGTCGATTAATTCACCCACTTTCGAGATACCTTCGTTGAACATCAAATCGAACTCCGCCTTGCGGAAAGGAGGTGCGACTTTGTTCTTAATCACTTTCACGCGCACTTGGTTACCAATCACATTGTCGCCATCTTTAATCTGGCCAATCTTACGAATATCCAAGCGGACCGAAGCATAGAACTTCAGCGCATTACCGCCCGGAGTGGTCTCCGGATTACCGAACATAACGCCAATCTTCTCGCGCAACTGGTTGATGAAGATACAGGTCGTTTGGGTCTTATTGATAGTAGCAGTGAGTTTACGCAGCGCCTGCGACATCAAGCGGGCTTGTAAACCAACTTTATTATCTCCCATTTCGCCTTCAATCTCAGCCTTTGGCGTCAATGCGGCTACGGAGTCAATAACCACCAAATCGACTGCGCTCGAACGAATAAGCTCGTCCGCGATATCCAACGCTTGCTCCCCGCAGTCGGGTTGTGCTATCAGCAGGTTATTGGTATCTACACCTAACTTCTCTGCATAGAAGCGGTCAAAAGCGTGCTCTGCATCTATAATTGCTGCAATACCGCCTTGCTTCTGCGTCTCTGCCATAGCGTGAATAGCGAGAGTAGTCTTACCGCTGGACTCCGGACCGTAAATCTCAATCACACGACCGCGCGGATAACCGCCAACACCTAATGCCACATTCAGTCCCACCGAACCGGTCGGAATAACTGCTACATCTTCAATCTTATCTTCACCTAAACGCATAATAGCGCCCTTGCCAAAGTCTTTGTCAATTTTTGCCATTGCGTTTTGCAACGCTTTCAGCTTCTCTGCTGATGGTTGTTTTCTTTCTTCTGCCATAGTATCTTAATTTTAAAATCTACAATCTACAATTAGGCGTCAGCCGTACAATCTAAAATTCGGCTTTAGCCGTGTCAAATATCAAACTTCCGTTTGATTTCGTCGTCCGTGATGACGGAAACGACTGTCTGTCCGTCCGGCGTGCGACGATAGGAAGGTAACTCGAATAATTGCTCAAGTAACTTCTGTGCCTCCTCTTTGGTTAGGCTTTTTCCGTTTGGAATAGCTGTGTCTTTTGCCAACGAAAGCGCGATTTTCTTGCGCCACTCGTCCTTGGCATTAGCACCTGTTTCACGAATTAGGTGCAATATGTTGTGTATTGTGTTAGGTATATCCTGCGCATTGAGCGTAGCAGGCGTACCGGAGATGGAGTAGGAGTTCTGACTAAACTGGTCCAACTCAAACCCTACAACGCGTAAGTCCTCTGAGATAGTTTGTAATAGCACCATCTCGTCTGGAGTGAAATCAATCACTTCTGGGAAGAGCAGCTGTTGCGATGCGCCCTTGCCTAAGTCTATTTGTGCTATATATTGATTATATAGAACGCACGTGTGCGCGCGATGCTGATTTACCAATAGTAGTCCTAATCGGCACGGCACAATGAGATAGCTTTTGTATTGGTAGGGCGTGATATCCGTCAATGCCATATCAAAGAGGGCAGGTTCTTCCTCATTCACCGGCAGTTGCGGCTCTCTCGTTTCAGCATATAACTGTTCCCAACCCTTGGAACTCGTTTTATTCGTGCGCGAAAAAGGATTATAGTTTGGGTCAAACACTACGTGAGGAGTAGTGAAGGACGCCGAATTGTCCGTACGCTGCGAGGGTAGAGGCATTTCTATTTCTCCCTCGCGATTAAAATCCAACGATGGTGTGAGATTAAATTTACCAAGCGACTCCTTAACGGTAGCTAACAGTATCTGAAATATCGTTTGCTCGTCTTGGAACTTAATCTCCGTCTTCGTCGGGTGAATATTCACGTCAATCAACTCCGGATTGATATCGAAATAGATAAAGTAGGACGGATTGAGTTCTCCCGGCAACATTCCCGCATAGGCTGTCAGCACTGCCTTGTGAAAATAGGGATGGCGCATGTACCGTCCGTTCACAAAGAAATACTGCTGCGGGTTCTTATTCGCTGTCTCCGGTTTACCGACAAATCCACGAATGGAAATAATCTCTGTATCGGTCTTAATGTCCACAAACTGCGCCGTATAAGGCTTATTACCTTTGCCGAATACCGCCTCAATACGTTGTTTCTCTGTGCCTATCGGTAGTTCGAGAATAATCTCATCGTTGCTCACAAACGTGAACTGTACGTGCGGATAAACAAGAACGATGTGGTAGAACTCATTGAGCAGGTTGCGCAACTCGGTTTGATCCGTCTTGAGAAACTTACGGCGAACGGGCACATTAAAGAAGAGGTTCTTTACCTTTATATTTGTGCCGACAGGACATTGGCAAGGCTCTTGCGACTCCACGTGACTGCCGGATATACATAGCCTTGTACCTACCTCATCCGTTTCGCGACGAGTCAATACCTCTACTTGCGCCACGGCGCAGATACTCGCTAACGCTTCACCGCGGAAACCCATGGTGCGCAAGGCAAATAAGTCCTGCGCCGAAGCAATCTTACTCGTTGCATGGCGCTCAAAAGCCATGCGAGCGTCGGTCTCACTCATCCCCGAACCGTTGTCTATCACTTGTAGAGACGTACGACCCGCATCACGAACAATAACTTGGATGTTGGTAGCACCGGCGTCCAAGCTATTCTCCACTAACTCTTTTAAGCACGAAGCGGGGCGTTGAATAACCTCACCTGCTGCAATCTGGTTAGCGACACTGTCGGGTAAGAGATGAATGATGTCCACTTTATCTAAGGAATAAATATAACGCGAGTGCTAAAAAGAGTAAGGCAATCCAAAACACTAAGCGCGATGTGTTGCGCGAGCGTTGGGTTGACATATTCTTTTCGTGTTGCTCTCGGAACGACCCACGATGAAGACGCGCAAGTTTATCCTTGCGCGCCTCCTTTTCAGGGTCATAGTAAATGGGACGATAGTCCCACTCACGTGGTTTTTGTACTTTTGGGAAAAGTACTGACATGTTTATGCTTATTTAACGATAGCAGCGAATTGTGGGTCCTCAGCGAACTTAGCAAACTCGATATCGTTAGCAGCTTTTGCTTTCATGTTTGCGTCACGCTCAATAGCAACCGGAAGGTTAGCGTAAACAGCGTCGCGGTCATTGGTGCGAGCACCTACAACTGCCAGCAGATATGCGGTAGTAGCATTCGGCTCTTTAACTGCTTTAAGAGTTTGGAGCGCACCTGCGTAGTCCTCGTCAAGGATTTGTTGAACAGCTGCGTTGTTGGTTGCGCTATTGCCATAAGCTTCTTTAGCTGCTTTGTAGTCACCCTTCATGGTGTAGAATGTACCTTGAGCTGCTTTCAGGTCACCCTTTGTGCCAGCTGCTTTGCCAAGATACTCTTCTGCCTTAGCAAGGTCGTTGTCAGCCATAGCTGCAAGAGCTGCGTTGTAGTTTACGTCAGGATCATTCGGCTCAATCTCAAGGGCTTTGTTGTAGTTACGACGAGCTTCCTCGATGTTACCTTGCTCGAAGTAAATCATACCCATATTGTTGTAAGCGCGATAGTCACCAAAGGTGTCAGCAGCCTTTTGATAGATAGCGAGTTTCTCGTCTTGGCTCTCTACGAGGGTAGCAGCATAAAGCATCTCTTCTACGTTGAGTTGGCATGAATCGCTCTTGAGCTCTGCCAAAATCTCCTCGTCGGAACGACCAATGAGGTCACGGGTCAGGATGAGGCGGCTACGACGGAGTTGAGGAAGAATATCGTCAGCAATAGTCTTATACACATTGCTCAGGTTCTTAATTTGAGTCTCGCGCTCTTCAGGATCGCTGTACATCTTCAGCACGTTGAGAACAACTTGTTTGTCTTGGATATTAGAGTTCTCCATAGCTGCTTGGAAGCCTTCCCAGTCCTCAGCGGTGGTGTTAGCCTCGATTTCAGCGTCAACTTTGTCTTTCTTCATTTGTTTCTGGAGGAACTTTTGAGCGTTAGCTTGACGGTTGTCAGCCAATTTGGTGTTCAATTCCATGCCACCATCAGGACTAGCGTAACCGCTTACCTCGAGTTTGTTGATGGCTTTCTTCTCGTCGTTGTTAGCGTCTTTAATAGCTGCTTGCAGGTCTTTAACCTTTTGGCTGCCGGTCTCTGAGCTACGGAGTTCAGCTTGTTGAATCATGAACTTAATGTCAGCTTCAAGAGTGTCTTGAATAATGCGTTGGAACTTGTCGGTAGTAACGATAGTTTCATTGTCCTCAGCGGTTGCGAGTTTAGCGGTAACTACGAGACCATCAGCAACTTTTACCTCAGGAATCTCAACTTCTTTCTTACCGTTCTTAGCTGTAAAGCGCAGATAGAGTTCGCTCTTTGCCATTGCAGGATCATAGTCGAAACTGCAGGATTGGGTGTATTGACCACCTTGTTTGTAACTAACGGTTGTACCGTTCTCTTTAACTTTTTCGCCTACGTAGGTAACGGTTGGACCTTCGAGCTCTTTGCCATCAAATTTGAGGACTGGAGTAACGGTCAAAATGCCTTTCTTAGCGAATTTCTTTACAGGGAATGTACCTGTAATGTCTGCATTTACCTTGTCGCCAACTACTGCAAGCGGACTTGGGTTAACTGTGATTTGTTCGGGTTGTGGCACGGTGCCGCAGGATGTCAACATTGCCATCGCAATGACAGACACAAGAAATAAATTTTTCTTCATGATTAGTTATTTATTTTTGTTTAAAAAGGGATATACACACCTTTCAGCGTGCAAAATTATAAAAAAATTTATAATCGTGCAACTTTCTGACGATTTTTTTTTGCATTTTCGCATTTTTTTTGTACCTTTGCAGGCGAAAAACCAAAAAAACATGCAAAAACTCGTCTTTTTTATCCTAATTTTCTCTTTGTTCGCCTCGTGCGGTCCGCACAAACCAACCGTTGCCGAACAGCGACAACTCAAACGCCAACAAGATAGTATCAGTATGCTCCAACAAGAGCAAACAATGGCTTATACCGATTCGCTTTTGCAACTGCAATTGCCTGTTGCTGATTCGCTGCTCAAACACTTCAAATATGTCAAGAACGAGAAGTATGAGGACAATGGCTATTATATCCGTCGCGAATTAGAGACAAGTGGTCTCGGACAACGCATTTTCCTGCAGGCGTACGTAACCGATAATTTTAAGACCGTTGTGCGCAGTTTCTACTATGGTTCACGCACGCTTGAGCACGGAACAATCGAACTCGATGCCGACGGCGTAACTAATTCGTTTACAGGACATTGCCACGTTTTTAATGAGGAGGGAAATCATGAGATAACTACGCTTGATAATGACCAGGCGGTGAACCTTCTTAAATTTGTTGCTAACTATGCCAACGTACCCATCAAAGTGGTATTGAAAGGCAACAAGAATTATACCTATACGTTACCCGACAAAGACAAAGCCGCTTTGACCGAGACCCTGCGCCTGCAAATACTCATGGAGGATATCAAAAAACTCGAAGCGCAACACCGTCAAGCGTCCTTGCAGGTGGAAAAATACAAAAAAAGACTCGAAAAGTAATAAAAAACTTGCACAATCCGAAAAAAAGCAGTAATTTTGTGCGCTTAATATGGAAAAAACCAATCTTAGATTATGAAATCGCTTGAAAAAATAGTAGCAGAGCGTCTCGTCGCACTCAAAGCGATTAAGTTGCAGCCGCATAGCCCGTTTAAGTGGGGAAACGGTTGGAACTCGCCTATTTATTGTGACGATAGACGCAGTCTGTCTTATCCTAAAGAGAGAGACTTCTTGAAATTGGAGATGTCTCGTATTGTAGCGGAGCAGTTCCCTGAAACAGACGTGATAGCGGGTATTGCAACTAATGCTATCGCCCACGGTGTACTCGTGGCGCACCAGCTCAGTCTGCCTTTTGTCTATGTCTATCCATCGCCTAAAGATCATGGACTGGAAAACCAAATAGAAGGTGACCTTAGACCAAAGCAAAATGTAATCGTCATCGAGAACCAAGTGGCTATTGCGGATGTCTCATGCAAAGTGATAGAAGCGCTGCGCAATAATGGATGCAAAGTCTTAGGCGTCGTTACGGTGATGGACTACGAACTTGAAGTGGGGCATAAGCTCTTGAAGAAAGCAGGAGTTCCACTTGTGCCGCTAACTAATTTTAGTGCTGTTCTTGAGGCGGCTGCCGAAGCCGAATATGTCTCGCAAGAAGACCTCAAAATGCTGAACGAATGGCATGCTAATCCGTCTAAATGGAAGAAATAAAATGTCAGAACAGAAGTACGAAAGTAAAATACAATCTATTCCCGCGCCGGTAGATAAAGTCTATCCTGTGCTCAGTAACATGATGAACCTTGAGCGCGTGAGAGACCTTATCCCTGCCGATAAAGTGCAGGAAATGGACCTCTCCGAAGATGCTGTGAAGTTCAAAGTGGACGGGCTGGCGCAGAAAGTGACCATTCGTATCGTGGACAAAATAGAAAACGATACCATTAAGTTCGGCTTGGACAACATGCCGGTCGCAGGTAACTTCTGGATTCAACTCAAAGAAGTAGCGCCTAACGACACACGCGTCAAACTAACCGTCAAGGCGGATATACCGGTTTTCTTTCGTATGATGATAGAAAAGAAACTACAACAAGGCCTCGATGATGCCGCAGTAATGTTAACTCAATTCCCATATACTAATTGGTCATGAAAAAACCACGTATTCACCGAGAAGGTAGAAATATCATTATCGGATTAGTGCTCATCTTGTTTGCAATCAACATTCCGGTCTTCATTTACTGGCCGCATTGGGTGTTTGCCGTAACGCTATTCCTCACTGCTACTTTGCTCGTTTTTGTTACCTATTTCTTCCGCAATCCTATTCGTGTGCTCGAAGTCGATGATCCGAACTTCCTCATTGCGCCGGCTGACGGACGAGTAGTCGTTATCGAACCGACTCATGAAAATGAGTATTTCCACGAGCAGAAGCTGCAAGTGTCTATCTTCATGTCGCCGTTCAATGTGCACGCAAACTGGTATCCTATCGAGGGAAACATCTTAGTCAGCCAGCATCAGAAAGGTCGTCACAAGGGCGCTTGGCTGCCTAAGTCCTCTACCGAGAACGAGCGTTCGTTAGTCGTTATTGAGACGCCGAACAAAGTGCAGATTGCTGTCAGACAGATTGCCGGAGCGATGGCACGCCGTATCGTTACCTACGCGAAAGTAGGCAATAAGTCACAGCGTAACCACCACATGGGATTCATTAAATTCGGTTCGCGCGTGGATATGTATCTCCCGCTCGATACGGAAATGTTTGTGGAAGTAGGTGACTCCGTTCGCGGTAACGAAACGATTATGGGTCGTCTCGCCGATGCGGAAGATAAACCCAAACGCAAAGCCGCTCCTAAGAAAGCAAAAGTTTAACCTTAAAAATATCACTACTATGGACAAATTTCAAGAACTATTCGCACAGTATCCGTGCCCATTCACCGATGAGCAAGTAAAAGCGGACGTTGACAACATCCTCAAGAACCACTTCGCAGAGAACAACAATGTCGAAGTATGGAAAGAGTGCTTGCACCAAATCGACCTGACAACTCTTAGCGCGGATGATACCATCGCTAAAGTAGAAGGCATGGCGAAAGCAGTAAATGAGCTTGACAAGAACTATCCGGGCGTGCCTAACGTAGCTGCTATCTGCGTTTATCCGGCTATGGTGGAGTACGTTCGCAAAGCGCTCAAAGACCCGAAATTCAATATCGCATGCGTAACTGGCGTCTTCCCATCCTCACAGAGCTTCCTGGAAGTGAAAGTAGCAGAAACGGCACTCGCTCTCAAGGCAGGAGCTACCGAGATTGATATCGTTCTCTCCGTAGGTAAATTCCTTGAGGGACGTCTGCAAGAGTGCTTCGACGAGATAGCTGAGCTCAAAGCCGTTTGCGGTCAGCATCACCTCAAAGTGATTCTTGAAACAGGTCTGCTCAAAACCGCAGAGAACATCTGGAAAGCTTCTATTCTTTCTATCGCTGCAGGTGCTGACTTTATCAAGACTTCTACAGGTAAGATTGCAGTCAACGCTACGCCGGAGGCTACGTATATCATGTGCCACGCTATCAAGGCTTGGAAAGAGAAAACCGGCGCCAAGATTTGCTACAAGCCTGCAGGTGGCGTAAGCACGACCGAAGAGGCTGTACAACACTTCACGCTCGTGAAGGAGATCCTCGGCGAAGACTGGCTCAATAACGAGTCATTCCGCTTTGGCGCAAGTCGTCTGGCTAACAACCTGCTCTCAAGTATCGTAGGTAAGGAAGTGAAATACTTCTAATCCCTCATTCGTTGAGCAAACGATTCAGAGACTGAATTATTAAACTGGCGGCACACATCCTGTGCAAATAACTGGCCGGTATCTATAAGCCCTGTCCAATCATCCAAGGACAGGGTTTGTAGTGTTTTGCCTGCCATACGACGTAAGGCATAGATAAAGCCGGCGTTAAAGTTATCGCCTGCGCCGATAGTGCTGACGGTTTCTATGGTGGCAACAGGAAAACTTGCGCGAATAGAGGGTGTGCGCAGATAAATAGTCTCGCTGCCGTTGGTGCAAATGAAGTACGGACAGAGTGGCTGCACGTATTCCTCGTAGATTTTCTCCACATCTTTCGTTCCGTATAGGTTGCTGAAATCGTCGAGTGACCCGCGTACGAGACTTGCAAGGCGCATGTTTTCCTCTATTGTGGATATAATCTGCGGTATCTCGGCGATATGTGACTCTCGGAAGTTCAGGTCGTAGTAGATAAACGCGCCGGCATGATGCGCTTGCTCTAACATCGATTTGACGTAGGGGCGGATAGCAGGATTGATGGCAAAGAAGGAGCCGAACAGCACAAAATCGCGATTACATATATCCAGTTTTCGGCACTCTACGCGTACCCGCGCGTAATCTTTATAGAAGGTATAGTGCGCATCGTTTTTCTCGTCCAGGAACGCCAAGGAGATATGCGATTTAGCGCCCGCGTGCCGATAGACATACTGCGCGCCAACGCCATTGTCTATCAGGTACTTATAGATTAGTTCCGCCACATGGTCATCA
>ONMT01000091.1 GCA_900319025.1 uncultured Bacteroidales bacterium
TATGATCCCGTCAACTACCAAGACAAGAAAGCCAAACCAGCATAGGAAAAAGATGGCTGCAAATTTAATCTTTCTTTTCTTCAGTTTCATAAACTCTCATAATTTATTCAACTTCTCCGGCAGGAGGAAATGGTAAATACTCACCGGTGGGCGGTTCCGGTTCAAGCAACATGCGATGCTTATGGTCAAAGCATGAGCACCAATCGCCAAAAGCAAAGAAGGTGTAACCACGTTGTGCAAGGTCATTGGCTTGCTTGAACCACTCCTTGTATTCCGGATCAGAACCTTTTCCCCATTTAGCGAGGTGCGGATAATGCTCCAAAAATTGCTCTGCGATTTCATGAGGAGTCAATCCCTCACATTCTCCCCAACTAAATTCACCTCCTGATGTGTTGGCAGCGGTGTGCTCCGGGCCTCGATAGATTGCTCCGCAATTCTTGAGTGTATATTTCTTTACGGTAGTAGCACAACGCCAATTCATACCATTAGGAGAGACACAAGGGCATACGCGGATGAGTTCGTAACCCATCTCGTGCAATTCTCGAATAACGAGAAAATAACGTCGTATGCGCTCCATATAGTCCATAACTAAATGCTATCTACCGATGTCCAAATATCAATATCCTTCTTCTTCAAATCTTCCAAAAATGCCTTGCTTTTTTCGGGGTCGTAAGTGTATCTTTCGCAAGGGCAGCATCTGTAACGATTTGCGAATTGGCAACGCACATATTCGTGTCCGTCTGCCTTGCGAATGGTGGCAAACATACGACAAAAGCGGTTTTTCTTATAAGCAAATTCCAGATTCGCTTGGTACAAAGAAGCGGAAAATATACTCGCAAATTCATCAAGTGACACATCATCACTTGAAACAACAACCTCAAAAATACTCTTAGGGTCAAACTGAATAGCGGATCCACAACTACTTTCATCTGTTGCTATTGCTACAGGTCCACCTAATCCCTGCAATGCTTTCAGGTGCTTGAAAGTGTATTGCGGTTCGGTATTGACAAAATCTTTGAAGCCATAGAAACGTATAGGAAGTTCGTCGGTATCTTCGGATTCAATGATTTCGCGCCATGCGTCCTTCTCAGTTGTGATTTTAATTTCGATGATATGGGCGTTGGAGTTTTTCTTCTCTTCGGTGCATTCGTGATTGACCCAGACCTCAAGAACAGTGGGCGGAATATTACATTCGCTGCTTGTCAACTTGAGGTCTGCCACATAGCGGCGCTTCCCCTCCGGCGTTTCTTCATAGAAACCTTTTTCCGGAGTACAAGTGTCATAGAACTGCTTCAGGTCTAACTTATACAGCCCATGAAAAGAACACTTTTCCCAATGATGATCTTGGCGTACAGAGCAAGAGTTGAACAACCGGCACTCTTGATAAGCGTAATACTGCACGATGAAAGTATCATTTTCATCAAAGCGCTTCTTCAGTACCGCTTTGGCATACTCGTGCAAGTAGCGGTTATAGTCGGAGCACTCGCTATCTTTCTCATGTCGGAAATGACGCTCTCTTTTCTCCGCAAGTACCGGAAAAAGTTGCCTACCACATCCGGCACATGTATAAGTAGTGCTGCGCCTATTCTCTTGCGTAATATCGTCAATAAAAATAGGCGTACCTGCGTCTGAAATCGCGTACTTATATCTGTGCTTTAAGGGGTACAAAATAGTTATTTAGTTAATGTCTGATACATTTTAAACAACTCCGCTACACATTCGGATTCGGTCATCTTGGTAGAAAAACCGTAGGCAGCCATGACCGCACGGTCGTTCTCTTGGTGGGCTTTGCGCAGCTCCGGCGGCATCGTTACCTCATCGTAGAGATCCGCCAAAGAGCAATCCGGATATTTGGCGCGGGCATCCAAAATGGCTTGTGCGGTAGCCTCAATGCGGGCTTTCTGTTCGTCCGTCGGTGTCGGCCATGGGAAGTTGTTATAGACGAGATTCGCTGAATAGCTATAATCGCTTTTCAATCGTCCGCAGGTTGCTCTCATCCAAGCCATGTGGATATTAGATGTCAGCACACCAAAGTCATAGTTTGTAGCAAATGGAACGAGGAACAGTTTGCATCCTGCGATTACATCCGCACTTAATAATTCCATCGGGATATACCTACGACTTTCACTACTTACTTTTGGCAAAGCAATACAATCCGTATGGAAATCTACATTATAATAGCATAAACGTACGGGTAAAGTGGGCGTTGCAGCATAGCGTTGTGTGTCAGGACTCGGACAAGCCAAGCGGAAATCTTGAACTTTCTGTACACGTTCGTATACTTTTGGGCAGCGTTTTAAGTCGGCAGGGTTAGCATCTTTCAACCATAAACAATATCGAGGTTTACGGCTGATAAAATCTTTTCCCATCATGTATGGACGAATGAATTGCGCCGCTTGTGGTTCTACTGCGAGCAGTTCATCCTTTTCCTCTTCGGTCATCACAAAATTGCCGTCATCTTTAAAGTCGCACCCAAGATACATGGTGGGCACCTTCATTAACGGTTGTTTCCTTCCCTCGATATAAATAGAATCTGCATCTACCAAGTAGCCGTTTATATGTTTGCATTGTTTATACGTGCCATCTGCATTATACAAACGTGGTGCTTTCTTATTCTGTGCAATAGAGAATCCCACTATGACGCAATGCACATGTGCTTTTAGATTACTCTCGCTATCCCATCTAAAAGTAGGATAAGCAAAGTCAATATGTGCACCGCTTTCGCCTATCGGTCTCCAAATAACCGGCACTTGCTCGCCTTGACATATAGAATTAGTACTAACAAACGCAGCACGGATATTTGTTCCTTGCATCATGTCAAGAGACTTACGATACCAACAAGCCACATAGTCTAATACTCCATAGTTTTTCCATCCTTTCAATACAAAATCCGCATCAGCTTTTTGGTCTTTCCCCATCCATTTTGTTCCTATAAATGGAGGATTACCCATGATGTAGTTGAGTTTATCAGGGGCGATTACTTCTGACCAATCGACGCGGAGCGCATTGCCTTCGTGGATATAAGCATTCGTTTTGAGCGGGAGGAAATCGATGGCTCGTCCTGCAATAGCAGAGGTCTCTTTGAGGGTCTGGCTTTCGGCTATCCACAAAGCCGTCTTGGCGACCGTACAAGCGAAGTCGTTAATCTCAATACCGTAGAACTGGGCGATATTGACCTTGATGAGGATATCGAACGTGAGGATGTTTTCCCCGCCGTACATGGCTTGAATGACTTTGTTTTCGAGACGACGGAGCGAGAGGAATGTTTCTGTGAGGAAGTTACCGCTACCGCAAGCCGGATCAAAGAATGTCAGACTTGCTAACTTATCTTGGAAGGTCTGCAAGGCTTGCTTGCGAGGACCAGCTTGTTTGATCTCTTGAATCTGTGTGAACTCCGTTTTGAGGTCATTGAGGAAAAGCGGATCAATGACCTTGTGGATATTTTCGATAGAGGTATAGTGCATGCCGCCGGAACGACGTGTCTCCGGGTTCAAGGTCGATTCGAAGACCGCACCGAAGATAGTAGGAGAGATTTCACTCCAATCGAAGTCGTCGGAAGCTTTGGCAAGGATGAGTTCTTTGAGTTCGTCCGTGAAGCGCGGCACGATGATTTTCTCCTCGCTAAACAGACCGCCGTTCACGTAGGGGAAAGCGGCAATGTCCGGCTCCAGATATGGGTCGCGTTCTGCAATTGGTGTATCGAGCAGCACGAACAAGTCCATGAGTGCGCGACGGAAATCGGTTGCGCCGTACTTGACCAGATAGTCGTGGAAAGCGGTGCGGCTGTTAAACAGACCTGCATCTTCGGCATAGAGACAGAACACGAGACGCACGCAGAGGATATTAAGGCTGCGGAGCGTTTCGGGACTATCTTTGTCGATGTATTGTTCGAGCAGTTTATCATAGATAAGACCGACCAATTCACCTGCCTTGACGGATACCTCCATCTCGCGTTTGAGATGTTCGTTGCCTTCGTCCACAAGGAACTGGAGACGATAGTACTCCTTTTCGAGGTTTTCGAGAAGG
>ONMT01000002.1 GCA_900319025.1 uncultured Bacteroidales bacterium
TCTAACATTTGTGCGCAGAGGTCAAAGAGTTTGACTTGGTCAGAGCCGATGTTTTTAGCTTTGGCAATATATTCGTCGTGAATAGCATTCCAATCCACACCTTTTTGTTCCACGTAGCAATATTTAGTATCGATAATTTGCCAAAGTGCTTCAATATTGGTGACAGGATCCATAGAGAACTCCACTTCGTTTTTAGATTTGCACGAAATAAGGAGCGGAATGATGAGTAATATGTAAAGTATGCGCTTCATAGCTTTTCATTGGGTTTAATGCGGTATTTCCAAATGCAACCAACCACAATATTGATTTGGTTTTGCACGTATTGCATATTTTTTGTTCCGTAATTAAGGAAGATATGCTCTGCTCCCAATCGCCAAGTGGAATGAGGGAATTGGAAGTCGAGAGTTAGTTCGTGGCGAACAACGTTGTGATTCCAATGTCCTGCACATCGAGCTGTTCCGTGTACTCCTTCTGTAATTTCGTAGTATGATTGCCAGTACTCGGGTAGATAATCCACTCCGATGAGATTAGTGCGTATAAGATATCTAAGTCGGTAACTGGTTTTACGACCATAGAATGACCAGCTGATACCCGTCATTGCCATCACGTCAATTCCGGCATCAAATGAGAATGGTTTATTGACATTATTGCCTATTTCCCTTGCCATGAAGTTTGCTTCGAGATACGGACCAAGAAAAACTTTGAGTCGATTATCAAACCAATTCCAATGATAGTATGCTCCCCAACCGGCATAGATGCCTAATCCGTAGATAAGATTGGAACCGGCTGTGTTATAAGCACGTAGACCATTGATATCGAGACGCCCTATGTGCGCCCAAGCTGAATCACGACGGAACGATTGCCACCACTCGTTGCCGATACCTATCTGTTGTCCGTGATAGGATAGGGGACTAAGATATGGATCGAGTTGGTTAATAAAACCATACTTGACTTTCAAGATATTCTCATGTTCTACCGGTTCATAGGCATGAAGCGGCAATAAAACACTGAGTAGTAATATAGCTGTTAGTTTGAGTCGCATTTATTCAATAGCTATTTGACGGTCGCCATTGGGTAAAACATTTATCGTTATATTAACTGTGTCGTTGGGCAATATAGGTTCAATAATTTCCGGCCACTCAATGAAACTGTAGTTTCCGCTGTAGAGATATTCCTCAGCTCCGAAATCTAATGCCTCACGAATGTCTTTGAGCCGGTAACAATCGAAGTGATATATTTCGTCGCCATTAATAAGTTCATATACATTGACGATAGCGAAGGTAGGACTATTGGTGACGTCGTTTGTTCCCATCTCGCGACAAAGCTCACTAATGAATGTGGTTTTGCCTGCGCCCATAGGAGCATTAAAGGCATAAGCTCGAGCTTGTGGATGAATAGAAAGAATTGTGGTGAGTGGAACAATCACTCCATCCTTATCTATGAGTTTTAGTACTCCTAATTCGTCTTTTTTTAATGTATAAGTAGTCATTGTTGTGCAAAATATTTAATTCTCAGAGCGATAAATTAGCCTGAAAATACTCGTAAATAGTTGATGCTCTGTAAGTTCCGACTATTTGAGCAAGTTCGTCAATTGTAGCGCTTTTAATTTTAGTTACTGAGCCAAAATGTCGCAGGAGTTTTTGTTTAATAATAGGTCCAACTCCTTGAATATCATCAAGTTGGCTCTTTATTTGTGCTTTACTTCGCTTGTTTTTGTGATAGGAAATAGCAAATCGATGCACTTCATCTTGTATTTGTACCATGAATCTGAATATCTCGCTTGTGATTGGCATGTCAATCTCAACCGGAGGAAAACCATAGAGTAGAGTTTGTGTTCTATGATGTGTATCTTTCTTTAGTCCGGCGATTGGAATGTGCAATCCAAGTTGATCTTCTACAGCTTCTCTAATAGCGTGCATTTGTCCGATACCACCATCTGCAATAATTAAATTAGGTAATGGTTGGTTATTATCTATTAGGTCTTGATACCGTCTTCTAACGACCTCTCGCATGCTTGCGTAGTCGTCTGGTCCGCTTACAGTTTTTATTTGAAAGCGTTTATATTCCGATTTGCATGGTTTAGCTTTTTTGAATACAACGCATCCAGCTACAGGAGACGAACCTTGAATATTGGAGTTATCGAAACTATCGATAAATAAGGGTAGAGTTGGCAGTTGTAGTAGTGATTGTAATTGTCCAAGGATGCGCGTAGCACGTTGATCTGGATTGAGTTTATCGTTTTGTTTGATGCGGTCTTGTTTATACTGCTCTACGTTGTGATTAGCTAAGTCGAGTAGTTTCTTTTTATCTCCCGAGTTAGCTATATTGACATGTAAGTTTTCGTCGATTACATCGGGAATAAATGGTACAATTACTTCTTTAGTCTTGCTTCCTATTTGCTCTCGTAGTTCTTGCATTCCGAAAGCCAACATTTCTTCTTTAGGTTCATCCAGTTGTTTTCTGTATTCAACTGTTTGTCCTTGTACAATGCTCCCGTTGTTGAGATGTAGTATAGATATGTACACTTTCTCTCCGTCTTCAGCATATCCAAATACATCGATTTCACCGGCTTTTGTATTGGTTATGACTGTCTTGCTGCGGAACCGCTCCAATAGTTCGTATTTCTCCTTTACGGTTGCAGCCTGTTCATATTTCATTTGTTCTGACAGTGTCAACATTTTTTGCTGCAGGTCTTTTTCTATTTCGTGTGCATTACCTTGAATAATTTTTTTAGCTTGACTAATCCACTCGTTGTATATATCTTTAGACACTTTGTTCTCGCATATTCCGCAGCATGTCCCTAAATGATATTTAAGGCATACTTTGTGCTTTTGTTTAGTTACTGAGTCTTTTGTTAGTAGCATTTTGCACGTGCGGATTGGGTATAGTTTGTGTATAAGTTCCAAGAATAAATCAACCGTATTTCCGTAGCTAAATGGTCCGAAGTAATCGCCTATTTTTTTATCTATAGTGCGTGTTTTGAATATTCGGGGATAGTCTTCTTTTGTAATGCATATACTCGGGTATGATTTTCCGTCTTTTAGTAAAATATTATAGTGCGGTTGATGTTGTTTGATTAGGTTGTTTTCTAGTAAAAATGCATCTTGTTCTGAGTCAACTACAATATATTTTATGTCTGCAATATGTTTGACGAGCTGTTTTGTTTTATAAGTTTGTTGGTCTTTTTGGAAGTAGCTATTAACTCTGCGATGTAAGTTTTTGGCTTTACCTACATAAATGATTTGTCCATCGGAATTGAAATACTGATAGACTCCGGGATTTTCGGGTATTCGTTTTAGTAGTAGAGCAATATGTTCGTCCTTTTGCTTCACTTTTACTCGTTCACCTCCATCTGTAGTAAACAGTCGATCTCTTCCGTTTTATTTTCTAAGAACTTTCGTCCATTCAGTCCGACTAACTCTATAAGGCAGTTGGTATATATTTTTTTAGCACCGGCTTTCTTTGCTAAGTCTATTGCTGCAGCCATTGATCCTCCAGTTGCGAGGATGTCATCATGAATGAGCACTATATCATTTTCGTTGACTGCATCTTTGTGCATTTGTATAGTATCAACTCCATATTCTTTCTGGTAACTGACTTCAATTGTTTCAGCTGGCAATTTACCTGGTTTGCGTATTGGTACAAATCCTGCGCCTATTTCCATTGCGACAGCTGGAGCAATAATAAATCCGCGCGACTCGATTCCAAGGATTTTTGTAATTCCTTTGTTCTTGTACCTTTTTACGAGTTCATCTCTTAGACATTTTAGGCATTCGGGGTCTGCGAGTGCTGTTGTGATGTCTTTAAACTGAATACCCTTAATTGGGAAATCGGGCACATTACGAATTTGGTTTTTAACTTGTTCAATATTCATGACGTTGTAATTTATATAATTTCTTTTATTGTGTTCCACGTGGAACATTGAATTTTTGTTTACTTTGTAAACAAATTATCGTCCCATGAGAACTAATAATACGCTTATATCATTTGGGCTGACGCCTGGTATTCGGCTTGCTTCTCCTATTGTTTTTGGTTTAATTCTTGTTAGTTTTTGTCTTGCTTCTGTTGATAATGATTGGATGTTTTGATAATCGAAGTTGTCTGAAAGATAGATTTGTTCCAATCGTTGCATTTTATTTACGGCTACCTGTTCTCTATCGATGTATCCAGCGTATTTGATATTAATTTCTGCTGATTCGATTATTTCGTTTTGATTATCACCCAATGTGTCTAACAAGCAGCGTAAGGTCGGCGTAACCTCTGCTAACGATTCGATGGTTATTTGAGGTCGCATAACCAAGTCATGTAGTTTGCAGCCATGTTGCAGCGGGCTGATATCGTTTGCTTCCAACCAAGGGTTAATGTCTTCAGTACGTACTTTGGTGTTCTCCAAGAATTGCTGAAGTTGATTGACTTTTTCTTGTTTTGCAAGGAATAGGTTATGCCTATCGGCTTTTGCTAATCCGATTTGGTATGCTTTTTCAGTAAGTCTTTCGTCTGCATTATCTTGCCGTAGTAAGATTCGATATTCTGCTCTTGAAGTGAACATGCGATATGGTTCATCTACTCCTTTGTTAACCAAGTCGTCAATTAGCACTCCTATATAACTTTCGTTACGCGCAAGCGTGAATGGTTGTTCATTATTTATATTGCGGTGTGCGTTTATACCTGCAATAATACCTTGCCCTGCAGCTTCTTCGTAGCCGGTCGTACCATTGATTTGTCCGGCAAAGAAGAGGTTCTTAATTCGTTTAGTCTCCAAGGTGTGCTGCAATTGGGTAGGATCGAAGAAATTGTATTCGATGGCGTATCCTGGTCGATACATAACTACGTTTTCCAGTCCTTGAACCGTTTTTAGAGCTGCCAATTGTACTTGCCAGGGTAAACTCGAGGAGAAACCATTGACATAATACTCGTTGGAATCGACGCCTTCTGGTTCTAAGAATAACTGATGTGCATCTTTATCGGCAAATGTCACGATTTTAGTTTCTATGCTTGGGCAATATCGAGGTCCGATACTTTTGATTTGTCCATTATAAAGCGGCGATTCGGGTAAACCTTTGCGCAATTCTTCGTGTGTATAGGGATTGGTGTATGTAATCCAGCAACTCATTTGTTTAAGTTGGCGATGAACTGTGTTAAGGTATGAAAATTGATGCCAATCATCATCTCCTGGTTGCTCAATAAGTGCGGTGAAATCGATACTTCTTTTATCTATTCTTGCAGGAGTTCCGGTTTTCATTCGGTCGGTTGTAAAGCCTAGTTTAACCAATTGTTCCGTGATGCCATAACTCGCCTGTTCTGATATACGTCCACCCTGAATTTGCGCGCGACCAAAATGCAGTAGCCCGTTAAGAAAAGTTCCGTTTGTTAGGATGACTGCTTTAGCTTGCATTTCGATCCCGAGTTGTGTTTTTACCCCGTATATCTGTTGATTTTTAACAAGTAATTCGGTAACAACATCCTGCCATATGTATAGATTATTAGTAGTTGAAAGGGTGTTAATCCACTCTTTAATAAATTGTTTTCGGTCGCTTTGACTTCTTGGACTCCACATGGCTGGTCCTTTGGAGCGATTTAGCATCCTGAACTGTATTGCGGAGCGGTCTGTAACTTGTGCCATTTGTCCCCCAAGCGCGTCTATCTCTCTGACTATCTGACCTTTAGCTATTCCTCCAACGGCCGGATTGCAGCTCATTTGTCCAATGGTATTCATGTCCATTGTAATGAGCAGAGTTTTACTGCCCAAATTTGCAGCAGCGGCTGCAGCTTCGCAACCTGCATGTCCTGCTCCTACTACTATAATATCATATTTGAAGTCCATATTTACAAATTATTTTATTACTTTTGAGCGATGGTGCCATTTCCATTGCCCATTAAAACTATTAGCATGGATGGTTTTGAGTTTTGGTTGGAAAGCATTCTCTAAGTGTGTTATTTCGACGATTTCACCGAGTTTATTCATGAGTATTCCGATGATGTCGAATCGAAGTTTCCGTTCCTCTCTGTAGTATTTGATATATGCGTTGGCGGCTGCCACCATTCGTCTTTGTTTAAGTATGTCCACAGCTTCTTCTGGCCTTCCTCTAAAAGTTGATGTGCGCGTTTTCACTTCTGCAAACACCAATTCAGTTTTATTACCAGCAATAATATCCATTTCAAGATGCCCCATTTTCCAGTTGCGCTGGATGATTTTGAAGCCCTTTTTCTCTAAAAGCTCAGCGGCAATTTGTTCTCCTTTTTGCCCAGTTATAAGATGTTGAGATTTGTCGCTCATCAGTGTAATTTTTCTACGCGCGTAGCATCTAACTTAAGCAGTATAAATAGTAATAGCGTAAAGCCAATCATGGAGCTTCCCCCGTAACTGAAGAAGGGCAGGGGAATGCCAATTACCGGCAGTAATCCCAAAACCATTCCTACGTTTATGACCAGGTGAGTCATAAAGATGCAAGCTACTGAGTAGCAATATATTTGGCTGAAGTTATCGCGTTGTCTCTCAGCAATCATTATGAGTCGAAGAATGAAGATAAGATATAAAATCAGTACGCCGGCGGATCCTACAAATCCCCATTCTTCTCCAACCGTGCAGAAGATAAAGTCAGTATCCTGTTCAGGAACAAATCTAAGTTTTGTTTGTGTTCCTTGTAGGTATCCCTTTCCGAATAAGCGTCCAGATCCAATTGCAATCGTTGATTGTGCCACGTTATAACCAGCTCCGCTTGGGTCATCTTTCATGCCGAGTAGTACTTCAATACGTATCCTTTGGTGTGGCTGAAGCACTTTAGTAAACACGAAATCACATGCAGCAGAGTATCCAATGTATGCGATGAAAGCGAGCAAAAGTAGCCATTTGTAATATCGTTTAATCTTCCATGTGCGCCATATCATTATGCCGAAACAGATAGTGAGTAATATAAGTGCCGGCCATATTGAGAAGCGAATGACAATAATAAATACAATTACCGCAAGCACGCCGGCAAGGAGAACAAACCCACTCATTCCTTGGCGGTAGAAAACGAGAAGGAAAGCAGCAAAGACGAGAGCCGTTCCTGTTTCTTGCTGGAGAATCATGATGATGGCCATTGGTAGTCCAATGATTGCAAATGGGATAATCAGGTCGCGCCAATCTCGCAATTTATACTCATATCTACCCATAAATTTAGCAAGCGCAATAGCAGTAATACATTTTGCCAATTCCGCTGGTTGGAGACTAATGGGACCCAACGTTATCCATGAATACGAACCTTTGACATTATGTGCTAAAAGGGGTGTAATGAGAAGGACGACAATCATGATGGCATATAGCAAATAGCCGAATATATCGTAAGTTTTAGCATCAATTAGTAATATGATACAGCCCATAAATATGGCACTTATAATCCATACAAATTGTTTACCTGCTCGGTTTGAAAAGTCGAAGATGCTACTTTGTTCAAAATTATAGCTGGCACCATAGATATTGAGCCAACCAAAAATGGTGAGCCCCAGGAAAATGAATATTGTCGGCCAATCTAGATTTTTTAATATGTTACCATTCCTTGACATTTTCGTTTAATATTGAATGGACCATTCTATCTTTTAGTCCGGTTCTTGCGATAGTTCCGGTTAAGTATTGTTCCATAACAAGGCTTGCTATTGGAGCAGCCCATGTGGCACCAAAGCCTGCATTTTCAACTACGACAGCTACTGCAATTTTGGGATTCTCTTTTGGCGCAAATCCTATAAAAATAGCATGATCCTTACCATGTGGGTTTTGTACTGTTCCGGTTTTGCCGCATGTTTGAATAGAGTCTATTTGATACCATCTACCTGTTCCATTTGTCATGACTCTGTTCATGCCATTTTGAACAATAGAAAAGTATTTTGGATCGATGGAAGTTGTAATTTTATTCGAATCCACCGGATAATCTCTATTAAGATGCGGTGGTATATAGTATCCGCTATTAGCGACGATAGCGGCTTCGTTTGCTAATTGTAATGGAGTAACCAATACTTCGCCCTGACCAATACTAAGAGAACGAATTGTTATTGCTTTCCATCCTGTTTTTCCATAGTATCGATCATAGTATGCTATAGACGGAATACTTCCGCTCGCTTGTTCGCTTATGTCCGAGTTGGTAAATCGGTGTCCCAATCCAAATTGCATTACATCGTCACGCCAAAGTTGATATCGCTTCCTGAATGTCTCGTTTTGATCGCCATAACCATTTTTCTGTAGCATATCTCTGTACGCACACCAGAAGTATGGATTACAACTTTGTTCAATAGCTTCTTCCAACGATACAGGACTTCCGTGATGGTGAGTGCATTTAATCGGTGTTGATTGCGGACCGCTGCATGGATAGAGTGTATTAGGAGTAATTCCACCTTCTTGTAGGCATACTAAAGCTTGCAAAACTTTGAAGGTAGAGCCTGGGGAGTATGTCGCTTGCGTTGCACGATTGAGTAATGGTTTTGTTTCATCCTTAAGTAGTCGATTGTAGTTCTCAGAGCGAATTTTTCCTACTAATATCTGTGGATTCCACGAAGGATTAGAGGCCATTGCTAAAACTTCACCTGTTGCAGGTTCGATAGCAACTACGCTACCTATTTTTCCCGTAAGTAGTTGTTCGGCGAGAATCTGAAGTTGGATGTCTATTGTCAAAGTGATGTCTGTGCCTGCTTGGGCTGGAACATCAAATTTTCCTTCTTTATAATGTCCTTGTAAGCGACCGCGTGAGTCGCGCATAAGGATTTCTTCACCTTTAACTCCACGTAGTATAGATTCGTAAGTTTTCTCGATTCCATCGCGACCTGAATAGTCACCAAGAACATAGTATGAATCGTTTTCCAGGTCTTTTTGATTTACTTCTCCAACGCTACCTAACACATGAGCTGCTGCTTTATAGGTGTAGTCTCTGAGTGTGCGCTTGCGGAGTGCTATGCCAGGAAAATGGTAGAGTGATTCTTGAAGCGGGGCAATATCCGCTTTGGTGAATTGGGACATGAAAACCTGAGGTGTATACCGAGAAAAACCTCTATTTTTACGCTTGTTGCTGATTTCTTTTATCCGTGCATCAAAATCTTCTTTCTCAATCCCTAAAATATTGCAAAATGCCAACGTATCAAAGTCATTACCCATCTCGCGCATCACCATTGTGATATCGTAAATAGGTTGATTAAACACAAGTAATTCGCCATTTCGATCATAAATCAAGCCGCGTGAGGGATATATTGTCTGTCGAACGAGTGCATTGTTATCGGCTTTTTCCTTAGTCGATTGGTCTATTATTTGCACCATAAATAGTTTAATGATGTAGATAAGTACAACTACAACGGCTATACCGCTGATAACATAACGCCTTGTATAGTACTGATCGTTAATCATTTATCGTGTGCGAATAATATTATATCCTAATATAATACCTTCAGCGATTGTTGCGCTGATTAGGATTTGAAGCACGGTCATAGCAAAGTGTTGGAATGTCCATGCACTTAAAAAACTAATGCATATTTGGTGTAAAAAGACCAAGATGATACTATATTTGATGAAGGCATCCATGCTCACCGTTTGAGTGCTAATTTCTCCGGTTAATCGTTCGTGCTCTTGTACGAATGTCGCCAATAATGGTTGACGGATAAACATTACCAAAATGCAGGCCATAGTATGAACGCCTATTGAATTACAGAGTATATCCATAAAAAAACCTAATGCCATTCCTATGAGCATATCTGCCCATCTCGGAAGAGTAATAGGAAACATAAGAAGGCACAGCAAATATACCTGTGGCTGGCATAATCCCCATAGCTGCAGATTATTAAACAAAAGTACTTGCAGTACAATTGCTATAAACCATTGTATAATTACTTTAGTTTGCTTCATCTGTTAAGGATTTTATCTCGTCATATGATTGTTTATTGATTAACTGCACGTAACCAATTTTTCGGAAATCGGTGTTTAAACGAACTCTAATACTATAGTAGGAAGCACCTTCCTTTAATTCTGCTTTTTCTACGATTGCAACGGGAATATCTGCTGGAAAAATAGGGGATAAGCCACTCGTCACAATGGTGTCTCCCGGTTCGACCGAGAGATGAGATGCAACGTCAATCAGCTGAGCATATTGGTAGTTGGAACCATCCCATTCTAATGTTCCCCAATAACCATTCTTTACAAACTTGCAACTGATATGGCTATTGGTATTGATAACAGGTAAAACTATGGAATATTTTTCTCCCACGGTAGAAACAATTCCAACCACGCCTTCTGCATTACGAACGCCCATCCCCTCATATACACCATCACGTTTGCCTTTGTTGATAGTCAAGTAGTTGTTATGTTTGTTCGTTGTGGCTTGAATAACTTTGGCTGGAATATACGTATAATCTAAGTGAGAATAGGTGTAACCGCTAAGCTCTATCGAATCTTCTAATTGGTTCTGAAGCGCTATTATCTGATTGCGTAATGCTGTGTTTTCTGCTTCAAGAGCTTCGTTAGTCGCTTTCAAATGGAAATAGGAGGATATATTGTTACCCATCTTGTAATTCCATGCTACTACTTGGTTCGCAGTAGAAAGTACACTACTTTTGGGATATTCGTTATAGCTCAATAAAAACAAAAATGCAACAACTTCCAAGTTTATGAAAACCAGGAAGTTGCTGTATCGTTGTATAAATTTGAGCAAGCTACGCATTATCTAATTAAGAAGCCAAAGTTATTGACATTTTTAAGAGCTACACCCGTTCCGCGTGCTACAGCGCGAAGTGGATCTTCAGCCACATGGAACGGAATAGTAATCTTATCCGTAAGACGCTTTGCCAAACCATGAAGTAATGCACCACCACCTGCCAAATAAATACCGCGCTTAACAATATCTGCGTATAACTCAGGAGGAGTGGACTCTAAGGCTTGAAGAATTGCACCCTCAATCTTTGCAATACTCTTTTCAAGGCAATGAGCTATCTCTTGGTAACTAACCGGTACTTGCATCGGTAATGCGGTAACTTTATTTGGACCAATAACCATATAGTCGTCAGGAGCATCTTCTAATTCCGGCAGAGCTGAACCAACTTGAATCTTTATCCGTTCTGCAGTCGGCTCATCTATCTTGAGGTTATGCATCCGACCCATGTATTCAATGATATCCAAGTTCAAATCATCTCCGGCTATCTTAATGGACTTATTTGATACGATTCCACCGAGAGAAATAACTGCAATCTCTGTCGTGCCACCACCAATATCTACAACCATGCAACCTTCTGGACTTTCGACATCTATTCCCATTCCAATTGCTGCGGCCATAGGCTCATATATCATATATACATCACGACCACCGGCATGTTCTGAACTATCGCGTACGGCACGTATCTCTACTTCAGTCGAACCGGATGGAATACAAATAACCATCTTTATGCTCGGCGAAAATAAACGTGATTGCTTCGGTATCATCTTAATCATACCCCGAATCATCATCTCGCAGGCATAGAAGTCGGCTATCACACCATCCTTCAACGGACGTACTGTGCGAATCATCGTTCCGCCTTTACCAATCATTTGCTGAGCTTTGCGGCCTACAGCTACCATCTTGTTGTCTGCCATGCTTATTGCTACTACCGATGGCTCATCTACTACCACCTGATCATCACAAATGATGATAGTGTTCGCAGTGCCTAAGTCAATGGCAATTTCTTGTGTGAAAGAAAAAAGTCCCATATACTATAGTGTTATTAATTATATTCCTTTTACATTATATTCCTTTTTCCATTCTTATTTCTATCCCTATTTCTACTTCTACTTCTATTTCTACTTCTACTTCTACTTCCTATCTCTATCCCTATTTCTATTTCTACTTCTACTTCCTATTTCTATTCTTACTTCTATTCTTATTCCTGTTACTATTACGATTTCCCTATCAACCGTTAGTTATTCGTTGGATATTCGTTAGTTATTCGTTAGATATTATACTAATTGCACCCCAATTTTATGCTAATTTAGTAAAAGGTTGAAAAATTGCGCAAAGATACAACTTTTTTTTTATATATGCAAGAATAAATATTTTTTTTTCATTTTTTTCAAAAAAAAGAGCGATGACATTTTCATGCCATCACTCTCGCGCTCCCTCTAGGACTTGAACCTAGGACCCCCTGATTAACAGTCAGATGCTCTAACCGACTGAGCTAAGGAAGCAGAATTTTTTGACGCTTTCTGAGATTTATTTCTCATTTGCGGCTGCAAAAGTACTGCTTTTTTTTTATTCCACCAAATTTATTTCAAAAAAAATTACTATCTTTGCACAAATTTTTGATTTTTATACCCTAAAGTGGCAAAATTCTATGAAAAAAGTACTAGGTTTGGGTAATGCATTGACGGATATGTTGATTCAAGTCTCCGAAGATGACTTACGTGAATTAGGTCTACCGAAAGGAAGTATGAATTTGATTTCAATGGAGCAAACTGAACAAATTCAATTCCGTTTCGCCAGTCTTAGAAAAAGACTCGTTGCTGGAGGAAGTGCCAGTAATACTGTCACAACTATTACACAATTGGGTGGCAATGCCGCTTTTATTGGTAAGGTCGGTAATGACGAAGTAGGTGATTTTTATCGAGATGATATGGTTAAAAACGGAGTGAAACCGCTCCTATTAACTTCCCCCGATAAAATGTCTGGCTGCTGTATCGTACTCATTACGCCTGATGGAGAACGAACGTTCGCTACGTATCTTGGCGCTGCGGCCGATATGAGAGCGGATGAAATTAATCGAGAAGCTTTCATAGGATATGACATTTTCCACATTGAAGGATATCTCGTGCAAGACCATCAATTGATTGAAAAAGCTATGCGTTTAGCGAAGGAAGCTGGATGTACTGTCTCTCTGGACTTAGCAAGCTATAATGTTGTGGCGGAAAATCACGACTTTCTCAAAGGTTTAATTCATAAATATGTAGATATAGTCTTTGCTAATGAAGATGAGTCTTTCGCATATACAGGATTGGCTGCCGAAGAATCTGTTGCTCAAATTGCAAAAGAATGTGATATAGCCATTGTTAAAGTTGGTAAAAGAGGAAGTTATGTAAGACAAGGCGAAAAAGTGTATCATATAGGAGCAATTACTACTGCATGTACCGATTCCACCGGAGCCGGAGACTTATATGCTGGAGGATTTCTGCATGCTTTATCGGATGGATTTGATATAAGAAGATGCGGTGAAATCGGAACAATTGCTGCAGGACGCGTGGTTGAAATTATCGGTACTAAACTTTCCGAAGATACATGGGATGAAATTCGCCGTATTTGCGCTATGTATCGTGGCTTTATGTTGAGATATACACCTAATTAATAATATATATATATAGTATGAAATATCTTTACATTGTTTATCAGTATGTGATAGCCTTTCCGCTATTATGGGTGTTAACGATGCTTACGTCTATAATAACGATTATATTATTCCCATGGCCTAATAGTAAATTTGTTAATTGGACGCAAAAATTATGGTCTCGTTCATTTGGATGGCTGTTATTTTTACCGGTCAAAGTTACAGGAAAAGAGAATATTAAGCCGGGACAGTCGTATATCTTTGTTGCCAATCACCAATCCATGTTAGATGTTTGGATTGTGTATGGTTGGTTACCCGTTGTTTTCAAATGGCTTATGAAAGCAGAATTGCGCAAAGTGCCATTTGTTGGTTCTGCTTGTAAAGCCGCTGGACATGTTTTTGTTGATCGCTCATCGCCTATGGCGGCTCAAAGAAGTTTGAAAGAAGTCGAAAAAGTGCTTACTAATGGTGTTTGTACCGTTATCTTTCCTGAAGGAACCCGTTCTTTGAATGGACAAGTTGGACGTTTCAAACGCGGGGCTTTCCAAATAGCACTCGAACTGAATTTGCCGATTATTCCAATCTCTCTTACCGGTTGTTTTGAAGCAATGAATAGAAAATGTAAGTATGTTACAAGACATCCTATTCACATGCATATTGGCGAACCGATTATGCCGGAGCAATTCAATAAAGAAAATCCGCACGAAACAATGGATCTCGTGCGTGATATCGTGATTAGGAATATGCAAGTAGATTAAACTTACTTGAGAAAACGATGACGTAGAATATGAATATCTTCCGTGGACAAACAAAGTGGACCGGTTAGATATTCATGCATCGAACCAAATTCTCGGTCAATTAGATCTAATGTGGATATAAAATTCTCTGTCGAAACGCCCATAAAAGCCTGAATAACAGCCATTTCTTTTTTTCCTCCGCCGCGTGCTATGATATCATCGTTAAGCCGTTTTACCAATGGCTTGTAAGCGGTATTACTTTTGTCAAAATCGGCAATAATGGCTTCTTTTTCCACGCCTAAAGCAAAAAGTATATAAGCTGCTCCCCATCCGGTGCGATCTTTTCCTTGTGCACAATGCCATAATATTCCACCATCTTCAGGGGCTTCAATAATAAGGCGCAAAAAGGCTGCATATTGCAATTGAGAAAACTCGCTTCGGATAAGGGATGGATACATATTGGCCGCCATTACCTGTACTTCTGGATAAAAAGAGTAATTGACAATATGTGCTTCTAAATCAAAAAATGCTTCGTCCGGAATCGCTTTTCCACTTTCTTGCTCCGCCCGCATATCAATGGTCGGTAGCAAATGATGTTGAACGCCCTCAATCTCTCTATCTGGAAGAACATTTGCCTCCCCAAGTGAGCGAAAATCAAAAATACGGCACAAGTTATATTCGCTTAATAACCTTGACACGTCAGAGTCAGTAGCATCATGCAAGTGAGCAGAACGAATCAGTCGATGCGGAATGATTGTTTTTCCTCCGGCGCCTTCTAATCCTCCTAAGTCGCGCGCATTGATAATATTGTCAAAAACTATGTCCACAATTATCCTTTAAATACTTGGTTAATAAGAGAAACAAACTCTTTATAAGCAAATGTGTCACTTAACTCACTCAAACTGGCTGCTAATCCGCGATAGTGCCACTCGTGTTGAGTTTTGTCAGTTACATGAAAAATTTGCCATAGTGCGTCCCCTTTGATGGCATAATCTCTTGCAATTGCCCGCATATTGCTGAGTTTATCTCCTAATGCTACAATTTTTGCATCATGCGGAGCTGAAGCTAAACGATCTATAGCTGCTTGTTTGCGGTCATGCCAACTATCCTCTTCACTTACTCCCTCTGTAAATTGGTCGCTTTCTGCATGAACTAAATTGGCTATTCGGTCACCAAATTCTGCGCGAAGTTCTTCAACCGTTACATTGGTATCTTCGATAGTATCGTGCAAAACTGCTGCGGCGAGTAGCTCTTGATCGGATGTGATGGTTGCAACAATCTCTACTGCCTCCATCGGGTGAACAATGTACGGAAAACCTTTGCCACGCCGCTCCGTGTTGTGGTGTGCTTTGACAGCAAATATAATCGCTCTGTCCAGCAAGTTTGTATCTAAATATTTGTTAGCCATCCGTACTTTAATATATAGTTCCCTCTAACATAGCTCGGAATTCCGGCATTGGACGGTGTGTATCTCGCTCTATGATAAGTGTTTTGAGTCCGGCATAGATTTTTACTTCTTTCATAATTTTATCCATGTCGGCATTTGCACCAAAGTATTCAAGAGCAAAAGCATCCCAAAAGCGTGCTGCTGTTGCGTTAGTCATATGGTATTGTTCTAAAGTCCACGCTTCATCGTTTAGGCAGCAACATAAATACACCATTCCAATATCAAACATAGGATAACCATAGCAGAAATCCCCCAAGTCTATTAGGTATGGTGTGCGCACGCCGTCCTTTTCAGTAAATATACCATTGCTAAATTGTAAGTCTCCGTGGATAGCGGTATCGGCTTCAGGAGCAGCAGCAATAAAAGCATGAATCTTCTCTTTTTGTTCGTTCGTGAAGAATGGATTAGCGTTTAGCATATTATATAAACGTTCCTTCACACTTTCGAACTGTGTTGTATCAACATGTGTTGTGTGCAGACGTTTGCATAATTGCGCGAACTCTTTTGCATATTCTTCAGTCCTTTCTGGTTCATCTCCGCAGGCACGCGAATATGAGCGTTTGCCTTGCATACGCCGAAAACGAATACCAATGCGTTCTCCATCGGTAACTAAGTCACCCGGTTGAGGAGAAGGAATGCCCATTGCATATACTTTTTGTGCTAATTCCAACTCTTTTTCTGCAGCATCGAAGTTGCGCAGATATAATTTAAGCATTATATCTGGATCCGATTTGTGGTTATAACTTGCGCCGTTAGCACCTTCGCCCACACGTTCATAGTCATTTAAGTCAATTAAAATGGGTTTCATAGTATTTATTTCATAAAGGGTAAATTCAATGCTTGTTCATAGGTCATTGTTGCCAAGTACTCGTTTTGTGGGCTGTTTCCATTCATTAGGTCGAATAACCATTTAAGCCCGAATTTTCCTCCACCTTTTCGAAGGATGCATACCACACAAATGTTTTGCACTCCTATAGATGAAGAGATAATGTCCAAATCAGTTGTGCCTAATTGATGTCGCGCCAAAAGGTAGGCATCTTCTTGGTATTGTTCGATGAGCCGATTCACATCGCCCAAGGTTTTGCAATTCATCTCTTGCAGAATATGCAAGTAGCTAACGAGCGAAACTTCTAATATTTCAGCTTGATTGATTGCTGCAATACGTTTATTGAGTTGGTCAAATGGACCTGTTTTTAGGTAGCTTCGGAATGTATCGCCGTCTAATTGCACATCGTCCAATTTTCCATTATGAACGAGTTGTTGAACTCGACGTCTGTAGTCATTTATTTCTGTGCGAATACGGCTAAATTCGTCATCTGCCATTTCCAACATACCTGCTAATCGATTCATTTGGCGCCTATATTCGCGCGGAATTTCAATTCCAGATTTATAACCTGTATCGTGGTTAATAGAAGCCCATGCGTGTTGTAGCGTAGTACGTAATTGCAATTCAAATGGAATGCTATTCAGTTCCTCGCAGTTTGAGTCGTAGTAAATTGATTTTGGCAGTCGGCAGACGTAGTGAAGTGAGTTGTAGCCGAAGCTATCTAATTGGTGTAAACTACGTTTGTCAATGGAGTTGTTCCAATCGATATCGAATAATTTCTCTGCAATGGAAGCAATACGATCTACATCGTCTGTGTAGAAAGTGACAATTCTTGCGCCAAGGATGTCGGTAATATCGCTCAATGAGTGGTATTTTTGCCCTTTTAGAGCCAATTTGCCTGCTAAACTCTCTTCGGTTTTGACGCGTGCGGTTACTGCTGTAACGATAATACCATTATTATCAAGAGCGTCGTTGAGAGCCTTGAGAACAACTTCTTGCAGGCGGTTAATTGCAGGAAGAATCGCATGATATTCCTCAAGAATCAGTTGGCAATGTAAATCTAATCCTTCCATTACTCGATATCAAATAGGCTGATAAATCCTGTCATTACAAATACTTGTCGAATATCTGCATTGATATTACGGACAATCACTTTACTGCCATTTGCGGCAGCTTCCTTACGAATAGAAAGGAAAATACGCAAGCCGGATGATGATATGTATTCGAGCTCGCTGCAATCCAAAATAATCTCTACTTTAGTTGCTTCTAACAGCGGTTTAACAGCCTCTGCAGTCTCAATAGAAGCTGCCGTGTCCAGACGTCCGATGAAATAGGCAATTAGTTGATTACCATTTTGTTTAATCTGTGTGGTCATAATTATTTTTATAGTTTAATTTCTTCATTAGTGTTAAGATATTCTTGTTGTCTTCACGGCGGTATTCGATTTTGTCCATTAGTTGTTTAACCAAATGAATACCTAACCCCCCAATAGATCGTTCTTCAGCAGAAAGGGTAATATCCGCTTCTTCTTTTTGGGTCGGGTCAAAAGGAATACCACTGTCCGAAATTGTAAAGTATATTGCATCTTCCCAACGCCAAGATTCAACCATTACCTGTCCACTCTTATCTTTAGGATATGCGTAGAGCATGACGTTACTAACAGCTTCTTCTAATGCCAAATTGATAGGCATGTTTAGATGCTCTGGAATTTGCAGCCATTCTATCCATTCCGCTAAAGTTGGAATTTGTTGGATATCATTTCGCATAACAAGTGCCGGAGTTTGGTAGCGAATGCCAAGCATTGTTAAGTCGTCACTTTGCTGTGCGGTACCGACAAATTTCTCCACTGTTTCATACATCTTGTCAATCATAACACGTGGTTGGAATCGCATTACTTCATGCAGACATTTCATTATTCGTTCTTCACCAAACAAAACTTTGTTATTATTCTCCGCTTCTGATAATCCGTCTGTATAAAGGAATAATACATCATTGTGCCCAATTTGTGTTGTTTGTGCCTCGAAGATAAAGTCGCTCATGACTCCAATAGGCAGATTAGGTTTAACATCCAGCGTGGAAATTTCGTGTGTTCCATCCTTTTTTCGGCGCGCTATAATAGGTGCATTATGACCTGCATTGCAGTAAGATAACTTTCCGCTGTTGAGGTCTAAAACGCCTAAGAATAGCGTGATGAACATATTCTGTTCATTCGCGTCAGATAGTGCTTGATTCATTTCTGTAACAATAGCCTCCGCTTCTTCTTCGTGTGATGTGACACTACGGAAGAGGGAACGTGTTGTGGCCATCAGCAACGATGCAGGAACTCCTTTCCCGCTTACGTCCCCGATGCAGAAGAATAACTTTTCTGAACGGATATAGAAATCGTACAAGTCGCCACCGACTTCTTTAGCAGGGCGCACAAATCCATAAACGTTTAGATCCAAGTGGTCTGCAAATGGAGGAAATACTTTGGGAAGCATTGCCATTTGAATGGTCTGCGCAACTTCTAACTCGCTCTCCATACGTTGATTTTGCTCTGAAAAGGCAATCATCTTACGCACTGTACGAGTTGTATAGACTAAAATCAATGCCAATATCAATAGACCAATAAGCATCAATATTGTAACCATCAAACCAATGCGGTTGAGGTCAGCAAATAATTCATCTTCTGGAATAATGATTTCAATATGCCAGCCTGTTGCGTCTATTTCCTCGTGGTAGATGTTGTATTTTCTACCAGGAATGGTGTCAGGAGCAGGAACAATAGAAAGGCCATTGCTTGAACGGATAGAGTAGAAACTATTTGGGTAAACCTGTAGATACTCCGATACTTGTTGCAAATAATCAAGCGACAAATCAATGCAGACAACAGCTACTACTTCACCGGCGCCGTTACGTACCGGATACGAGCAGCTTACAACGTAGGTTTGTGAACCGGAGTCATCTAAGTATGGTTCACTCCACCAGCAACTATCGTGAACAAAGCCGTTCTGGAACCACTCCATTTGCGTATAGTCATGCTCTGCGCTCCCTATCTGCCGGGTGTAGATACTATCTTTAGAAATACGGCTACTGCATGCTTCAAAAAAGCGATGTTTTGGGTAGAAATTAGGCACAAAAGCAACTGCAATACTACTGGTGTGTTCGATTGTTTTAACTACCGAACGCGTAGCAGCATATATGGAGTCAGGACTCTCAATGTGCTTTTGAGCGAGCATAGCCAACATTTTGGCAGCAGCCTCCATCTCTATGGTATGTTTCTCTATCTCCAATTCAGCTTTACGTAACTCTGTTTTAGCACGGAGCTCTGCTTCATGTTTGATAGATATTCTACTCGTAAAATATTGTACGCAAGAGATGCTCTCCAGAACGATACCGGCTACTATCAGTATCCAAAGTCCTGCATGACTCTTTTTTCTATTGTTCATGAATGTTTTATCTTATCTAACAGCAGTAAGGCGACGGATATGTTCGTTGAAATCAGACTTTTTAAGTAGGTCTTCTATCGTAATGTGCATACGGTAGTTCCAGAAGTGATGCGGATTAGCAGGCACATTGATACGTTCTCCAAATTGGTCTTTGAGACGAATGTTCCCGTCAATAGCGAACCAATCTTGCAGCGGTAAGATTACCCACATGGCTGGAGAATACATGTGCTGATTAACGATGAATTCGGCAATTTCTGGAGACATTTGTTGCGGTGCTTCTCCCCACCATCCCATTTGCTCGTTGTAGAATCGTTGAGTAACTGCGCGATCTTCTTCCCACCATGCACGCAATGGATTCATATCGTGTGTTCCTGTTGTGCATACACTTAAATAAGGTGCATCAGCCGGATGTGCAAATAGAATTGTCGGATCTTTTGGCATACGTTGAATCTCGAGACTCAAGATTTGTAGTTCATGCATTACATCTGGTACACAAGCTGGAACCATTCCGAGGTCTTCGCCGCAGCATAACATACCAGTAGAACCGATTAAAGTTGGTAATTTACGCATTGCTGACTCGCGCCAGAATTGAGTATGGCGACGGAAGAAGTAGTCATTATAAATGCGCATGAGTACCTGTTTTTGATCCTCGTATAACTCATTGAAACTATGTGCTTGATAGATAGAGATACGCGGATGGAGAAGTTCTGGGTGTTGTTGGTCGCGAACAAAGAGAACTTCACAATGTAGGTAGAGCAATCCGTTCTTTAAGTTGTTTAATGTGTCGTCGCTCAACTGATTGTAACGTTCTGCTTGAGGGCGAGATAATTGCTCATTGAAATAGTTATTGACTTTTACTTGTGTATCAAATTCCTCTTTGAACCAGAAGATATATCCATCGCGTGTGTTGAGGAAATGTTCTTTTGCATATTCCGTATCAAAGCCGAATGTGTCTCCCAAGAAGTTGGAGCGTATATATGGTTTTGTCATACGATCCTCATCTAACTGTACTCCTTGATCCCAAAGGTCTTGCAGAGAATACGGCATAGCAGGGCAGAAGTGTCCGCATAGCCCCCAAACGTCTGTTTTGCGCATTTGCCATATACGGAAGAATCCTAAGATATGGTCAATACGATATGCATCGAAGTAATCTTGCATTTTGGTAAAACGACGGCGCCACCATTTATAGTTATCTTGTGCCATTACGTCCCAGTTATATGTTGGAAATCCCCAGTTTTGTCCTGAGATAGAGAAGTCGTCAGGGGGAGCACCGGCAGAAGCATTCAGATTGAAGAGTTGCGGGTCGGTATAAGCATCTACACTATCAGGAGATATGCCGATTGGAATATCGCCTTTCATTGCCACTCCTAAACTATGTGCGTAAGCAACCGCTTCGCTCAGTTGGCGGTCTGCGTGGAACTGAAGGAAGTAATAGAAGTCAGCCGGTTGTTTATCGCGTTTATGGAGGAATTCAGCATAGGGTTCCAGCCACTCTCGGTTCTTTGCAAAGAAATCTTTGTATTCTTGCGATGAGAATAATGCTTCCTTCTCTGCTTTGTAAATAGCTTTGAAGTATTTCATTTTCTCGTCATATACGCATTGGTAGTCCGCAATAGGTTTTGCGTTGAACTCTGATTTAGTAGCTTCGTATTTCTTGAGTTGCGCCGGAGTGAGTTTGCCCATTCGTGGAATGTTAATATATATAGGGTGTAGCGCAAAGACAGAAACGGCGTTATATGGATACGAGTCTAAGTTCGTGTGAGTGAGTGTCGTATCATTAATTGGGAGTGTCTGAATCATTTTCTGTCCCGTTAGAGCTGCCCAATCAGCCATCTTCTTAAGATCAAGGAACTCACCAATTCCGAAGCCGTCTTCCGTACGTAATGAGAAGACCGGAACAGCTACACCTGCGCCTTTAAATCGAGGCTGTGTACGACGGAAAGAACGATCGTTTTGTTCAATCTTAAGTCCTTTCTCTATGCCCCAGACATGTCGGTTTTCGCCCCATTCGATATCAATTACATTTCCCGAGTGCAAGTCGTAAATAACATATTTGTATTCTACAATTTGATCCGGGTCAATGTCTGCATCGGCATGCCAAATAGGGAAATTCGCATCTGACATCTGTAACATATTTGCAGCAGACCAGTTACCTAATTCCGGTACGTTACCAATGATTCCGACACCTTGAGTTGGTAGAATTTGTGGAAGGTCAATGGAGAAACGGATATTTCCTTTGGGAACTTTAGCTTTAGCTGGGTTCTTACGCGCGAACAATGATTTCAGGAAGGCTGTGGTATAGAATGCCTTTTCATAGTCTTGCGCCTGCCAAAAGTCGCGTACTACAACTTTCTTATCTGCATTGCGCAGAGAGAGTGTACGTGGTAAACCAGCTTCGTAGATATAGCCTCCTTCCGGCAAGCGAATAGCATACTTATAGTGTATAGCTCCCGCAAAATCAGTTATCTGCAAGGTGGCGGTCCAAAAATCTTGACCTTGACATGTTAATACCAACGGATTTTGTTCCGTCCAACCTAAAACAGAATTTTCTGTTTCGATGATACAAATGGACTGGCCGTAAGGAGTCCGGTAATTGATTTGAAAGGTTAAATTCATATATGAGTTATTTAATTAATAAGCGCAGTTACACAAATCGGCTGCAAAGTTACAACAAAAAAATGATTTGCACAAGAAAATCAAGTAAAAAAATAAAATTTATTTATTTTTAGCTCGAAATAGTATGCCAATCGTAACTGGAATTACCGTATTTATGAGCCAAATGATGGTGACGGAGACTGCGATAGCGGGGATGTTATCGGTGAAGTGAGAGAAAATAAGTACTGCCCATCCTCCTTTGAACGCGACTTCTGCTGCAGGAACAGATGGCATAAAAGTGATAAAGAAGTAGTATGTGATTATGGCAACGATTGCTTCTGACGGAGTTAGTAGAATACCGCAGAAAGTAAGAACTGCCCAAAGTTGTAACATCCATACGATATATCGTGCTAAATGCAGTAGCAAAACTCGTAGCCATTTGCGCCAATCTTTCCAGTAGTTACCATCAAAAATCCTCGATTTCACCGAAAAAATATCTTCAACTCCTAATTCGATAATTCTTCCCGGATATTCTCCGAGTCGGTAAGGTGTAACAAATGCGGCTACGTTGCCATAGATTACTTGCCACCATGCATTTTTGAAGTCAATATTTGCTAGTCCGATTAGCATGGTTTGCCATTTGCGTGTTTCTATGAGTAATTGTACAGGAAGGAGCAGAATGGCGATGCATAGAGCAGCATATCCGGCAAGTCCTGCTTTAGCGAGGGATTGCCAGAATGCGTCGTAGTTATCGTAGATTGCCAAACGGTAAACTAAGTAGGCTAATGCTGCGGCAGATAATATCCATCCAATCCATATGGCGATTTTTTTCCACATACTCCATTTTGTTATTGACAATTTTTGTAAAACCAGAAGTTAGCAATAAGGTTTTGTTCGAAAGCTTTCTGGCGTGTTGAAGTCTTCATTTTGTCGATGGAATCGGGGATATCTTCATCTTTTTCAGGAACAATATATCTGCTGAATGAAAGTAATCCTTTATCTAATTCTTTTTGGTAATAGTTCTCGTTATCTTCTTTATTTTGTTTGGTTTCCTCTTCCGTAGTGAAGTATTGGCACATGGTGATGCTATCCCATTTTACCAGATGGATTGTTTTGACTTCGTCAATTGATTCCGGTTCTTTGTAGATATACCCGTCTCTATTTTTGCGTTTCCTGATTTTGCGGTCTTTCTTTTGTTTTTCCAAATGCCTGCTTCGCTCTATGAGGTATTCTTTAGCCGGTAAATTGAGATATACGGCATAAAAGAGTGTTGGTTTTCCTCCCTCGTAGATATCTCGTGAGAGTCCGAGAAAGTCTATTTTCATGAAGTCTTTTTGTTCCGATTTCTCCTGCAGCCATTGGGCATCCACCTTAATTGAACCTGCGATGCTGTCTTTGATGCAACCTTCGGTAATATAGTTATCGGTCAGTTCATCCACATAAGTGTTTTTGAATATGTTTTTATTCTCCATTTTTATGCGAGTAGCGATACTGGCAGTCACTTTTTCTTTGGCAACGGTTGCATGTTTACCTCGTTCTGGAAGCAGTAATACTCCGTTCTGCAAGAACACTAACGCATTGACTCCCAGGTGATTGGAAAATCTGGAGCGTTGAAGTGGAACAAGGTGGTTGGTGTTTTCGAAGAGTGAGCGAATAGTTACACCGGTTTTTAGTTCATAGTCTAATGCACGATTTGTAAGCAGATGGGAAAGATATGTGCTGCGCATGGTTTTAATAGTAGCAACTCCGTTGGCATCTGCCGGAATTACTTCTTTGAGTCGAACCGTGACGCTATTGGTTGTTTCGCTCATAACATGGGCATCATTCAAGTCAAAGAAGTGGTTCTTAATAAATGGATCCAAAGAAAAGTAATCGTTAGGATCGTCCATTATTTTAAGACTTGTAAATTCTCCTTTTTTAAGTAGCTTCTCGAAATATACGGTAAAATTATGATTGTCATGGAGTGTGAATTGGTGTCGATATTCTGTTCCATATTGTTTCCACATGTCCGCGTTTGAGTAACTCACTTTATTCTTGTCTTCGTTGTGATGTCCCACAAGAAAAAGGAATCTGTAGAGGAAGTATGCGAGTAGCACGCCGACGATGGATGCGATGGTATTGACAAATATTTCACCAAAGATCGATAAAGCGCTTTTCTTCTCTTCAAGGTATGAGAATATAGTTACTACGATAATAGCAACAAGAGAGCCAAAGAGAAATAGGCCGGCAAAAATATTAGCTATGACATATAACGCATAACTTTTGCGATAGAGATGGTTAAACCAAGATGTGATTTTGTCTTCCATACTTACATATTTGAGTATATGATATTATACATTTGTTGCTGTGTTTCTATTGTTGGAACGCGTTCCGGATAGATGCAATAGAAGTTGGTGTATTGGTCGGTCAATCGGTCCGTTTGTGCGCGGAACACTTCTTCTCCGTTGATGATAACCGCTTGAGCAGAGTGATTGATAACGATTTGTTTCCCATCCGCTTCAATATTTGTTTGTTTATAGTTTAGATGCCGATTCCACGCTAAGTCAATACTGATTTGTGTGGTAAGGTATTGAGCAGTAAACGTTGTCGCATATGGAAGATTATGAATTTTGTCTCTCGCGTGTGTGACGTGTACGTTGGATAAATTAGGAATGATGCGCAGTAGTGGAGCTAAAGCATTTGGTGCGCTATCCAGCCAGCAGCCACCAAGCGGCAAGAAACGATTGTCTATTTGTCCGTTTTCGTCTGCGTACGGATCATCAAGTGTCATGTGGATAGATTGGATTTGTTGTAATGGCATATGCTGAGTTAGCCAAAGCATTTCCGGTCCGTAGAGTGTATGACAAACAGGGACAAAGCCGCGCATTTCAGGTGTGAAGAATAGCTCTCCTTCTTCTTGGCTTGCTGCAAGTGGTTTTTCGACAAAAGGTATAATGTGGCGTGAGATGCAAGCTTTAGCTATGGCGTAATGGGAAGAAGGAGGAGTGGTGATAACTGCTACGTCAGGATGAATAATATCCAATAATTCCTCGTAGTCCGTAAAGAAAGGCATGTTATGATATAGGATGTTTTGAGCACTTTCTTTGCGTATATCGCAGACGGCACACAAGTCGAACTGTTCACTCGACCTGATGGCTTTCGCGTGATATTGTGCGATTGTGCCTAATCCTATAATAGCAGTTTTGTAGTGCATAAGCGGGTGCAAAGGTACTACAAAAAGCTGACATGGACAAAGTTTTTGGTCAAAAAAAGGGTTTTTGGTTACTTTTTTTTATGGATATTATAAAAATGTATTAATTTTGCGGCATAAAATTCTAATTACTATGCGAAAACTGTTTCTTTTTTCCCGTTTTTCACACTCTCCTCTTTCCCCCATAAAATCGAGAAATTACTATGTGATTACTATGTGATTAGTATGTGATTAGTATGTGATTAGTATGTTGTTACTATGTTATTACTATGAAATTACTATGACCTTAGTATGTTAGAAGCCTGATTCCATCGGAACTTTAATATAACTTCAGTATCACACAAACACTCAGAAAGCACAGGAAATGACGGTTTTCTGCACTTTTCATGAGATTTATTTGCACATCTCAAAAAAATGTAGTAATTTTGCACGCTGAATTTGTGCGCTATGCGCAAGTCCATGTGCGTGCACGAAAGAGAACGAATTGAAAGCTATACGAATTTGGAATAATTTAACTCTATAATCAGTATGAAAAAACTATTTTATTTATCGATTGTGGTATTGTTGGTATCCTGTGCGAAGGAGATTCCTCAGCCAGCGCCGACGTCTTATCAAACATTAACAATTCAGAAGAGTGACATTACTTTGCCGCTTCGTTACAGCGCTAATCTGAAAGGCACGTCAGATGTTACGATTACTCCGCAAGTGAGTGGTCAGTTGATGGAAGTCCGGATAACTGAAGGTCAGCAGGTTAAGAAAGGAGATGTATTATTTGTAATCGATAGTCGTAATGCCGAGTTGGAGCTTGAGTCAGCAGAAGCAAATCTATTGTCTGCTCAAGCTCAGGAGTATAGTGCGAAATTGGAATTTGAGAGTAATAAGAATCTGTATGAGAAGGGAATTGTAAGTAAATATACGTTGGAGTGTGCAGAGAGTTCGTATTTGCAGGCTCATGCTTATGTCGCACAGTCGAAAGCCGCAGTAGATAGAGCACGTGTGAATCTTAGTTTCTGCACGATTACTTCTCCTGTAACGGGTCTTATTGGTTCCGTACCTGTATTTGCGGGTGACCAAGTGAATACATCCACTTATTTGACGATGGTAAGTGGTAACGCAAAGATGTATGCGGAGTTTTCTGTGAGTGAGTCCGTCTTGGAGGAGCGTGCAACAGAAAGTGATAATAGTTCGCTCGCCGATTTCCCGGATGTGACATTCTTGTTTAAGAGCGGAACGGCTTATTCTCACAAAGGTCGCGTTACGAGTATCACTGGAACAGTTGATCGTGTGACAGGTGCTTTGACTTGCAAGGCTACTTTCCCGAATCCGGATGGTGTACTTTATTCTGGAATTCAGGGAACGGTTGTTATTCCGATACCAATAAAAGATGTGATGGTAGTTCCGCAGAATGCTGTTGTTCGTTTGCAGGACAAGAGTTTGGTATATAAGGTAGGAGCAGATAGTTGCGCATATAGTGCAATTGTTACTACGGTAGGTTTCAGTTCGGATCGAGACTTAGTGATTACTTCGGGAGTTGATGTTGGTGATGTGATAGTGACAGAAGGTGCTAATAACGTTATGGAAGGACAGCGTGTACTGTTCTAAGGCTAAATGATATGTAGTAATTGAAATTAGAAACTTATGAAAGGTAATATCTTCATTTCAAAGCATGTGATGGCGTGTGCCATCGCCATCGTGATAGCCTTGATAGGATTTATATGCTTAAAGAGTCTTTCTGTAGAGCAATATCCGGATATCGCTCCTCCGAGTGTTCGTGTATCGACGTCTTATACAGGTGCGGATGCTAATTCCGTGATGACCTCTGTCATTCAGCCGCTTGAGGAACAGATTAATGGTGTGCAGGACATGACTTATATGTCATCCACAGCGACATCGACAGGTGATGTGTCTATAATGGTCTATTTCAAGCAAGGAACAGATCCTGATATGGCTACCGTGAATGTTCAGAACCGTGTCTCTCAAGCTCAAGCATTGCTGCCAAGTGAGGTAGTTCAAGTGGGCGTGATGGTGGACAAAATGCAGAATAGTATGTTGCAGATAGCCGGTCTTAAGTCCACCGATGGTAAGTATGATGCTGATTTTATCTCTAACTATATTGATATTAATGTAAAGCCTCGTCTTCAGCGTATTACCGGTGTGGGTGATGTGAACAATTTGGGAAACACTTACGCCCTTCGTGTGTGGCTGAAACCTGATGTGATGGCGCAGTATGGGTTAGATCCAAGCGATGTGTCAGCTGCTATTCAGGCTCAGAGTTTTGTGACATCGACCGGTACGTTGGGCGAACAGTCTGAGAATGCTTATCAGTATCCGATGGAGTATAAAGGAACGCTCAAGAGTATTGAGGAGTTTCAGAATATTGTTCTTCGTTCGACGGAGAGTGGCAATGTGCTCTATTTGCGTGAGATTGCAGATGTAGAGATTGGTGCAAAGAGTTACACGATGAGTTCGTCAATAGACGGAATGCCGGGTGGATTCTTTATTGTAAGCCAAGCTCCGGGTGCCAATGCCACGGAAGTGAATGAGAAGATAGGTGAGTTGTATGAGCAATTGACGCCGACTTTGCCTGCGGGATTGGAGTTTGTTATTTTAGAGACATCCAACGACTTTTTGTACGCTGCGATGTACAATGTGGTAGAGACGCTTATTATTGCCATTCTTTTGGTGATTCTGGTTGTGTATTTCTTCCTTCAGAATTTCAAGGCGACGTTGATACCATCGATCTCGATTGTCGTGTCGTTGTTAGGAACGTTTGCAATAGTGAAAATGGCAGGCTTCTCCCTCAATATTTTAACGTTGTTTGCGTTGGTTCTTGCAATAGGTACAGTGGTCGATGACGCAATTGTTGTCGTTGAGGCAGTAATGGCGAAGTTGGAGAGTGGAAAGATGCAAGGAACGCCGAAGGAAAAAGCAGTTCAGGCGACTCGTGAGGCGATGAGTGAAGTATCCGTAGCGGTAATTTCATGTACGCTTGTCTTCATGGCTGTGTTTATTCCTGTGACGTTTATGGGCGGAACATCCGGTAGTTTCTTTACTCAGTTTGGTGTGACAATTGCCGGTTCTGTAGGATTATCCTGCGTCTGTGCCCTTGTGCTTTGTCCGGCGTTATGTGCGATAATGATGCGACCTGATGATGAAACGAAAGAGAAGAAAGGTTGGAAAGGAATCAACTACTATACAAAAATCGCTTATGAGGCAAGCTATAATGCAATTTTAGGCAAGTACAAGAAAGCTGTAGATGTTTATATCAAGCGTCCTTGGATGTCATTTGCTTTGTTGGTAGGTGCCGCCGTTCTCCTTGTTCTATTTATGCGTGTTATGCCGTCTGGTTTAGTTCCACAGGAGGACCAAGGTGTTATTCTCTGTGAGGTTCGCACTCCGGAAGGATCGACACTTCATGAAACGGGTGAGATAATGAAGCAGGTTGAGGAGAAAGTGAAAGCGATTCCAGAAATGGAGAGTTATGCTATTTCGAGTGGTTATGGTATGATTTCTTCTCAAGGTTCCAGTTTTGCAACATTGGTTATTCGTCTTAAGAATTGGGATGATCGTCCTGGATTTAAGCATTATATTGATGCCGTAATATATCGATTCTATCTTGATTGTCAGAGTATTAAGAATGCGCAAGTGATACCATTCCAAATGCCTCAGATTCCAGGTTATGGTAACTCGAATAATATCGACTTGCAGTTGCAAGATATGAGTGGTGGCAATATGACTGAGTTTGCGCAATATACGGATAAGTTCCTTGCTAAGTTGCGTGAGCGTCCTGAAGTATCAAGTGCTATGTCCACCTACTCGGAGCGCTATCCGAAATTTAAAGTAGATGTTGATCCTGTTCAATGTGACCGTGCAGGTATCTCTGCAAGACAAGTTCTCCAGACTCTTGGCGCATATTGTGGCGGTTCGTACGTGGGCAACTTCAATCAGTTCAGCAAGGTTTATCGTATTATGGTAGGTGCGTCGCCCGAATATCGTTTAGATCCATCTTCGTTGAATAACATGTATGTGAAGGTATCAGGTGGTCGCATGGCTCCGCTTTCTCAGTTTATTCGGTTAAAAGAGATTGTTGGTTCTTCGTCGCTTAATCGTTTTAACCTTTTCCAATCCATATCTTGTAGCGTAGCTACGGGAAACGGCTATTCGGAAGCACAAGCCCATCAAGCGATAGCTGAAGTGTTTAAAGAGACGATGCCGACCTATTGTACCTACGAATACGGTTCTATGTCTCGTGAAGTAGAAGAGAATTCGAAGAGTAATACAACGGTGCTTATTTATTTGATATGCGTAGTGCTTATCTATCTGATCCTTGGATCGTTATATAACTCATGGGTAACTCCGTTTGCGGTTCTCTTATCCGTTCCGTTCGGATTGATGGGTTCGTTCCTATTCTCATGGGTGGGAGCCAAGATTGGTTTGCCTGGAATGGAGAATAACATCTACCTTCAAACGGGTGTGATTATGTTGATAGGTTTGTTGGCAAAGACTGCGATTTTGATAACTGAATTTGCGTCCGAGCGTCGTGCGCAAGGAATGACTATAGTAGAAGCTGCTTTAGAGGCTTGCCGCGAGCGTCTGCGTCCTATTCTGATGACTGTAGTGACGATGATTGTAGGTATGTTGCCTCTTGTCTTCTCGGGTGGTGCCGGTGCGAATGGAAACCGTGCGTTGGCGTTAGGCGTTGTTGGCGGAATGTCCATAGGAACGTTGGCATTGGTATTTGTAGTGCCTGCATTCTTCATCGTATTCCAAACGTTGGAAGAGAAAATCAGTGGTGCTCCAAAAGTGGAAAGTGAAGAGCCTAAAGTAAAAAGCAAAGGCAAAAAAGCTTTGGGTATTGCGCTTGTGTGCATATTATCATCATTGCTTTTGTCAAGTTGCGGTGTATATAAAAAGTATCAGTCTTCGAACGAAGCGCCGGATAACTTGTTTGGTAGTGGCGATTCGATTGCACAAGTAGCATTGAACGACTCAACAATGGCATCAATTAGTTGGCGCGAGTTTTTTACTGACCCGTTATTGCAGAATTTGATTGATTCCGCGCTAACACGTAATACTGATCTTCAATCTGCTCGTCTTGTTGTTGAGCAAGCGCAAGCCTCGTTGAAGGCCGCGAAATTAGCATATCTGCCATCGCTGAGTTTGAATCCGACAGCCAGTATATCCAGTACTTTGGGTACGAATGGTTCTCTTAGTAAAGCTGCTTATACATATAATATTCCTCTTCAGCTCGATTGGAATATTGGTATTTCTGGTTCAGTAACCGTCAATAAGCGAAAAGCACAGGCAGTTCTTGCACAGGCAGAGGCATCTCGTGCAGCAGCTCAGGCCAATATTATTGCAACGGTAGCCCTGGAATATTATCAGTTGATGCTTCTTGATCGTGAATTGAATATCCTTCTTGTGACGGATAGTCTGTGGAATGAGTCGTTGGAGACTCAACGTGCTTTATTTGAAAACGGCCGTTCTTATTCCACGGCTGTTAATCAGATGGAGTCGTCCACGTTGAATGTGAAGATGCAGATTATAGAGACGAATCGTAGCATTCGTGAAACGGAGAATGAGTTGTGTAAGTTACTGCTTTATACTCCACGGCATATTGAGCGCAGTACGTGGGATGCTTATGAGTTGCCAGAACGTATAGGTACAGGAGTTCCTGCAACCCTATTGGAGAATCGTCCTGATATTCGTTTAGCAGACCAAGCATTAGCTGAGGCGTTCTATAATACAGCTGCCGCGCGTGCTGCCTTCTTTCCTTCTTTCTCCCTTCAAGGACTTTTAGGATGGACGAATAATGGTGGTATTATTGCTGACCCAGGCGCATTACTTATGCAAGCTGCGGCATCGTTAATGCAACCCATTTTTGCACAAGGAAAACTGAGAGCGAATTTGAAGATTGCAAAATTCAATCAAGAAGATAAGCTAAATCAATATGTTCAGACCGTTATCGATGCGGGAAATCAAGTGAATGAAGCACTTGCCGATTGTCAAGTTGCGGTAGATATGGATGTGCTTTACAAACGTCAAGTTGCTGTGCTGCATGATGCTTATACCGGAACGCACGCGTTGATGGACGCCGGAAAAGCGAACTATCTTGAAGTGCTTAAGGCGCAAGAGTCTTTGCTTTCAGCTCAATTGGATGAAGCGACCAACTTATATAATGGTGCACAAGCGCTAATAGCCCTATATATTGCACTTGGCGGAGCTACAAAATAAAAGTAATGAGAAAACTTGTAGTCATATTGGCATTTTTTAACGTGGTGACCTGTTTGGGACAAACGGTTACCAATGCTGATTGTCGTGAGGAAAATCAGAAAGCAATCGTGACCTATTCACTGGATAAAGAAGCGAATATTGACTTACAAGTTTCACTCAATAATGGTGCTTTTCAGACGTTAGACCGAACAAGTCTCTCCGGCGATGTGGGCACCAATGTGCGAAAAGGAAAGAATAAGAAAATAGTTTGGGATGTGCTACATGATTGTAATTCGCTTGTTGGAGATGTCCAATTCCGTGTGGTACCATCCGAGTCATTAGATGATTATAACAAGCGTATTCGAAGAGAGCAATATCAGCGAACTGGCTATCCTGCGACATGCAATAGTTACTTTTCTAATGTTGGTACTTGGTCTATTTCGTTCGCAGATGTTGGCGTTGCCGGTGGTATTAGAGATAGAGAAGGTCAAGCTCCGCTATATTTTGGATTAGGAACATTCCGATATAAATTTTTTGAAGTATCTGTTGTCGCTTTTGCTTGCGAATTGACTTCAGCAGCAGCAAGTTATGAGATAATTAGGTATGCAGATGTGCAGTTTTATTGGGAGCCGCAAGTTCGTTTTATTTTACCGATGACGGATCATTGGGCATTTGTTTTTGCAGGCGGACCATCTCTGAGTTTGGGTGATGTTTATGGAAGAGATCGTTGGTCTTTTACGGCAACAGCACGTGCACGCTATGCGTTGCGTTTAGCTCATGTGGATTTGTTTGCAGGCTATGAACATCATACTGCAGTGGCAGGTATATCCGTTTCTTTAAAGTGGAGTAGGTAATGATGCGTAAGATATACATATTAATTGTTTGTACATTTTGGGCGATGAATTTCTTTGCCCAGCAATCGGCTGTAACTCCTAAGCGATTCTTTAATATTCAGAAAGTGGTTATTCCCGCAATTTTGCAAGTGGAGGAAGGTTCTGTATATTTTGAAGATGCAGATGGTAACCAGACGATTAATGCACAAGAAGTGTGCTATATTCACATGAAAGTGAAGAATGTCGGACGTGGAGATGGTTATGGTTGCCAAGCAGTTATCCGTGCAGAAGGAACAGTTAGTGGAATATCCACATCGAACCAGAGTCTATCCGTTATCAAGCCGGGAGAAGTTCGTGCCATCAAATTTCCAATAACCACGTCTATGCTTACAAAGAATGGCGAGGCGAGTTTTATGGTTCAAGTAACCGAGCCGAATGGTTTTGGAACAGAAGAGCAGACTCTTGTTATAGCGACGCATGAGTTTGATGCTCCTAATGTGCAAATAGTAAGTTATAAGATATTAGGGAATGCTTCGGGAGTACTTAAGAAACGCGATATCTTTGCTTTGCAAGTAATGCTGCAAAATACGTCTCACGGAAAGGCAGAAGAAGTGCGTTTTGATATTCATTTCCCTGAACATATCAGTTGGATGGGAGGAGATGACCAACGCATAGATATTAGCACTCTTGAGCCCGGAGAGACGAAAATATTCCAATACGAGTTGGCAGCCAGCACGAATGCTGCGGATGTGGTGAATATACCTATCCATTTGAGCGAGAAGTATGGTAAGTATGCAAAGGGGACAGAGATTGTTTTACGCTTTGGTCAAACCGTTTCTGGAAAGAATATCGTGGTTGAATCGCACCAACAAGAGTATCAGGAAATTCGTAAAGGTTCACTTATTTCTGATGTGGACGAAAATATTCCGGTAACGAGTGTTAAAAACAGTAATACATTTGCACTTATTATAGCTAACGAAAATTATAACTCAGTTGGAAGTGTTCCCTATGCTCTCAACGACGGAAGTATATTTAAGAAATACTGCGAGCAAACTTTAGGTATAGAAAGCAAGAAGATACATTATCTACCTAATGCTACCGGCAATCAAATTAAGACGGAAATTAATTGGCTTCAAAATGTTCTTGGAGTTTTTGAGAATGCGCGCGCCATTATCTATTATGCAGGTCATGGATTGCCGGATGAGAGTAATCGTACGTCTTATATGATGCCAGTAGATGCTTCTCCTCGCGATTTAACAACATGCTATAAATTGGATGATTTGTATTCGCTTCTTGGAAATATGCCAGCTAGTCAAGTCATTCTATTTATGGACGCTTGTTTTAGCGGAAGCAATCGTGGCGAAGGAATGATTGTCTCCGCTCGCGGAGTGGCTTTGAAAGCAAAAGCCGGTCAACCGCAAGGAAATATGCTTGTTTTCTCTGCAGCTCAGGGAAATGAGACTGCTTATCCTTATGCCGAACAGCAGCATGGTCTATTCACCTATTTCTTACTCAAGAAACTTCAAGAAACAAGAGGTGATGTGACATGTGAAGAGTTAGGCGATTATATAAAAACAAAAGTACAACAGCAATCCATTTTGGAGAGTAACAAGTCTCAGACACCTTGTGTTACTCCCGCAGTAGATGTGGCAACAGAATGGAGAACGTGGAAATTACGATAGTCATGAGAAACTTCTTTTTCATTTTATTGATGGTAATGGTTTTGCCGGTATCGGCAGCTAAATTGTCAACAGTATCTATTACGTACGACTATTTGTCGAACGATCGCAATGAGTCAAAAGCGGAAGCAGAAATACATGCAATAGAGAAGGCAAAGCAACGTGCTCTTGAGAATGCTTTTGGTGTGGATGTGAGCAGTATTATCGTTTCTTTGGATAAGGAGCGCTCTATAGATGGAGAGTTGATAAACGATGAGGATTTTTTCTCATTAGGCAGCACGGTTGCTCGTGGTGAGTGGATTGAGACAGTCAAAGAAGAGATACTTAATATCTATCATGATGGAGTTCTTTGGCATGTGCGTGTATTTGTTGAAGGAAAAGCGCGCGAGAAAGCCGGCGCTCCAGTGGATTTGCATTATGCTTTTATCAATAATGCTCATGATAAGCAGAATCGAACCGCTTATTATGATAATGACGATATTTTTCTGCGTTTTTCTTCTCCGGTTAGTGGTGCGTTGTGTGTCTATTTAGTTGATGATGAGAAAACGGCATATTGTTTATTGCCGTATATGGGTAGTACACAGGGATATCAGGATGTGCGCGCCAATAAAGAATATTTGTTCTTTAATTCGGATGAAGATAGAGAGGCAGATGAGTATGTTCTTACAGCTCAAAAGAATGTGGAGCATAATGTGCTTTATGTAATTTTTTCGTCGAATAAATTCACGAAAGCTCGTGATCGTAAAGGTGGAAGAAACTGGCGTAAGCAGCCGGTTCCTCGTAATTTAGCGTATAAAGATTTTTTGGAATGGCTTTCAAAAAATCAGACAGCTGATAAGAACATGCAAGTTCGTACGGAAGTGATAACAATTTCGCACTAAGAATTGCATTTGCAAGGTAGCGTATCTATAGCGTATCCTATGCGTATCCTATGCGCAAGGTCAGCGCAACCTCAGCAAAAAAAATGGGATGTTGAAAAAGTAAAAAAGAGTGCTTAAAATGCACTCTTCTTGTTGCGGAGGATGGGATCGAACCACCGACCTTCAGGTTATGAGCCTGACGAGCTACCACTGCTCTACTCCGCGAAATCGGGTGCAAAAGTACTGCTTTTTTTTCATATACACAAGTTTTTTGGCAAAAAAATGCCATTTTTCTGTTATTTTTGCATAAATATTTGCAGGTTCCAATAAAAAATACTAATTTTGCACGCTTTTTGTGCGTGATGCGCGCTCGTGTGCGTTTGCGCAATAAGAAATAAGGAAATATTAACTAAAAATAATTATTATGCAAAACAAAGGACTTGTTAGAACGTTGGCTGTGTGCCTTGCATTGGTATGCGCCTTCTATCTCTCCTTCAGCTTTATTACTTCGCACTATGACAAGAAAGCGAAAGAGTATGCAGCTGGAGATTCGGCAAAAGAGTATTTGTATCTCGACTCTATTGCAACTCAGAAAGTTTGGTTTGGTTATACCTTGAAAGAGTGCCGTGAGCGTGAAATCAATCTCGGTTTGGACTTGAAAGGTGGTATGAACGTAACGATGGAGGTGTCAGTTCCTGATATTCTCCGTGCCTTGAGTGGTTACAACACGACTGAGAACTTTAATCGTGCTATGGAATTGGCACAACAAAAACAACGCTCTAGCGGAGCTGATTTCGTAACTTTATTTATTGAGTCTTACAAGGAGATTGATCCTGAAGCTCAATTGGCAAGTGTCTTCTCCACTTTTGAGCTCAAGGATAAAGTGACTCTCACTTCTACTAATGCTGAAGTAGAGAAAGTTATCCGCGAAGAGGTTGATGGTGCTATCAATAACTCATTCAATGTGCTCCGTACACGTATTGACCGTTTTGGTGTAGTTCAACCGAATATTCAGAAATTGAGCCAACGTGGTCGTATTTTGATTGAGTTACCGGGTATCAAAGAGCCTGAACGTGTTCGTAAACTCCTCCAAGGTTCTGCTAATCTTGAGTTCTGGGAGACCTATGAGTTTGCTGACATTCTGCCTCAAATCGCACAAATTAATGCTGAATATGCTAAAGCTAATGTGGCTGAGGCTACCGAAGAAGCACCTAAAGAGGAAGTAAAAGAAGAAGTGAAGGCAGACGATGTAGCATCTCTTGTGGAGAATCTTGGTACAGATAGTTTGGCTGAACTTTCCGCAGAGCAAGCTGCAGCTGCAGAGAAGTATAAGAAAGAGAATCCTCTCTTTGCAATTCTCAACCCGAGTATCAATAATGCAGGACAGGCATTCCGTGGTCCTGTAGTTGGTATGGTACATTATACGGATACAGCTCGTGTGAACGCTATGCTCACCTCCAATATTGCAAAACAAGTACTTCCGCGTGATTTGCGTCTCAAATGGACAGTCAAAGCGATAGATGAGGCTGGTTCGTACTACCAATTGGTAGCACTTAAGGCTCAGCGTGATGGTCGTGCAAGTCTTGAGGGTGATGTTATTACTGACGCTCGTGCAGACTTCAGCCAATTGAGTGCTTACGCAAACGTATCCATGTCCATGAATGCAGAAGGCGCCAAAGCTTGGCAGCGCATCACTCGCGATAATATTGGTAAATCAGTAGCTATCGTGCTGGATGGTTATGTATATAGCTTCCCAACCGTACAAGGTGAAATTGCAGGTGGAAACAGCCAAATTACCGGTAACTTTACTGTTGAAGAGGCAAAAGACTTGGCTAACACTCTGAAATCTGGTAAGATGCCTGCTCCTGCTCGCATCATTCAAGAGGATGTAGTAGGTCCGTCTCTTGGTCGTGAGGCTATTCAATCCGGTCTTTGGTCGTTCATTCTAGGTTTCATCCTGATTCTCATTTACATGATATTCTACTATGGATGGATTCCTGGTTTGATTGCCGATGCAGCTTTGCTGTGCAACGTATTCTTGCTTGTTGGTGTATTGGCTTCCTTCTCAGCCGTACTGACGTTGCCGGGTATTGCCGGTATCGTGCTCACAATGGGTATGGCAGTCGATGCTAACGTGCTGATTTATGAGCGTATTCGTGAGGAGATTCGTGCCGGCAAGAATATGCGTAAGGCAATAGCCGATGGTTTCAAAGGTGCAATTTCAGCCATCATTGATGCTAACGTAACGTCCTTCTTAACGGGTGCCATCTTGGCAATCTTTGGTACCGGTCCGATCAAAGGCTTCGCTGTAACATACATGATTGGTATCGTTTCGTCCTTCTTAACAGCTGTATTTATCACACGTCTGCTTCTCGAGGACTATGCCAAGAGAGAGAATGCAAAAGAACTTTCGTTCACCACAAAACTCATGCAAAACTTCTTGCAGAATATGCATATTAACTTTGTTGGTGCTCGTAAGTGGTTCTATTGCATAGCCGGAACTTTGGTTATAGTTGGCATTATTGGTCTTGATCCTCATCTGTTTGGAAAACTGAATCTTGGTATTGACTTCTCAGGTGGTCGCAACTATGTTGTTCGTTTCGCTCAAGATGTAAATACTCAAGAGGTTTCAAACAGCTTGACAGACGTCTTTATGGCTAAGAATCCGGAAGGTGAGAATCTTTCTCTGCGTGTTATCACAATTGGTAGCGCAAACCAAGTACGTGTATCGACGAACTATCGTATCAATGAGAACTCAGAGACACTGGATGATGAAATTGAGGCACTGCTCTATGAGGGATGTAAGCCTTATCTGGATGAGGAAATTACCCTTGAGGAATTTAAGTCCACTGAAATAAATCCGGAAATTGGTATTATGCAATCGCAGAAAGTTGGTCCGGCTATTGCTGATGACATCACAACAGCTGCAATCATTGCAGTTATCTGTGCTTTGATAGGTATATTCCTCTATATTTTGCTCCGTTTCCGTAACTTGGCTTACTCAGTAGGTGCAGTTACAGCATTGTTCCACGATACCATTCTTGTGCTTGGTTCCTATGCTCTCTTGTGGAAGGTGATGCCATTCTCTATGGAGATTGACCAGGCATTTATTGCGGCTATCCTAACAGTAATCGGTTACTCAATTAACGATACAGTGGTTATCTTCGACCGTGTTCGTGAATATAATACACTCTATCCGAAACGTGACCGCGCACAGAATATCAATGAGGCATTGAATGCTACGCTTAGCCGTTCATTCTCAACCTCTATGTCCACATTCGTTGTATTGTTGGCAATCTTCTGCTTCGGTGGTGAGTCCATTCGTGGATTCGTATTTGCATTGCTGCTTGGTGTTATCGTAGGTACATTCTCAAGTATTGGTATTGCTCCGCAAATTGCCTATGAGATTCAATGTGCTCAGGATCGCCGCCGCGAGAAAAAAGCATTAAAGAATAAGTAATTTTTCGCGCCCGCGTACGTGCGTGTATATAATATGGAGTCGGGTGAAAAGCACGACTCCATATTTTAACCTTAAAAATTGAATGATATGCAGAATGATTTTATAAAATTTGCTGTTTCGCAAGGCCTCAACTCAATGCATGTAGAAAAGGTGATGAGTGAGTCCGCAAAACAAAATGTTATCTCTGATAACTATATTAGTCCGTCAATTTTGGAAGAGCGCCAACTTAATGTAACGCAGATGGATGTATTCAGTCGCTTAATGATGGACCGCATTATTTTCCTTGGAACTGATATTAACGACTATACCGCCAATGTGATTCAAGCACAATTGCTTTATTTGGATTCGGCTGATTCTGATCGAGATATTAGTATCTACCTTAACACCCCAGGTGGTTCTGTTTATGCAGGTTTAGGGATTTATGATACCATGCAGTTTGTTAAATCGCGTGTAGCGACTATTTGTACCGGTTTGGCTGCATCAATGGGTGCAGTACTTCTCGTAGCGGGTGAGCAAGGCATGCGTGCCGCGCTGCCGCATAGTCGCGTCATGATTCACCAACCTTTAGGCGGCATCCAAGGGCAAGCATCTGATATCGAGATTACAGCTCGCGAAATTCTCAAATTGAAGGAGGAACTTTATCAGATTATTGCGCAGCATTCAGGGCAAGCAATTGAGCGCATTCGTCAAGATGCTGATCGTGATCATTGGATGACAGCCCAAGAGGCATTAGATTATAAGATGATTGATAAAGTTTATACACGAAAATAATGGCACATATCACTAAAGATACTTGTTCGTTTTGTGGTAGACAGATGAAAAATCTTTTTGCTGCAGAGGACGGCGCAATGATTTGTGACGAGTGTATTGAACGAGGGCATCGAATGGTGCAAGAAATGCTTGCCACTGAGGCAAAGGGCTCAACAAAGAATGCCTTAGACATAGCAACATTGCCTAAACCCGCGGAGATAAAAGCTTTCTTAGACCAGTATGTAATAGGCCAAGATGAAGCTAAAAAATTCCTATCTGTAGCGGTATATAATCATTACAAGCGTTTGTTGCAACCTAAGGACGATGGAGTAGAGATTGAAAAGTCCAATATTATACTCGTTGGTTCTACCGGTACCGGCAAAACATTGCTCGCCCGTACAATTGCTAAAATGCTTAAAGTGCCTTTTACTATTGTAGATGCAACTGTTTTAACAGAGGCGGGATATGTTGGCGAAGATGTTGAATCGTTACTTGTACGATTGCTGCAAGAGGCTGATTATAATGTCCCTAAAGCAGAACAAGGAATCGTTTTTATCGATGAAATCGACAAAATTGCACGAAAATCTGATAATCCGTCTATCACGCGCGACGTGAGTGGAGAAGGTGTGCAGCAGGCACTGCTTAAATTATTAGAAGGAAGTGTCGTTAATGTGCCACCTCAAGGCGGACGGAAGCATCCTGAGCAGGAGTTTATTCACGTTAATACGCAAAATATTCTCTTTATTTGTGGTGGCGCTTTTGATGGGATAGAGCGCAAAATCGCTCAGCGTCTCAATACTCAAGTAGTGGGATTTGATGCATCTCAAAAATCACAGTCATACGATAAAAATGATTTGCTCAAATACATTGCGCCTCAAGACCTCAAATCATTTGGGCTTATACCTGAGATAGTTGGCCGTTTGCCTATTTTGACTTATCTTAAACCATTGGACAAGGTGGCACTTCGTAATATCCTGGTGCAACCGAAGAATGCAATCACTAAGCAATATCAGAAACTGCTTGCAATGGATGGGGTTGAACTTGTCTTTGAAGATGCTGCTCTTGATTACATTGTTGATAAAGCAATTGAGTTTAAGTTGGGAGCCCGCGGATTGCGAAGCCTTACCGAGACCATCATGATGGATTTGATGTATGAGATTCCATCTCAAAAGGATGAAATTAAGCACTTTGTTGTAACAAAACAATTGGCTGAACAAAAATTGGAGAATGCTGATACGATGCGTTTGCGCTCAGCTATTTAAGGTTCACAATTAGTGCAGACACTTGGCTTTGACCGCTTCCCGAGAATAGACTTGCGGAAGCGGTTTGCTTTCTCTCCTTGCCATATATCAGCAAGTGGTTGTTCAAATATATTACCAAAAGAAAACGCTCCGCTTTTGTCGTAGCAGCATGGCAGAACATCACCATGCACTGTAATTACACATCCTGTCCATAGTCGATGACAACTGCATTTTGGGCTTCGTTTAGGCTGATAATGACCATCTTTACCTAGTGCGTATCTTGAATATCGATTATCGCTTGGCATTAGGTAATGCCCATTTTTATAATTGTAGAGTTGTGCAGTCTTTAGTGTAATACTATCTGCTCCCATTTTTCTATACCTCTGAGATATAGTATCCCATTCATGCTCGTTCGTGCGAAGTCGTAGCATTTGTAACTCAATATGAGTACTACTACCGATGGAATCTTTAGCGTTTCGTAGTGCGATTAATCCTTCTAATGCCTTATGTAAGCTTCCGCCTACGCGATATGCACTATAACTCTCTTCTGACAAGCCGTCAATAGATACAATAATTCGGCTCAAACCTGCATTCATAATACGCTCTGCTAATAAAGGAGTTATAGCTAATGCATTCGTAGATACTATGGTATATATCCCCGCATTTTGAGCTAGTTTCACCATATCAGGAAGTTGAGGATTGAGTAGTGGCTCTCCCTGAAAAAAGAATTGTATGGTGTGTACACTATTTTGTACTTGTGTTAATATATGCTTGAATTTATCGAGAGACAATAATTCTTTACTCTTTGTACCGTTTTTATGTACTCCTGCTCCAACAGGGCATTCTGGACAGTGCAGTTGGCAAAAATTTGCCGGTTCTACCGATACAAATGTGGGCAAATGACGCACACGCACTATCCCCAAAAGAGATAGTGCGTATGATAATTCTGCGCGCAATATGTTGAGAAACTTACGCAACAGGAATTTTATTTACGCGACGTTCGTGACGACCGCCTTCAAAATCAGTAGTAAAAAATTTCTCAACGCAAGCAAGGGCTTTCTCTTTGCTAATATAATTGGCTGGCAAACCAAGAACATTGGCATTGTTGTGTAGGCGAGCAAACTCTGCTAAAGGCACGTCCCAACATAATGCGGCACGAATACCTTGATGTTTATTAGCTGTCATGCAAATACCATTTCCTGTAGAGCAAATAGTAATGCCATAATCGAACTCGCCCTTTTCTACTGCTGCGGCCATTGGATGGGCAAAATCCGGATAATCGCAACTCTCTGTCGAGTAGCAACCAAAATCCTTTAGCTCTGCTCCTTTCTCGCGCAAGTATGCCATCACATCCTGCTTGAGGTTATAACCTGCGTGGTCAGATGCCAGCGCAATTTTCATTTCTGATAGAGATTTCATGATATACTATTTTTAAAAGATTGATGCTAAATTACCGAACATTAACTTACAAGCGATTGCCAGTACGATGATTCCAAAGAATTTTCGAATAATATACAGTGAAGTTTGACCTAAATATTTGGTCAGCCAGTGGGTGCCAATCAGTACAAAGTAGAGTACCAATATGCACAGTGCTAATGATATAGTCAAATTGAGAATTGAATATTCTGCCGTAATGGAAAGTAGCGCTGTAAATGCGCCTGGACCAGCATACATCGGGAATGCCAATGGAACTAAAGAACCATCACCCGTCAAATTTGTTGTCTGAAATATAGTGACATCCAAAATCATTTCAAGCGCCATGAGGAAGATCACAAAACCACCGGCTACTGCAAAATATTCAATCTGAACTCCAAATAGTTTTAGTATCCATTCTCCTGCAAAAAGAAACGCAAGCAGAATCACAAAACTTGCCACACTAACGCGAACGGGATGAATCTTCGTCCCCTTTTGTTCAAGTGCTAATGTTACAGGAATATTCCCGAATGGGTCAATGATGGCAATCAGGAAAATGAAGGACGATAATACCTGCCAAATGTCGAAATGTCCAAAAAACTCACTCATGATATTACGATTTAACGCTGCAAAGATACTATTTTTTCTACAAATACGCAAATTTATTTGTGTATTTTGTTTTTTTTTATTACCTTTGCGCGGTGAAATGTTGAAAATAGTAACTCTTTAATGAAAAAATAGTATGATTAACTCCCAAGACATTAAAAACGGCGTATGCATTCGCATGGATGGCCGTCTCTATTTTGTGATTGAATTCCTGCACGTTAAACCAGGAAAAGGTAACACCATTATGCGTGTTAAATTCAAAGATGTTGTCGATGGTCGTGTACTTGAGCGCCGCTTCAACATTGGTGAGAAACTGGAAGATGTACGCGTAGAGCGTCGTCCGTATCAATACCTCTATCAAGAGGGTGATGATTACATCTTCATGAACCAAGAAACCTATGAGCAAATTCCTATTGCTCATGACCTTATTACGGGTGTGGATTATCTAAAAGAAGGATTTATCTGCGACGTTGTTTCAGATGCCTCTACGGATACCATTCTCTTTGCTGAACTGCCAACTAAAGTAGAACTGGCTGTTGCTTATACAGAACCCGGACTTAAAGGTGATACCGCTACGAACACGCTCAAACCGGCTAAACTTGAGACAGGCGCAGAAATCCGCGTGCCTCTGTTTATCAATGAAGGCGAAATCATCCGCGTGGACACACGTGATGGCAGCTACTGTGAGCGCGTGCGCTAATCAGAGGTGAAATAGCGATTAATATCGTCGAATACTGACAAGGTGGTGCGTATAAGTGCCACCTTGTTCTGTTGAATAGATACCCCTTTTGTCTATCTTCTCAACTTTGACGCGGCCGGAGCAATGGATAATTCGTTCTCCGTCTAACAGCAAACCAACGTGGATGATTCTTCCATCCTCATGATCAAAGAATGCCAAATCGCCAGCGTGAACGTTTTTTAGCGATTCCACCGGTACTCCCTGTGTTACTTGTTCGTTTGCATTCCGTAATAATTGATGCCCAAAGAGCGAGTGAATAACTTGTGTGAATCCCGAACAATCCATACCAAGCGCATTCTTTCCGCCCCATAAATACGGTATGTTCAGGAAAAAACGTACTGTATTCATCAGATTTTCTGTCGTTAGCGCCAAAGGCTTGTTTGTGACCATACTTGGGTCAATACGAAATCCCACTCCGAGTAATTCAAAACGGCCATCTTGGTAGTTAGGTAAATAAGTGCCTGCTGTCAAAGGTATGGTCTGACCGTTGTTCTCACTCACTGCATACGCCATAGGCATTACAATTAGAGCAGACTTATCTGATTGGGTTATTTGTTCTTCTTCTGATTTACTTAAACGAGTCAGCATCTTGAAATCCACCCAACCTATTTGTCCGTCTGCATCGTTTTTTATGCGAATCCACCGAGGTTTTTCCTCCAATATCTCCACTGTCTCTGCGAACAATAGTTGAGTCAATTGTTCACTTCCTTCTCGCTCTTCCGCGCGTACAGGTACTATACTATGTAATGCGATGGCCTTCATTACCACACTTCTTGAGTATTTAAAGATGGGTCTTTGGGGTAGTCTATGTTGAAGTGTAAACCGCGACTTTCTTTGCGCTCCAGTGCTTGGCGGGTGATTAGGTAGCCTACGTTAATCATATTCCGCAGTTCGCATATTTCTCGTGTAGCCTTTACACGCTTAAATAAGTCCTCTGTCTCCTCATATAAAAGGTCCAAACGTTCCCAAGCGCGACGCAAACGCAAATTACTACGAACTATTCCAACGTATGTGGACATAACCTGTCCAACCTCCTTCATGTCTTGTGAAATCAACACCTTTTCTTCGTTTGACATGGTGCCTTCATCATTCCACTCTGGCACCTTCTCATTAAATTTGTAATCTTCGATAACACTTAGTGCGTGCTTTGAAGCTGCGTCAGCATATACTACTGCTTCAATTAATGAGTTGGAAGCTAAACGATTGCCACCGTGCAAACCGGTGCACGAACATTCCCCAACTGCATATAAGCGACGGATAGTGGATTGACCATCCAAATCTACTTTAATACCACCGCACATGTAGTGTGCACAAGGAGCAACCGGAATATATTCCTTTGTAATATCAATACCGATACTCATGCACTTTGCGTAGATATTTGGGAAATGGTGTTTTGTTTCTTCAGGATCTTTATGCGTTACATCTAAACAAACATGATCCAACCCGTGAATCTTCATCTCGTTGTCAATGGCGCGAGCGACAATATCGCGAGGAGCCAAACTCAGTCGAGCGTCATATTTCTGCATGAATTCTTCGCCATTGGGCAAACGTAAAATGCCGCCGTAACCTCTCATCGCTTCTGTAATCAGATAGGCAGGATGGGTCTCGCCTGGATGGAAAAGTGCGGTCGGATGGAACTGAACAAACTCCATGTCTTGCACCAGACCTTTAGCACGATAAACCATAGCTATGCCATCTCCTGTTGCAATATTCGGATTGGTTGTTGTTGCGTAAATAGCGCCGGTTCCACCGGTAGCCATCAGCGTTATTCTACTCAGATATGTATCAATTTTACCGGTCTCAGGATTTAAGATATATGCACCGTAACACTCGATATCAGGTGTGCGACGAGTAACGCGAACGCCTAAGTGGTGTTGCGTAATAATCTCAACTGCAAAATGGTTCTCCAATACCTCAATATATGGATTATTGCGCACTGCCGCCATCAAGCCACGTTGAATTTCCGCTCCCGTGTCGTCTGCGTGATGTAATATACGGAACTCTGAGTGTCCGCCTTCGCGATGCAAATCAAAACTACCATCTTCTTTTTTATCGAAATTGACTCCCCACTGCAGTAACTCAGCTATTCCGGCAGGAGCATTGCGAACAACTTGCTCTACAGCTGCACGGTCGCTTAACCAATCTCCTGCAACCATTGTGTCGTGAATGTGTTTATCAAAATCGTCAACTAATAAATTCGTTACAGACGCAATACCGCCTTGAGCCTTAGCGGTGTTGGCTTCGTCCAATGTGGTCTTACAGCAAAGTGCAATCTTGTACTTTTGTGTACGAGCAACTTTGAGCGCAAAACTCATTCCGGCTACGCCGCCGCCAATAATCAGAAAATCGTAATGTTTAACCATATAAAGCGATGTTTTTTACTAATTCAACTCGCAAAAATACGCTTTTTTGAGCATATACACAAAAAAAAGTGTACTTTTATCGCGTTTTTCCTATTCCAAACACGGAATAATGACATTTTCTAATTGGACGAAGAACATCTATGCACGCTTGTAACGTGGCGCCAGTCGTTATAATATCGTCCACTAACAGCACATGCTTGTTATAAAATTCTTCCGGATGATTAATGGCAAAAATATTCTTTACATTATCGGTTCTTTTTTCACCGGATGTCTGCGCTTGATGTCTATTATTATGAATTCGTGTCAGGTGTGAGGTATCCATAGGTATTCCGGTCGCTTCACTCAAACCGCGACATATCCATTCCGCCTGATTGAATCCGCGCTCCTGCAATCGTTTCGGATGAAGAGGAACGGGCACTAAAACGTCGATTCCATCGAAGAAATCAGACTGCATAAACTCGTATGCTGCCTCTTTTGCTAATTCATATCCAATATAGGGATTGGCAAATAATCCATATTTCATCTTATGCAGTAGATTCTGTACTGGAGAATCTTTTTCAAAAAACAAGAAAGTTGCACCTTTTTCAAACTTAGGCTCATGTTCGAATAATCCTTCTGTTATATTACTCCGAAAAGTGGCTTGTTCAGTCCGCGGAAGCGATTCAAGACAAATCGAACAAATTACTTCGTTCGAATCTATAACATCATCGCATATCGGGCAGCAATGTGGGAAGAATAAATCTTTCATGCTCACTTTCATGCCGCGAAGTTAGAATAAAAATTCCAAATACGCAAATTTATTTGCATATATCAGCAAAAAGTTGTACTTTTGCACGCAATTTTAATAAAAAACGATATGTCATTACAATGTGGAATAGTCGGATTGCCCAATGTCGGCAAATCAACGCTCTTTAATTGCCTGTCCAATGCGAAGGCTCAGTCTGCCAATTTCCCGTTCTGTACCATCGAACCTAACGTGGGTGTTATTACCGTTCCTGACGAGCGACTTATTAAACTCGGTGAGCTCTGCCATCCGGAGCGAGGAATTATACCAACTACCGTTGAAATCGTAGATATAGCAGGCCTCGTAAAGGGAGCAAGCAAGGGCGAGGGACTGGGCAATAAGTTCCTTGCCAATATCCGCGAAACTGATGCTATTATTCACGTACTTCGCTGTTTTGATGATGAAAACGTAGTGCATGTGGATGGTTCAGTAAATCCTGTGCGCGATAAAGAGATTATTGATGCCGAGTTGCAGCTCAAAGATCTTGAAACGGTCGAATCACGCATTGCCAAGACCGAAAAACAAGCAAAGGCAGGAGGAGATAAACAAGCTAAATTGGCTTTGGAAGTGCTTCTCAAGTATCGTGATGCGCTCTCGCAAGGCCGATCTGCTCGAACCGTTGAACTTATAAATAAAGAGGAAGAAGCTGCGGCTAAAGAAATGTATCTGCTTACTAATAAGCCAGTTATGTACGTGTGCAATGTTGATGAAGCCTCTGCTGTCAACGGAAATAAGTATGTTGACCAAGTCCGCGAAGCAGTAAAAGATGAGAATGCGCAAGTACTTGTTTTAGCGGCTAAGATTGAAAGCGAGATTGCTGAATTGGAAACCTATGAAGAGCGACAAATGTTCCTCGAAGAAATTGGTCTCAAAGAATCCGGTGTCAATAGGCTTATCAAATCGGCTTATGCGCTACTCAACCTCCGTACGTTCCTTACTGCTGGTTCAGATGAAGTACGCGCTTGGACATTCAAAGCTGGAAGTAAAGCGCCACAATGTGCTGGCGTCATTCACACCGATTTTGAACGCGGATTTATTCGCGCGGAAGTAATTAAATACGACGATTTCATCGCACTCGGTGGCGAAGCTGCTTGCCGTGCTGCCGGTAAATTGGGAATTGAAGGAAAAGATTATGTTGTCCAAGATGGTGACATTATGCACTTCTTATTCAATGTCTAAATACTAAATCTTTATTGCATGCTTGAATCCTTGCTTTCATATGGTATTTGGGTCGGAATAGTTCTTATTATTGTCGGTTTCATCGGACTAATCAAAGGCGCCGATTGGTTGGTTGATGGAGCTTCTGCTATAGCAAAACGCTTTGGTATTTCCGACCTTGTTATTGGACTTACAGTAGTCGCCTTTGGTACTTCGATGCCAGAGTTTGTTGTCAATATGATTTCCGTAGCAAATGGTTCTACTGACCTTGCTATCACCAATATTTTAGGTTCCAATATCATCAATACGTTTGTCATCCTCGGCTTAACGGCTGCTATCTACCCGATAGCTACTCAAAAACGTTCCCGTGACTTTGATGTGCCGATGTCTATTTTGGCAGGTGGTCTGGTTTTTGCGTTTATTATGCTTCGTCCACTCGTACTTGGAAAGCCCGAAGGTATCGATTATTTAGGGGGAATTGTTCTGCTCATCATCTTTATTTACTTCCTTTATAATACCTTCCGTCATGCCAAAGATCATCCAGATGAAGCCGGTGTAGAAGAAGTGAACGTCAAGTCGATTTCTCCGATGAAATCGATAATTTTAATAATTGTTGGCTTGCTTGGACTCGTTATCGGCGGCGAACTCATTGTTAAGAGTGCCGTAAATATAGCAACGCGTCTTGGCGTGTCCGAAGCTATTATCGGTCTAACGATTGTTGCACTTGGCACTTCGCTCCCCGAATTAGCAACTTCCGTCATCGCTGCGTATAAGCACAATGCGGATATTGCGGTTGGTAATGTCTTCGGAAGTAATATATTTAATGTCTTCTTTGTTTTAGGAACGAGTGCAATAATCAATCCCCTACCTGCCTATGCCGGTATTGAGTTGGATGCGTCTATGGCAGCGCTTGGAGGCGTTATCACTTGGCTTGTTATTAAAGGAAATAGAGAGCGTAAAGTCACACGATGGGGCGGAGTAATCCTGCTCGTTGTGTACGCAGGTTATCTGACTTATAGATTGCTAATGGTATAATGCATCACCACCATCATCATATTCCAATCGAGCAAGACGATGCCTTGCGCGCAAAAGACATTTACCGCGTCACAGTATGGGGCGGAGTAGTCAATGTACTCCTTATTATAATTAAGTTCCTCGCCGGTTTCTTCGGACGTTCTTCGGCGATGATTGCAGATGCAGTTCATTCGTTTAGTGATTTTATCACCGATGTCATCGTGCTTCTCTTTGTCAAAATAAGCAATAAACCTGCCGATGCTGACCATGCTTATGGCCATGGTAAATACGAAACGCTTGCAACAACTTTCGTAGGATTCATCCTGCTCGGAGTTGGACTAATGTTAGCGTACGAAGGAGCAATTAAAATCGTCCGCGTTGTGCAGGGAGAAGTCCTCCCTTGCCCTGAAAAAGTCGCACTCTGGGCTGCACTCGCCAGCATCGCGCTCAAGGAAATTACCTATCAATTTACTGCGCGGGTGGGAAAGAGAATCAACTCGCAGGCGGTTATTGCTAATGCCTGGCACCATCGCTCCGATGCACTCTCATCTATCGGAACCGGACTCGGTATCGCAGGTGCCATCCTTCTCGGAGATAAATGGACGGTCTTAGATCCTATAGCTGCTGTCGTTGTCAGCATCTTTATTATCGTTGCTGCCGTCAAAATTATTAAGCAAGCTCTTGACGAACTTTTGGAGAAAAGTCTCGATGAAACCGTGCAAAATGAGATACGAACTATCGTTGAACAGGATAAGGATGTCAGCGAACTCCATCATCTTCGCACGCGACGCGTAGGTAATCATTATGCTATCGAGATGCACCTTCGAATGCCGGGTGCTACTACCCTTTATGAAGCACATGCCCATTCTATGCAACTTGAACTCAAACTCAAGCAACATTTTGGAGCGCATACACATGTCGGCATTCATATTGAACCTACTAAAATCAACGGTGAATATTCCAACCCCGAAGATTGCCCATGCTGATTTTTCCCTGCAAAATTGCCAAAATGCAAGCAAAAATGCATTTTTCTGCCAAAATATTTTGTCAGTTCAAAAAAAAGCAGTACTTTTGCAGCCGCTTTTCGGGAAAAACTCATGGTTAACTTCATTTGGACGAAAACCAACAGAGTGTTTACGGACCGAAGAGGCGGGGTAGCTCAGCTGGTTAGAGCGCATGATTCATAATCATGAGGTCCCCGGTTCAATCCCGGGCCCCGCTACTAAAAACAAGCGCAGTTCTTTTGAATTGCGCTTTCTTATTTCCTCTTTTCAATGCTTTTCTCTCATAAATTCTATCCTCTCACCAATCTTGTCCCCGCATTTTTTTTACTTGTTCCCCTTCATAAACTACTAAACTACTCTCTCAGCATTTTTTAGTTATTTTCCTCTTAAACTACTAAACTACTCTCTCAGCATTTTTTAGTTATTTCCCTCTTAAACTACTAAACTACTCTCTCATCATTTTTTAGTTATTTCCCTCTTAAACTACTAAACTACTCTCTCAGCATTTTTTAGTTATTTCCCTCTTAAACTACTAAACTACTCTCTCAGCATTTTTTAGTTATTTCCCTCTTAAACTATTAAGTAATTTTATCAAATTCCGAAGCCGTCAATAACGACGGTCGAACGACGGTGGAACGACGGTCGAACGAAGGTCAACCGAAAATCAGACGACTCTCAAACGATGGTAAAACGAAAGTAGTCCATGCTTTAAGCGGACTAACGTAATAATTAGCCAGAACTTTCCGAATTCTGTTTTAGTAATTTTTATTTGTCGTTTTCATGCCAATTTCGTAAAAAAGTAAACTTTATGCAAGTAATATTTGCATTTATGCAAAAAATGTTGTAACTTTGCACCGGATTTTAGTGTGCCCGCAACAAATCGCTATATTAACTTTAAGTTTTATTTTTCGTGAAAAAGATTTGCATCAACTATGCAGCATCAAATTATTCAACCCGCTGAGGCCTTGCGGCCGTATATCTACCGCTATGTGTTTGTTCGAGCAGAAGGCTCTACCGACACAATGACTCCGCCGGCGAACAATCCGCGGTTTGTCAACGGTAAGCATGTGCAGCCGCTGCTCCCCAACTACGGTTCGTTCATCTTCCTAAGAAATGCGATCGTAGAAGTGGCTGGCAAACAAACCTCTGAGTTAATTCTACTTGGGGCGAACCAAACAACCATGGGACTGACTACAGTCAGCGGATGGTTTGAAGGAATGATGATGGATTTTCAGCCTGGCGGAATGCATGCGCTTTTGGGTATCAATCTGCAGCTGTTAGCGGGAAATGTGCTCACGATAAGCGAATATAAGGACGAGGGGTTGAAATACTGTGACAGGATTTTTAAAACCACGTCTCGTTCCGAAGATATAGCACCGCTGTTGGATGCGTTCTTTCTCGGTCGTTTACCCAAAAGTGAGGACATCAACTACTCGCGAATCTGCCGTGTGGTGGCAGCTTGCGACCAAGCAAAAGGCGCTATCTCTGCGGCAGAAATGGCATCTGTTGCATGTCTCGGAGAGCGGCAGTTCCTCCGTGTCTTTCGGCAATATGTCGGAATTGCGCCCAAACTGTTTATCCGCTTGAGACGTTTCCACCGAACGATTCAGGATATGCAACAACAAGCTGCACAAGGCAAAACGATTGATTTATTGGCGACTGTCTTGCGCCATGGATACTATGACCTGAGTCATGCTGCATTGGAGTTTCAACAGATGGGATGTGTGTCGCCTGGGCAATTCCGTATGTTGGGTATCCCGCTTAGTGATGATTTCTCTGTCTTTTTCGCATAGAAAATAGTAAATGTCCGTTTTTTCATATATCACGTTCACAAAAAGCAGTACTTTTGCACCGAATTTTAAAAACGAACAATTATGAAAGTAGAAGATGCTATCAAATTAGGATTCATGGTGCTAATGACTTTTATCATGACTGCACATTGCTTTGCCGAAACACTTCACGGCTCTGTCATTGACTCGCGCGGCCAAGCAATGCCTTTTGTGACAATCTCCGTCTTGACGCAGGACTCTACGCTTATCACAGGTGCTATTACCGACGAAAAAGGAGAGTATCAGATTGATCTAAAAGGAGAAAATGGACAAGGGACAAAAGGGCTGCTCATCCAAGCCTCGTATGTCGGTTATAAGACAGCTTTTGGAGGCCCGAATTTCATCCTTAAAGAGGAAACAGAACAACTTAAAGAGCTTGAAGTGAAAGCAAAGAAACCGCTTATCGAACGACAAATGGATAAATTGGTGGTGAACGTAAGTGCCTCTCCTCTATCTGCCGGTTCTAACGGAAACGACATCTTGAGGCGCGCTCCCGGCGTGCGCATAGATAAGGATGGAAACATTACCGTCAATGGAAAAGCGGTGGAGATTTGGATTGACGGAAAACCATCCTACCTTAGCGGACAACAACTCAAAGCAATGCTCGATGGAACCGACGGAAATACCATCGAAAAGATAGAAATTATCTCGAATCCATCGGCTAAATATGATGCAAGCGGACAAGGGGGAATTATCAATATTAAGACCAAACGTAATATGTCCAAAGGTCTGAATGGTATGCTTTCCGCCGGCTACGGAGGAATGTATTTCAATGATGTCAAACGGTATCTGCAAATGGATATGGTATCTCTTAACCTAAACTACCGCGGAGAAAAAACTTATACTTTTGGACAACTCACGCAGGTCTTTGCGCAAAATGACATTGACTATGAGACCTACCGCAAAACACCTACTCTCGAAAACTACTCCTATTCTGGATATGGTATGGACTTCCAATACTATATGCTCAAAGTGGGTAACGATTGGTATATAGATTCCGTTAATACGCTTGGTTTTATTCTGCAAGTGCCATATATGAATATCAAGCAGCAGATTATGGATGGTAGAAACGATGCTTATACCATAATTGGCAATGATACTACTCGCAGTAAAACAGCAACGCAAACGCATCTCAAAGCTCCACAACATACAGCCAATATCAACTATACACACACTTTCTCCGAATCACTGGAACGCGAACTAACGCTTAATATCGATTATAACCGCTATAATAACCAATCCGTCAATACCCAGACTACTGACTTTATCAATGTGAAGAAAATCGGACTGGACATCAATAGTAAGCAAGTGGTAGATATCTATAGCGCCAAATTGGACTTCCAAACAAAATTCTGGCAAACAGGATTGATAGAGTGCGGCGTTAAATATGTACTTTCTTCCACTTCCAACACCATGACTACCGACTCTATCCTAAACGATAGTCCGCTTTCTACAACCCAGTCAGACTTCTTGTACAATGAGCATGTGGCTGCGGCTTATATATCTGTTGGAAAACAATTTGGAGACCATTGGTCCGTTAAACTCGGTCTCCGCGGAGAATATACTTTTAGCCATGGTAACTGGCTTAGTGCGGACACAATAACGCGCAAATCTTACTTCGACCCCTTCCCGACAGCGTATGTGGGCTATACCACAAGTCCGCTCGGTAAATTACAACAACCTATTAGCGTCAGCGCAAGTTATACGCGACGTATTAAGAGACCTTCATACTATATGCTCAATCCGTTCGTTACCTACATAGATGCTTATACCTATCAACTCGGTAATACGGAACTAACGCCCGAGTTTAATAACGATGTCGAATTGCATTTCTCGTGGACGCAGTATCTTAATGTAACCTTTAACTTCGCCCATACACAAGATATGTTCTCACAGCGTGTTAACATCCTACCAACCGGTACAGGCTATTCTCAGTGGACTAATTTTGGTACTTGTACAACCCACGGCGGAAATATCTCTCTCACCGAATTACCACTCGTTCCTAAATACGCTCAATCTCAGGGCGACCAAACCACCAAATCACCACGACAAATAACTGGAGCTTGGCTCGCCTTAACCGTAAACGCTGGATGGTATCACTTCATCAATAAATCCTATGAGAAAAATGCGGATGGTAAGCCATTTTACCAATCAAAAACGCACTATGGCTACGCGGGTGGTACGCTCTCTGCATATTTGCCAAAAGATTGGATAATCACTTTCGATGGAAACTGGTCATCTCCAATTACAACCGGATATAATCGCCAAGGTAGTTCCTATTACCTCGCTTTTGGTATAAGAAAAAATTATATGGCTAAAGGACTTATTTTTAACCTCAATGTCCAAGACTTGGCACGATCTATGCAGGATGATGTTTATGAACTTGGATTGCCCGCAGGATACGAGAGCCGGTTCAGTAATAACGTTCGCCAACAGCGCATCATTTTCTCCATCACTTGGATGTTCGGTCAGTTCCAGCAACATAAAAATCGTAAAGTTGGAGATTTTGACGAACTGAATCGCCTTGGCGGTGGTGGAGGTGTACATGCAGGAAATTAATTAAACTAATATATTATGATACACATTAATGAAGAAGTGGCGCGTTGCCTACTATGTGCTGACGCTCCTTGCGGCGAAAAAGCTGCTCGTGCACTACGTGCACTACGTTTTGAAAACAACTGGACTGCTGCTGAACTCTTTGCTCAACTCAATGACGCAGAAATTGAAGCTGCTGAAAAAGCTTGTATTCATTACGACAAACCCATTCGTATTGCTGAAATCAAAGCACAAGTTCCACAACCGCAGTCCAAGGTCGCTGCGAAAGAGCTACCTTCACTTGAATTGAACTTCTGTGATATGGTCTGCGAGAACCCATTCTTCCTTGCTTCTTCCGCTATTTGCACCAACTATGAAATGGTTGCGCGTGCACTCGAAGCGGGCTGGGCAGGTGTCTTCTACAAAACTATCTCCAAACAGGATATCCGCGAAGTGTCCCCGCGTTTCGATGCCTTGCAAAAAGAAGGAACACCTTTCGTCGGATTCCGTAATATGGAACAACTCAGCGAGAATCCATATACCGTGGACTTTGATATTCTTCATCGCCTGAAAGTCAACTATCCTACCAAACGTATTGTTGCCTCTATCATGGGACAAAGTGAAGAGGAGTGGATTGAATTGGCTAAGATGGCGGAAGATGCAGGCTGCGATGCAGTCGAACTAAACTTCTCTTGCCCGCAAATGAAACTCTCAGGACTGGGCTCTGATATAGGTCAAAATAACGAGCTGATTCTCTGCTATACTTCCTGCATCAGAGAGGTTGTTAATATTCCCGTTATCCCTAAGATGACTCCTAATGTGGCATCTATGCGCTTGCCTGCACTCGCTTGCTATTATGCTGGTGCACACGGTATTAGTGCGATTAATACCATTAAATCCATCACGATGAATCCTAACGCCGAGGTGAGCGATAAAAAAACGGTTAGCGGTTACTCCGGTAAAGCTGTGAAACCAATCGCCCTGCGTATGATTTATGAAATGACTGCTAATCCGCTCATCCGAAAAGCCGGTATTGAAAAGCATATGGATATTAGTGGTATCGGTGGTATCGAAACCTGGCGCGATGCTCTTGAGTTCATACAACTCGGATGCCGTAACGTGCAAGTATGTACTGCCGTTATGCAATATGGATACCGTATTATCGATGACCTCATTCTTGGTCTCAAATATTATATGGCGGAGCGTGGCATCGTCGAACTCAAGAAATTAGTAGGCGAAGAACTCAAGAATATAGTCCTTCCGTCAGAATTGGATCGCGAAACAATGGTCTTCCCGAAGATTGACCGCGATAAATGTATCGGTTGCGGACGTTGCTATATCTCCTGCGCGGACGGCGGACATCAAGCTATTACGTTTGAAGACCGCAAACCACATATCGTCGGCACTAAGTGCGTGGGATGCCACTTGTGCAGACTCGTTTGCCCAACCGGTGCTATCGGTCAGGCGAAACGTATGCCTAAGGTGAAGAAATAATAGCAACTATAGTTGCCCTGCTTCAACGAGTGTGATGACGCGTTCAATGATTCGATCTTTGTCTGCGGCATCATACTCTTCTTTTAAGTCGTTCTTAAATAGTTTGGCAATAAACTGCCAGAAATCTGCGGAGGCTTTGCCTTTGTACTGACGAATCAACTCGTAACTCGTCTTATCTGACTCACGATCCATCAGTAACATCAGCATACGACCTTGAGAAGCATACATATTGCGGAAATCTTTCTCGTATTTCTTAAATAAATATCGTTCGTACTGACGCCACCATTTACGACGCTCTTTGTCGGTCTCCAATTTAGCCAACTCTGCATCTGCTTGAGCCATATCTGCCGTTATAAGTTTGGCGTAGGGTAGCGTCTTCCGTACGTCGCGTACTGTACGCCAATAAAACTTTTCCTGCTTCTTGTTCTTGAAATGTAACGGAGGATAGACATATACATCATGCAAAAATGCCAAATACATCGTATCCCCTCCTTCCACGCGCAATAAGAGGGAATCTAAATGCTGATTGGCAGCGAATAGATTACTACTCACTGCCAATACCAATAATATGTGTAGCAGTCGCTTCATCATTTATGACTGCATCTACAAATAGTGTGCCAATCAATTAATATGCTATAGCGAACACAACGCGTCCTGCGGACGGTTTGCCTGTTACCATGCATTTTCCCGGCTCGTTCTTGTGACCCGGAAGATCCTCTAACGGAATGCAACGAATAGTTGCTTTCGTCTCTTCCTTAATACGCTCTTCCGTTTCAGGTGTACCATCCCAATGGCATAGTAAGAAGCCGCCCTTCTTAATCTCTTCCTTGAACTCCTCATAACTGTTCACTTCGCGAGTCTGCGCAATACGATAGTTCAATGCCTTTTGGTAGCAATTGCGTTGAATCTCTTCAAGCAATGATTGTATTTTTTCTTCGATTCCATCGATAGAAATAGTCTCTTTAGTCAACGTGTCACGACGAGCAATCTCTATCGTTCCGTTCTCTAAATCACGACCTCCCATAGCTAAGCGAACAGGAACACCCTTCAACTCATAGTCTGCGAACTTATAACCCGGTGTGTATTTCTCGGATGTGTTTACCTCTACGCGAATTCCAATCTTCTTGAGATTATCTGCAATTGGATTGAGTTTGGCCATGATGCCGTCCAGTTGTTCTTGGGTCTTGAAAATAGGTACAATAGCTACTTGTATTGGCGCAAGATGAGGTGGCAAAACTAATCCGTTGTCATCCGAGTGAGTCATAATAAGTGCACCCATCAAACGCGTGGATACACCCCATGAGGTTGCCCAAACATATTCGTACTTATTCTCTTTAGATAGGAACGTTACGTCAAACGACTTCGCGAAGTTCTGACCTAAAAAGTGCGATGTTCCGGCCTGAAGGGCTTTTCCATCTTGCATCATTGCTTCAATGCAATACGTGTTCAAGGCCCCAGCGAAACGCTCATTCGGAGACTTAACACCCTTTACTACTGGAATAGCCATCACATTCTCCGCGAAATCAGCGTAAACGTCTAACATCGTGCGAGCGTAGTCCTCTGCCTCCTCTTTCGTTGCATGAGCTGTGTGACCTTCTTGCCACAAAAACTCTGCTGTACGTAAGAACAAGCGGGTGCGCATCTCCCAACGCATCACATTACACCACTGATTGCACAAAATAGGCAGGTCACGATAGGATGATATCCAATTCTTATAGGTTGACCAAATAATAGTCTCAGAAGTCGGACGAATAATGAGTTCCTCTTCCAATTTGGCATTCGGATCAACAACTACGCCTTTGCCTTCCGGATCATTCATCAAACGGTGATGGGTTACTACCGCGCACTCCTTTGCAAAACCTTCTACGTGCTCAGCCTCGCGACTTAAAAAAGATTTAGGAATAAGCAACGGGAAATAGGCATTCTTTACACCCTTCTCCTTAAAACGACGGTCTAACTCAGCCTGAATAGTTTCCCAGATAGCATAACCATAAGGCTTAATAACCATACATCCGCGAACCGCAGACTGTTCTGCTAAATCCGCTTTAACTACTAATTCATTGTACCACTTAGAGTAATCCTCTGAACGTGGTGTCAGTTTCTGAAAATTTGCCATTATCTTAGTTTGTATTGTTTACGTAATTGCTCAAATTGCTCTGGTGCTGCCTTGAGTTGGTCCGATACTCGTTTTAACCAGCCCGGAGCCGTATCACCATATTTGGCCTGCAAAGGTACAACTTTTTTGTCAATTGACAAAATCGGAGTGCCAAAATGTTGACAAAATGCCGCTAAACACATCTGTGAAGCATTAAATTTCCCCTCTGCGCTGTATCCTGCAATGTGAAAAGATGCCAATTCTGCCTTCTCTACAACCGCTCGATTAATGCATGGTTCACCCTCCCATGTGTCTATTATAAACGGATGTCCTGATTCAACTAACGCGAGCTCATCTACCACTCCCCCACGGGCAGCATTGACAATAAGTGCGCCCGGCTTGCAGTGTGCCAAAAATAGTCTGTCACATAGATGGTAAGTAGGATATGCTCCCTCTTTTGTTAGGGGAGTGTGGAACGTAATAAAATCACATTTATCCGCGATTTCATCGAGACTAATGCCTATGTTTTTAGGTGGATCATTCAATAATACTTGATACCCTTTTCGAGCTGCCATCTTTGCCACTAATGACCCTACATGACCTACTCCTACTATACCAACCGTCAGTTTTTTGTCTTTCGGCGTATTGGTAATCTGACGATACTCCTCGAATGCTTCTTCAATATAGTCGCACACCGCTTGCGCATTACAGCCCGGACACGAAACCCAATGAATATTGTGTTCTGCACAGTAGGCTGTGTCAATATGGTCGTAACCGATAGTTGCTGTTGCTATGAACTGAACTCGAGAACCATCTAAAAGCGTACTATCCGCCTTAGTCCTTGTACGGATAATCAGCCCATCCGCATCCCGTACGGCTTCTGCTGTTATAGCCTCTGGCTCCAACTCTATCACCTCTGCTATTGACCGCAGCGCCTCGGCTATATAAGGAATATGTACATCACAAACTACCTTCACTCCTTCACTCCTTCATCCCTTCATTCGTTCACTCCTTCATTCCTTCATTCCTTCATTCCTTTATTCCTTCACTCCCTAATACTTCATATTATCAATCAGTCGGACTGGTCCGCAATAAACCGTTACGCAGCCAATCGCGTGACTGAAGTCTTTGGCAGGCAGAAGGGTTGTCTGATCCACAATCTCGTAGTATTCTACTTCTAGACCTTCTATAGCATTGATGGTGTCAACTACTCTCTGTTCTACTTCGCTTACAGATGCATTTTTTGCCCATTTCACCGACTCTTTTAGTGTCTTGTAGATGTTAGTCGCTGTCTCTTTCTCTGCTTCGCTGAGGCGCTCGTTGCGGCTACTGAGTGCCAAACCGCTCTCCGCACGTACTATCGGACAACCAATAATCTGAAGATCACCAAAAGTTCCTTTTAGTGCAGACCGTTCAACCATTTGATGAATAATTGCCAATTGTTGGTAGTCCTTCTCTCCAAAGTAAGCTTTGTCTGGTTGTACAAGATAGAACAAACGGCTAACTACTTGTACTACACCATTAAAATGACCAGGACGCATCTTTCCCTCCATCACTTGGTCTAAACCTTCAAAGTCGTACGAGAAGGTGGTATTCATCTCTTCTGCAGAATACATCTCTTCTGGAGTCGGCGCAAATACGTATTGAGCACCTAACGACTCTAATAATTTGGCATCTCGATTTAAATCGCGAGGGTACTTAGCCAAGTCCTCTTTGTTGTTAAACTGGGTTGGGTTAACGAATACCGAAACGAAACAAACATTGTTTTCGCTAACTGCACGACGAACTAATGAGGCGTGACCCTCATGAAGAGCACCCATGGTGGGAACAAAACCTATCGTTTTGGATTGTTGCTTACATGCTTCGACTTGACGAAGTAATTCTTGTTTTGTGGTAATAATTTGCATATTATTTTATGTTTTTAGCCAAAAAATCGCACAAAATTACTAAAAATATACGAAAACGCAAAAAAAATGAGAATAAATTGTGTAAATATCGAATTTTTTTTGTACCTTTGCAGTGGGAAGTTATCGCCCAATTAAAAAACTACGCCTATGAATGAGCCAAATCGTATCTTATTTCTCGCGCAGGAGATATTTCCTTATTTGTCAGATGAGACTCCAATAAGGTTAATCAATCGTCGTTTGCCTGAGTACTTCCAAGGTAAAGGATGGGAAACGCGTACCTTCATGCCTAAGTTCGGAGAGATTAACGAGCGACGTAACCAATTGCACGAAGTCATTCGACTGTCTGGAATGAATCTTATTATTGAGGATGCTGACCATCCTTTGTTGATTAAGGTGGCGAGTATCCAGACTGCCCGTATCCAAATATATTTTATCGATAACGACGATTATTTCGGACGTCGTAAAGGTATTGCGGACGAAAATGGCGTAGAGCATCCGGATAACGACGAGCGCTGTATCTTCTTTGCGCGCGGTGCGGTCGAAACCGTTAAAAAACTCCGCTGGACGCCGAATATCATCTATTGCTCAGGTTGGATGGGTGCCTTGGCGCCTCTCTATCTGCGTACTGCATATTCCGATACACCTTTCTTTGCTAACTCCAAGATTGTGCTCTCCTTGGACGACTCCGAGTTTAAGGCTTCCTTTAACTCTAAGTTTAGCCAAAAACTGCTCATTGATGGCGTTTCGGCGAATGATGTACGTAGTATCGATGGCTTCCAAGTCGGATACGAAGAACTGATGCGATTGGCTATCGATTATTCCGATGCCATCGTGCTCTCTACCCCTAATGTGAACCAGCATCTGCTCAATTATGCCCAGACCAGCGGTAAACCAATCATGCCGTATCAAGGGGAAGGCTTGGATTGCTATGCTGATTTCTGTAATTCGCTCTTAGATAATGCGCAATAAGTTTTTCTTTTCCATATTAGTTCTGGCTGCTCTGCTGTCTGCTTGTAAGGATGATTCCAATACCGCTGGCGGCTCTATCTTGGAGAAAGAGGACGAAATTTATGTCCGTACCGACACCTTCTCTATCAGCTCATCCTTAGTCCAATGCGACTCAATCGTCTCTATGCCCGACTCGTTTTTGCTCGGTGAAATGGAGAATAAATATGGTACTATCCACTCTGACGTGCTGGCGCAGTTTGCCTGCCCAATCGGTTTCCGCTATCCCGAGAATGCAAAAGTAGAAGGCGTTTACTTGCGCCTATGCTATCTCACTTGGTTCGGAGACGGAAATGCACCTATGGGTATAAACGCCTATGAGATGACCAAAGGAACTTTCGATTATCCTACCGTCTATACAACGAATATCGATGTCAATCAGTATGTCGATATGTCCCAGCCTGCTGTCTTGGCCAACGAGAAAATAATTATTGCATCTCAGCGTAACGATTCAATCTATTCGGCTGGTGATGAGAAGTATTTCACTATGGTTAGAGCTAAGATGTCCGACGATTTTACAACGAAGTTCTTTGCCTTGCGCGACTTTTCGTCACAAGAAGCTTTTAATAGAATCTTCAACGGACTCTATCTCACCTGCGAGAATGGAAGTACCACACTCCTTAATATAATAGATATAACGATAGACGTAGAATACACCTTCTCTTATTCCAAAGCAGGTAGGGATACAACGGTCAAGGATACTAAATCATTCTACGCCAATTCAGAGGTGCGACAAGTCAATAGGATAGAGTACCTCAATAAACAGCAAACCTTTGAAGCCTTGCTTAAGGATAGCTTATCCTATACCTATGCCGTAGCTCCGGCTAATATCTATACCAGACTTTCCTTCCCTATGGCTAAGATGCAACAGCGAATCAATTCTCGCCTGGATGGAAAACGCCCTTATGTCAATATGGCAAAGGTCAAAGTCAATGTCTGCAACCATGCGGACCAAACTTCTAACCGAGACGATTGGTCACAACCTGCCTCCAAAATGCTACTTATCAAGGAATCGGCTATGCAACGATTCTTCTCTAAACGTGAACTGCCAAGTGATACGTGTGCTTTGCTTGCCGAGCTGAAAAAAGGTGCCGATAAATACGGTAACACCGAGTATTATTACTCCTACGATATGTCGGCTCTATTGACTAACCAATTGCGTCACTCAGCGAACCCTGACTTGATGCACATGCTCCTCGTTCCAGTGGATGTCATCTCTACTACTGGCAACAATGGTACCACCTATATCGTTTCCATTAAGCAGCAGCAAACCGTTTCTGCCACCCAGTTCATGAGTGCGCAGAATGCCGATGACCCCATGGATGTGGAAGTGGTGTACTCCGGCTTCTGATTATATACACCTTATATAATATATATATAATAATCCGCGAGAGTCTTCCCGCGGATTATTGTGTATGTGCAATCGTCAATTAGAGGGATGCCTCGTATGCTGCGGCGTCCATCAAACTGTCTAACTGCCCCTTGTCCTTAATAGCGATGCGAATCATCCAACCTTCGCCATAAGGATCGTTGTTGACTAACTCAGGTTGGTCATTCAGTGTCTCGTTGAACTCGAGCACCTCGCCTTCAACTGGCATATTCAAATCACTCACTGTCTTAACAGCTTCTACTGATCCAAACACTTCACCTTGACCTATCGTCTCGCCAACAGTATCAACGTCAACGAAAACAATCTCACCTAATTCTGATTGTGCATAATCGGTTATACCTACATATGCCTCATCACCTTCTACACGAATCCACTCGTGCTCGCTGGTGTATTTTACATTACTTGGAAAATTCATATATCTTTAATTTCTAATCTCTAAACCCTAAATCCTAATTCCTAAACCCTAAATCCTAAATCCTAAATCCTAACCCCTAAACACTAAACCCTAAACTCTAAACGTTATTTACGCGGGCTAAATTGACTCGGAATCTGGTCACCCAGCGTGGACATTGCGCAGCGGAAACCAACCGTGCTTGAGCAAGTGTCTTGCTCCATGTAACGACGGGTGGACGGGTTGAGCCAGTAAATACGGTCGCGCCATGAACCTCCTTTATATACGCGGGTGTTGCGCGTGATATGAGGTGCAAGGATATCCGTTGGGTCATACTTAATCTCGGACAGATTCTCTACACCAACTGTATCCAGCGGATAGTCTGTGTCAATAATCGAAGCAAAGTCACCATCCTTGAAGTCACGGCGGTCGTCGTCGCCCGAGAACTCCAGTGCAAAGCAACCAACAGAGTCAAGCACATAACTGCCATCCTCATTCTTCTTCGGTTTCATGTAGATGTTACCGCGGAACGAGTTGTACTCAGAGGTCTCTTGGTATGAAGTCTCACGATATACGTCTAATACCCACTCGTTTACGTTACCTGCCATGTTATACAAACCGAAATCGTTCGGCTCAAATGCGTCAACCGGTGCAGTGATTACATAACCATCATTCAACGCACCGCTAACACCCATCATGTCGCCACGACCACGAACAAAGTTAGCCTGCATCTTACCTGCATTGGCTTTACTCATGTCACGTGGATGATAACCGGACCAAGGATATATCTTTCCTTCAATCGTCAAACCATCCTCACCTGCTACCGGTGCATAAGCAGCAAACTCCCACTCAGCCTCCGTCGGCAGACGATAGCCTGTTACGAATACACCATCAGCACGGCTCACCTTACGCTCCTCACCATTAGAGTTGCGACGAGGCTTCTTACCATACTCTGGTACATAGGAGTCATCCGACAGATATTTCTCGGTGTTGAATACAAACTTATCGCGGATGTACTCATAACCGGGACGATACATCGTAATTGTATTCTCCGGATCTTCCGGATTAGGCATTTCTATTGCTTCCATCTGATAACCCGTCAGCGTCTCCCACTCCTCTTTGTATGCCTCGTCGTCTGTCGGACGAAGGGATGCAAAGTCTGGAATAGCGATAGCGCCGGATTGAATCAACGCCATCTCGTTTACACGGTCGGTACGCCATTGGCAATATGCCATCGCTTGCTCCCAGGTTATACCTACTATTGGGTAGAACGAGAAAGCTGGATGATCAAAGTAGTTATCTACATACGGATCATTGTATGCCATGTCCTCACGCCATACAGTCTTGTCAGGACGAGCACGGTTAACAAGATTCGGTGCTACTTCACCAAATACTACCTCTAACCAATGCAGATACTCATTCCAGTTCAGCGTGGTAATCTCATACTTGTCCATGTAGAACGAACTAACGGTCAACGTACGATGGTAGTTGTTACGAGGAGCTGTCAAAAACTCATCTTTCTCACCAATCGTGAACGTTCCGCCTTGAATGGCTACCATTCCGACAGGATTAACATTTCCTACACCCTCTTGGGCTTCGAAATTAGTCGTCTGTTGGTCATAGTAATTCCAACCTGTTGTGTTGGACACCTTCGTGTTTAATTCACGGGTCTGACATGCGGTAAATGATACCGCTGCGATAGTTAAAAGAACAAATCTAGATACGTTTCTCATATTGCGTAATTTGTTGTATTTCCAGTTTCAGCCCGCAAAGATACAAAAAAAATCTCATACAGACCAATTTTTCTTCGAAAATATTCAAAAAAAGTGCATTTTTATTGAAAAAACGCTATTTTTTGCATTATTTAGCGCAATTTTTATGGATTTTTCAATATTTTTTTGTACCTTTGCCGTCTCAAATGCGTACGCCTATTATAAATATAAAAGGAAAGCTCTTTTCGCTTGCGCAACCTAAGGTCATGGCTATCATTAATGCCACTACCGACAGCTTCGCTTTTGCCTGTTCCAATATCAGCGAAGCAGAGGTATTGGCGATGGCGACGAAAGCGCTTGCCGAAGGAGCAGATATTTTGGACATCGGCGCTTGTTCTACTCGCCCGGGCTCTTCACCTATCGACGAAGCCGAGGAGTGGCGCAGGTTGCAGATTGCCTTGAGAGCCGTACGGAAAACGTATCCCGACGCTATCGTCTCTGTCGATACCTTCCGAGCTTCTATCGCGCGACTGGCGGTGACGACTTTTGGCGTCGATATGATTAACGATATATCCGGTGGAATCGGAGAAATGTTCACTTCCGTAGCGGAATTGGATGTGCCTTATATCTTGACGCATAACGCCCCGGTCGATGACCAATTACCTGTGAGTGTACAAGTCATCGATAACTTGATTCCTAAAGTGGACGAACTCCATCGCTTAGGCGTCAAAGATGTGATTATTGACCCCGGATTTGGCTTTAACAAGAATGTACAACAAAATATCGAACTACTTGAGCACTTGAGTGACCTGCAGATTATGGACTTGCCTATACTGGTCGGACTCTCGCGTAAATCGATGCTCTATAAGCCGTTAGGCTCCGAACCTACTTCCGAGGAAACACTCCTTGCTACCATTACAGCTAATAAACTCGCCTTAGCCCAAGGTGCCAACATCCTCCGCGTCCACGACGTCAAAGCACATAAAGAAATAATAACAATCTAAAATCTACAATCTAAAATCTAAAATCTACAATCTAAAATATAAAATCTACAATCTACAATCTACAATATAAAATCTAAAATCTAAAATCTAAAATATTTTATCTATGGTCGGCTTTGAATTTGGCATAAAAGATATCATCGATATTCTATTAGTAGCGCTCATCTTATATGAGATGTTCCGCTTGTTGCGCCGTTCCGGTGCGGTAAACCTCTTCTGGGGAATCTTGGCTTTCATCGTCGCATGGTTCCTCGTCACAATGGTATTCCGCTTGGAGTTGACCGGCGCACTCTTTGACCGTATTATTAGTGTCGGTGCAATCGCGCTTATTGTAATCTTCCAAGAAGAAATTCGTGGCTTCTTCTACCGCGTTGGTGCCCGCTTTAGTAACTGGGGACATATAGGCCGCCGCAGTGTGCAGGCTGAGCAAGATGTCGATCAGATCGTTATCGCCTGTGAACACATGGCTAAGTCCAAAACCGGTGCTCTTATCGTTATCGCTGGCGGTAGCGAACTCAAAGAATATGCCGATACAGGCGAGTTGATAGACGCCGCCATTTCTTCACGAATGATTGAGAATATCTTCTTTAAGAATACTCCCCTTCACGATGGAGCACTTATTATCGTCGGACACCGCTTGTACGCTGCGGCTTGTATTTTACCCGTGTCTAAGCAGCAGAATATACCTAAGCAGTTTGGTCTCCGTCACCGCGCTGCGCTCGGAATAAGTGAAAAAAACTCCGATTCCATCGCTATTGTTGTCTCCGAAGAGACCGGGCACGTGGCGGTCGCTCAAGAGGGTAAAATCCGTAACGTCACCCGCGACGAATTGATACAAATCTTATCCGGAGCGATGACAGACAACTCGAAAAATATGAGACTATTTAATTTTAAGTAATATATGTTTAAACGTACTTTAGTAACAACGGCTCTCCCTTATGCCAACGGTCCGGTGCATATCGGACACCTCGCCGGAGTCTATGTCCCGGCAGATATCTACGTGCGCTATCTGCGTCTCAAGGGACGTGATGTTCTTTTTGTCGGTGGTAGCGACGAACACGGAGTGCCAGTAACCATTCGTGCCCGCAAAGAGGGCATCACCACTCAAGAAGTCGTCGATCGTTATCACGAACTCATCAAATCCAGTTTTGAGCGTTTTGGCATCTCATTCGATGTCTATTCACGCACGACCAGTAAGATTCACCACAAGTTCGCTTCCGACTACTTCCGCAAACTCTATGACAGCGGTAAGTTTATCGAACAAACAACCGAACAGTTCTATGACCCGGAGACTGGACATTTCCTCACCGACCGTAATATCCGCGGTGAATGTCCACACTGCCATGCCGCAGGTGCCTATGGCGACCAGTGCGAAAAATGTGGCTCTACACTCTCGCCCGAAGAACTGATTAATCCGTACAATGCCGAGACGGGCAACGCGCTCGTTAAGAAACCTACCTCCCACTGGTATCTGCCGCTTGACCAATACCAACAATGGCTCGAGAAATGGATTCTCGAAGACCATAAGGAATGGCGCCCGAATGTCTATGGACAGTGTAAATCGTGGCTCGACGGTGGACTGCGTCCCCGTGCCGTAACGCGTGACCTCGACTGGGGTATTCCTGTCCCTGTAGAAGGTGCCGAAGGCAAAGTGCTCTATGTCTGGTTTGATGCCCCGATCGGCTATATATCCAACACTAAAGAACTCTGCGACGCACAACCTGAGAAATGGGGCAAATGGGAGACTTGGTGGAAAGACCAAGACACACGTCTTATCCATTTCATCGGCAAAGATAACATCGTCTTCCAAAGCCGATGGCTCATATATCTTGCCGGATAACGTACCGAGCAATGAGTTCCTTAATCTCGAAGGCGATAAAATCTCCACATCCCGCAACTGGGCGGTTTGGCTTAATGAGTACTTGGACGATTTCCCGGGCAAGCAAGACGTCTTGCGCTATGTCCTCACAGCCAATGCTCCGGAGACTAAAGATAACGACTTCACCTGGGCAGATTTCCAAGCGCGTAACAATAACGAACTCGTGGCTATCTATGGCAATTTCGTTAACCGCGCACTCGTACTGACCAAAAAGTATTTCGAAGGCAAAGTACCAAAAACCTCCGATTTCACCGACTATGACCGCGCTACAATCGACGAGTTCAAGAACGTCAAAGCCCAACTCGAATCGCTCCTTGAGGACTTTAAGTTCCGTGAGGCACAGAAAGAAGCAATGAATCTCGCACGTATCGGAAATAAGTATCTCGCTGATACAGAGCCTTGGAAGCTTGCTAAAACCGATATGGAGCGCACTGCTACTATTCTCAATCTCGCCCTTCAGATAGCAGCTAATCTCTCTATCGCGTTCGAACCTTTTTTGCCGTTTTCATCGGACAAATTGCGTCAAATGCTTGCGCCAAATGTCAAATCTCAAATGTCAAATTTCAAATGGGATTGTCTCGGCCGCATTGATTTACTGCCAGAGGGACAATCCCTTGGCGAAGTATCTCTCCTCTTTGAGAAAATCGAGGACGACGCTATCCAAGCCCAACTCGATCGCCTTGCACGTATCAAAGCCGAGAACGAAGCCGCAGCTAAAGAAGCCGAACTTGCTAACTGGAAACCTGCTGCTATCAAAGCCGACACTTCTATCGATGAATTCGACAAAATGGACATCCGTGTCGCTACGGTCTTAGACTGCCAGCCCGTTAAGAAGTCCGAGCGGCTTCTTCAGTTCACTTTGGATGACGGAATGGGCGGACGTACTATTCTTAGTGGTATCGCGCAGTCCTATCCCGACCCATCGGTGCTGATTGGCAAGCAGGTGCTCTATATCGCTAATTTCCCGCCGCGTAAGATGATGGGTATCGAGAGTCAAGGAATGATTCTCTCCGCCGTCGATGCCGATGGTAAGTTAGTCGTCACCACCACCTCCCGTCCCGTCCGCCCCGGCTCCCAAGTCGGTTAACATAAATAATAACAATCTAGGTCTCCTAGGATCTCTAGGATTTCTAGGACTCCTAGATATAAAAATCTTAAATACATGTCAAGGCTTAATCCTAATGGCTTTTTGAATGGTGGTGGCGATTACAGGGATTTTATTTTCTACAAGAAGACAAAGGTCCTGTATGATATGACCTACTGGTATCAAAATCACTATTTGGTTAAGGGCGATCGAACTAAAGACCAGATGGAGCAGGCAGCGCGTAGCGGAAAGCAAAATATAGCAGAAGGCCATGCGGATGGGATGACCAGTTTGGAAATGGAACTTAAATTGGTCAACACAGCGCGTGGTAGCCTTATTGAACTCAGGGAAGATTATGAAGATCAACTACGCGTGAATGAATTGCATATGTGGGATAAAAGTCATCCGCGATACGAAAAAATGGTGCAATTCTGCTACCATCATCACAATCCCGAGGACTATCGCCCGTATTTTGAGCGGTGGAGCAAAGAGGAATTTTGCAACGTAGCTTTAACTCTCATCCATCAAGCGGATAGGGGAATATGGAGTTGGCTCAAAGCTAAAGAAAAACAATTCCTCGAAGAAGGTGGTATAAAAGAAAAAATGGCGGCTGCCAGACGAAATGTGAGAGGATATTAGTCCTCTCATTTTTTTCCGTCTTGCCTTCCTATGCTATCTAGGTTCCCTAGGACTCCTAGGATTTCTAGTTCTCCTAGTTCTCCTAGCCCCCCCCCTTAGGCTTCCTAGGCCATCTAGGACCCCTAGGTCATCTAGGCTTCCTAGGACTCCTAGGACTCCTAGGATTTCTATGTCTCCTAGTTCTCCTAGCTCCCCTAGGCTTCCTAGTCTGCCTATTCCCCCTCTTTATCCTCCAAAGATGCGCTTTTTCGCTGCAAAAATATTTTTTTTCAAAAAAAATTTGCATATATTAAGAAAAAGCAGTACTTTTGCAGCGATTATGCGTTCGTGTGTACTCGCATAGCACGCGCGAACATATAATTTTCCCACGCCGGAGGGAGATGTCTCTCATTTAATGGGGTGGAAATAAAAGACATATTTGGCGTTATTGAAATTGTTTAAGGGCTCCCGAAACTTCGCAAATTTCTGACAACCTGACTAGCAATCTAAAGACGTCCATGGGGTATGAATTACCGTATATTCACGTCGTTCGTGATATACCTATTCATATTCGGCGTGGATTTCGGTTGTTTTATCATTCTGGTTGTGGGCATTGCGAAGGCCTAAGGGAGCGTGAAGAACAAGTGAACTTCACGCTTTTTTGTGTCTATAGGTCTGCGCAATGCAACACCTCCCGTGACCATTCCGCGACCATCGTGTACGTCACAGTAGCCCGACAATTACGTAAAACCCCTCGCCCCGCCTCAAGGCACCAAACCGAGGCAAAGCGATCCTTGAAATATTGAAAAAGACTGATAAATGCGATTTTTCACCTAAAAGTCTTGTGTATGTGAAAAGATTGTTGTACCTTTGCAGCGAATTTTAAAAGGAGGTTACTATGACAGCAGTTCAAACAGTAGCAAGTCAACGATTTATTTCTGCAATGGGCTCACTGGTGGAAAACCAATCGGCTGTAGACCAAGTTTTATCCTATATAGAATGGATGAAACACCCCTCCAACTTTCCTATGATAACTATGGAAAAATTGGAAGAGCATGGTATGCCATTGAATGTGGCTATGGATAAGCTGCGTGACAAGGCGCGCAAGTACTATCAAGCATGATTGTTTATGTAGATAACAAGGTGTATGACGTGCTTGATCATTTTTATGATGCAAGCATGCGTGCACATATCACATTAGACTATCCAACAGTAGTTGCAAAAATCGACAGGCTGGAGCATGCAATGTATGATTTTGCTAAGTATGCTGAGATGTTTCATCGCACACCGTATAAACGAGATTGGCAAGAAGCAGGCTACTACGAATATTATACTGAAGGATTTCATTTCGCTTATAATGTATATTCATTACCAACTGGAGAAAAAGTATTGTATTACCACGATGCAGTACATGATACACTAAACTATAATCCGGAAGAAAAGGAATAACAAACTTCCGATAAAGTATCATCGTAATTTATCAGTCTGGCACGGGAAACCGTGTCAGATTTCTTTATGCAGCCTTTTTCAATATAACCATGCGGCAAATTTAGCAAAAACTCCACAAATAGAATCCCGCTAAAATCCATTTACGGAAAACCTAACTGCGAGATTATTGCGAGACCCTGCCGAGACCCTGACCTCACGCCACCCTCCGCAAAAAACTTAACAGAAAGTCGGATTTACGCCAATATAAAATTACTAATACTAAGAATATAATATTAACATTAAAACATAAGATTATGACAAACCTTAAATCTAATCTCAAACAGACTATAAGAGCGTTTCCTCTTCTGGTTGTAATGCTGCTGTGCAGTTCGGCAGTATTGGCTGTTCCGGGCTGGTCAAACACGAATATGACGGCACGGCAGAGTACGGCCGACGAACTGACTGACCGGCAGGTTTCTTCTGCATGGCAGCCGACCTATCAAGGCTATCAGTCTCAAATTTTTGAAGTGGGTACTACCAATGTACCATCTGACTACTCGGAAGTATCATCTGGCTCGTCTGACGAGCAAGGTGGTCACAAAGGGCATCTCCGTAAGTTAGGTGGTGGTACCGATGTAGGTGAACAATCGAACGAGTATCCGATTGGTGAACCATGGATTATGGCTATCTTTGCCATCCTTGCCGCTGGCATCATAGCGTACAGACGTAAAAATACTATTAAGGAGTAATCTGTTCCATCCGTCGCGACTGAACAAAATGTCGGATTGCTTACGTGACCATCCGGGATCTGAAGCGAAAAGAGCGCACCGCAGAGTGTCCGGTGGACAGTCAAGGAGCAATTGCGCGGCGCGAGTGAACAGAGTGAACATAGAACTCCTTGCTCCCGAGATAAACTCAAGAGACTATCCATAAAGTCGGAATTGACGGACTATAACCACCCGACGAGAAAAATAAAACGCAAAATAGTATGATAAACTTGATGGGGTGTTAGTATTATGCATGAAATTATAAAAAACATCGTATGGGCATAAGCCAAAGGAAATATCAACATCGATTGGATCTTTTAAGTAAGAAACTAAATAGACCGCTGCATTTAACAGCGGAGACGATGACATCTGGCTTTAAAAATGAAGATTTTTATAATCGATTTCGGGAATTATATCCATTATTATGGCATGAGCTTGAAGAAACGCATGAGGATTTAGAAGTATTAAACAATATTAGGGCACAAAAACATTTGAGACAAGTTCCCGCCATCCCAGATGTCAAATCCTATTTAGAGAAAAGGTGTAAAGCTATAATAGCTAATAGAAGAAATAAGTTGTCTAAAGAGTCATCAATCGAGGAAGCAAATAAGTTATATTACAAACTAAAAATAAAAGCTAAACAGATTCTGGCAAAGGCAGAAGAAAAGGAGCGAGAGTTATACGCAATTCAAAAAGTACAACCAGAAGATTTTGAGAAGCTCCAAACGAAATACTTTGAATTACGAAAACAAGAACCTTTGAATATAGATGGGAGATTAAACATTTTAATGGACGCTGCTAAATACAAAAGCGCTGATACAATTGCTTTTTTGAAGAAAATTCAAAATTGTGAGAGAAATAGTAAATTGAGAGATTATGCTCGTGAAGCTCTAATTCATATGCATGCTCCGAATGTGTGGAGAGAACGCAAGTACAAAGGGAAAGAAAAAATGTCTTATAAAATTGAGCCTCATAAGATGAAAACGCCCGAAGAGTTATATAGTTATATAACAAAGAAACAGTGGCAAAGAAAGATGGATGTGTTTGTTTCTCACTGTTCGATCGATAAAGATCTAATAATAAGCCTAAAAGACATGCTCAATAAGCAAGGGTTAGATTGTTATGTGGATTGGATGTATGATTATGAGCAATTGAGTAGAAAATTAACTTGTAAAGAAACGGCGGCCGTATTAATAGAGAGAATAAAACAGGCAAAAGCATTACTATATGTGCTTACAAAAGAAAGTCTTTCCTCTATATGGATGCCTTGGGAATTGGGCTATTTTTCTGCTTTGGGAAAGCCTATCTACGTATATAAGCTAATAGATAATGAAATACCAGAGTATATTGAATTATACAAACAAGTAGAATTAAGAAATAACGAAATAGGTGTAATAATAGAAGGTAATTTTACCCCTCTTCCTAAGAAAATAATGGATTAGTGATTATGGCTGAACAGAAAGAAATATATCCGTTTAAGGAATGTGAACAGTATGTAGAGTTACTGCAACGGAACATTGATCGAATGGCAAATAATAGTGCTAATTGCAAGAATTGGCTAATAGCTATTATTGCCGGCGCTTTGACTGTGACATTTGCTAAAAGCGATCCAGATCTTTATCCAAAAATTATTACTTTATTAAAGTGGGTAACCGGAATTTTCTTCTTCTTAGATTGTTTATATTTAGGAATAGAAAGAGATTTTATAAAGGCTGAAAAGGCATTCATAAAAGCATGTAAGGCAAGTTATCCTAATATTGATGATATTAAAAAATATTGGATGTCCTTTTCTAAAACAATAGATATTACTGATAAGACACCCGATAAGTGTTGTATTAAGTTTAAACAAATATGGAAACAATTGAAAGGAGCGTTTTGCGCAATGTTCTCCCTATCAACAACTCCATTTTATGGTGTGATAATGTATGTTTTATTTACGCTTGACTAAACGGTTTATATCATGAAAAAGAAATACCAAATATCAATATCAGAGGTAAAGAACTTTGTAAATCAGTATGGTACAATTGTAACAGAGAGTGCCAAGGCAGATTACTCTAAGAATAATGATGCTATTAGGGAACATCTTGAAAAGTTGTTTAGGTCATACGAAGTAAATAAGATCGTTGATGGAAAGCGTATAGAGGATATATTTTTCCCTACAGAAACTAAACAACTTTTCAAAGTGTTTATTTCGCATAGTGGCAAAGACAAAGATGAGGTTAAAGAATTAGCATTAATTCTAAAAGAGAATGAAATCAATTGCTTTGTGGATTGGATGGTATGGGGAAATCTTGCGGATCTACAAAAGATAATAGATGATAAATATTGTGTATTAAAACAAATAAAGGACGAAAATAACAAAACGAAGACCACATATAATTACGATGCACGTAATTATTCTACTGCGCATACGCACGCAATGCTTTCAATGGCATTACTAGAAATGATTGACCAATGTGATATCTGTTTGTTCGTAACAAGTGAAAATTCGACCTTACCGGGCACTGATTTTGGAGATGTAATGACTCTTTCTCCATGGATATATGAAGAGATTAAATACATGAATAGAATATCTCCCAAAATGATGCGTGAGTTTTCCGAAGTGAATATTTCACATCCACTTGACCTGTCAGATTTTAGCGTCGTAAATTCGAAAAATTTGTTAGATAGCATAAATGGATTATATGATTGATAAATTAACAAACTAAAAATATAACATTATGAAACATTTTAAATTATTAAAGTTATTAGCACTGGGAGTGGTACTAATAGCAAGTATTAATACCGCATGGGCGGCTACTTGGAGTTTCTCCGGAACCAGCTACATGTATTTCCACAATAAAGCAGGCTGGACTGATACAGGAAAAATGTTATTCATCGGCAAGGACTCTTATTCGTCCGTATATACCATGTCGGCTGTATCCAATACCCAGTTATGGGTTGTTCAGCTTCCTTCTTCCGGTTGGAGCGATGCTTCATATATGGCCGTAGCAGGCGGAGGTAGTGTTTGGGGCTCTGGAAGTTGGGGACCAAGCAACCGAACCAATGCTACGCACTACACAAATACCTATACATCCGGTTTATCTACAAGCAGTACACAGTATTATGTATTTATTCCTAATAGCACAAGCAATAATGCGAGTATATCATTAACTTACCTCGGGAATGCCATCAGCAACCTCAATAAGACTATAACAGTCAAGGCAAAAGTATCCACAAATGGTGGTAGTTCCTATAGTGAAGCCACATCACCCGGAACACTTTCTGCAAGTTCTAAAAAGTTCACAACATATAGTAGTTGTGCTTCAGCAACCTCACTTAGTTCCGGAACTATATCTTGCGGTTATACAGCGACAACGACTTTGACTGCTGCTGATGCTACTGGCTATGATTTTGTTGGTTGGTACAACTCATCGGGCACACGACAGACCACAAATAAAACATTGACTATTTATCCTACAGCCAATGCAACCTATTATGCTTATTACAAGGCCAAAACTACTACCATTACTTTAAATAACCAAGATGCAACCACAGCTGGTTCAACAAGTGTAACAGCAACTTACGGTGTTGCTATGCCGGCTATCACTTTACCTACCAAAACAGGTTATATCTTTGGCGGATATTGGGGAGCGCCCGGTGGAGGTGGTCCACAATATTATAATGCCGATGGTTCCAGTACTCAAAATTGGGATAATATAAATGAGACTTATACCCTCTTCGCCAAATGGACAGCGATAACTCTCTCCGCAACAATTAGCCCAAGTACTATCAATGCAAATACGGCTACTGCGATACAGTTTACTATTACAACAAACGCACCCTTGTCAAGTGGATATTATTATGAAATATCTAATTGGGGAGGCAAAAATAGCGGAACAGCAGGAGGATATAATATAGATGGAGACCGTGAAATAACATCAGCATCACCTTTTACATACAATCTTGCAGCTGGTTTGACAAACCTTGATGCCGGGACATACAAGATAAAACTTAAGATTACAAAAAATTCTGTAACGCAAGTAGAATCAGATTTGCTCACATTAACGGTCTCCTCTTCTACTTATACTGTTACGGTAAATGCCGGTACAGGAGGTACGGTAAGCCCAGCATCAATCAGTGCCTCTCCTGATAGTTGGAGTGGTAATATCACAGCAACACCAAATGCGGGTTATCAATTTGTTAATTGGACTACAGGTGCAAATGTAACATTAAATGCTGCAGCTACCACAAATCCCATAAAAATTAAAGCATCCGCAGCAAGTACCTTAACCGCTAACTTTAGCGCTGCGACATATCGTGTAACGCTCGACAACCAAGATGCTACTTCGGCTGGTACCCCATATGTAGATGCGACCTATAACACCACGACACTCACCTCAATAACCAAACCTACCAAGACCAATTACACTTTTGGAGGCTATTATACAGCAGTAAGTGGTGGAGGCACACAAATCATTGATGCAAATGGAAACTGGTTGGCCTCAAAATCCGGTTTCACAGATGGCAGCAAAAAATCTATCATTACAGAAAACAAGATACTCTACGCTAAGTGGACAGAGGCTAAATATGCCGTTACCGTAGCAGTAGATGATGTTTCTCACGCTGCGGGTAATATAGATTGTTCTGCTGCCGGATGGACACCGAGCAAATCAGGAACAGCTCAGATTGGTAATTTGACGAATGTGACTATCACAGTAGGTGCTCCCGCTGCCGGCTATAAGTTCGATGGTGGTTATTGGACCTTGACCGGCGGCGTAACACTCGTTTCAGGATCAGAAACCAGCCTTTCTATTACGGTAAAGGCAACTGCCGCAGGTTCTGCAATCTTTACCTACGCAGAGGATTTGAGTTCTACGTATTATGTCGAAGGTGATGCTTCTGGTCCGTTTACATATGGATGGAATGCTAATGCTAATACAATGATGATGAAGCGCACCGGTTATTCAACTTCTTCTGATGTATATTGGGAACTTGAGGTTCCTGCATCAAAAACCTCACCTGGTGATACTCAATGGGAATTTAAGATTTACAATAGCGCCGGTGCCAATGATAAGGCAAAATGGTTAGGTTGGGGAACTGGTGGTAACTATTACTGGTTGACTCAAGCAAATCATAGTCTTACTCTTTCGACAAGTGGTAGTAATAATATTCGATTTAAACCGTATGTTGAAGGTACTTATATATTCCACGTTAATTACTCAACTCCTGCAAGTCCGACCTTGGAAGTAACATGGCCAGTAGTAAACCAACTTCGCGTTTCTGCAGCAACTCCTACAGATGCTACTAATACTGGAAACTTCGATTTAGTTGAAGGAAGTAGTAACAATTGGTCCGTAACGCGTACACTGAATGCCAATACCACCTACACATTCAAGATGGTATATGAAGGTGCGTGGTATGGAAAGAACTCTACTGCATTAACCCGTGCTTCCAATACAGCAAGTAGTCTTAGCACAAGTGGTGCAGATATGACGGTCAAAACAGATGTAGCTGGTTCTTACACCTTCACGTTTAATAGCAGTACAAAGAATTTAACCGTCACCTATCCAACTGCATATACTATTACTTATGGTGCGGGAACGCATAATGGTAGTAGTACTGCGATTAGCGTTTCACCTACATTCAACAGCGGAGACTATGTATTACCCGAAACGGATGTGACATTCACTAAAGGTTCTACCAAGACAGGTTATACATGGAAAGGATGGTATCCAGCAGCCGACGGTACAGGAACTGCTTGGTCAACAAGCGATGCAAACCTCACACTGACCGCAACCCGTACTGGAAATATTAATGTTTACGCATGCTATAACTTAGTGAATTATACCATTACCTATAACTTAAACGGTGGTACAAATCCTGTTAGTCCTGCTCCGCCAACATCTTATACAATTGAGAGCGCAGATATTGCCTTACCAACTCCAACCCAAGAGGGGTATGTATTTGCAGGATGGTACTCGGACGCAGAGTTAACAACTCCCGTAAGTACTATCCCTACCGGTTCTACCGGGGATAAGGCTTTCTGGGCAAAATGGGATCAAAAAGGAACATACACTATCTACTATTATAATAAAGATAGTTGGGAGAATGTGTATGCTTATATCTGGGATGGCGGTAGCGATACACATGAAACCGCATGGCCAGGTGAAAGAATGTTCACACACCAAGGTAAAGTATATAAGCATGATTATGAATTATCATCTGTTTCGTATGATAAAGTAATATTTAATAACAACGACGGGACACAAACAAGCAACTTGGATATTGCTGACGGAGCTTCAGGCAATAAGTGGTTCTATAACCCGAATGACGCAACTGTAAATGCCGGTGGTATTCACCATGGTTGGTCGCAATATTTCATGATAGCCGACTACCCAACGACTAAACAAGTGGCTGTAGTAGGAGAGAAGATAACTATCGATCCAGTCTTCTCTTGGGCTGAGGGCGTTGACTTTGATGATATTAACATCACCGCTAACCGTGATAGCGGCTCAACAAATGTAACCGCCATGGTAGCAGGAACAAAGATTATCGCTACTGCAACCGCCGCAGGTACTGCGAAATATACTATCACTTATTCCTATCTGACAACCACTATTACTAAAGTTATTCGCTTCCAGTTCGCTGCCGGTATTACCGTACAATCCAAAGTACCTAAGACTGACCCATATTGGCAGTACTACCAAAATGTTGAAGGTATCCACTATTGGGGCACTAACTTAACCCCAGGTGATGTTAAGATGACGTGGTTAAAAGCTGACGAAAATTATGATTATTATCAGGCACTTGTACCGTTAGGCACAGATAATAAAACGAATTTCTTGTTCTACTTTGATAGCTACAGCACGGATGCATGGCGTAAGACCTTAGATGTAACAGGCGTCACATCTGACTGCTGCTACACAATCACGCTGCAGGATGGTAAGAAAGATATTATCCGTAAGGCTGAATTAAGTGGAACAGGTTTGTGTAACGATAGTTATCAGGTAGTTATAACGATGGGTTCGGGTGATATATATACATCGAATATCGTTACCACTACAACTGATACTGTTTCCTTCTTCGCACCATCTGCGAATGAATCAAAATCATATCGCCGTGGTACAGTTACATTGGAGCATAATGGTTTGACGGTTCATACGTATCCGGCTAATACATTCTCTGCTTCAGGTGTATATACTGCAACTATCAATGCTAACTATAGTTTCAGTAACCTTGCACTTTATACGGGCGATTACTACATCCGTACGGATGGTGCTGCAGGTGGTTGGGATAACTATAAGACCAATCCTGCCAATAAGATGACAGAGTTTACACGTAATACCAACTTCCCGAACGAGAGCTTCAGTTACTATTGGGTTGCCAACGTAGGACATGGTTTAACTCAGAATATCAAAGGTACTGTTGCGAACGATTATAACCCGGTACTTTGTTCCTTCAGTCCGGATGAGACAGCCAATGAACCGGATGGTATAAACCTGCGTTTCGGTTATGAGCCGACAACGAATGACCTTGTTCGTGGTATTATTGGTGGTTCGACAACAAATATCTTCCTTAATATCGTCTGCGCGGATGGTAGCTTGATTTATAAGGAAATGGCTTGCACCACACTACTTGACGAGTCACATTATGAATCAACACCTCAGGATTCTAAGTTCCAAGATAAATCCAACTGGGTATATGAGGTCATTGTGTATGCGAAAATTGATGCTACTCATCCGGTAGCTAATGTGGTACTCAATTCTTATTACTATGGCATTCATTATCTGCTTGGTATGGTAAAGGATGATCAAGGTCGCGAAACATCTACACCAGTATCCTTCCCTGTTATCAAAACAGGAACAACGGAGGGCATTTATGGTCTGCGTGTCGTTTATGACTTCAAAACTAACCGTCTCTTCGCTGCTTGGGCTCCTGCTGACCGCGTAATCGATGGCGTGCTGGATGTCGATGCTGACGTGATGTTCCTACGCCACGAGGACGGTGATGCAGCACAGATTAGCTTCAACACAAACGAATCCCGAATTGAGGAAATCAAGCAAGCTATCTTTGCGTTAGAGTTGGATAATGAAGAATCCACAAAAATTAAAGGCAAAAATATCGAACGCCACTACTTCATATCCTTGCCATTTGATTGTAACGTAAAAGACATATTCGGTATCGGCGGCTTTATGAACTATTGGGGCATACAACGCTACAATGGCGCTAAACGTGCACAAATAGGTTGGTTCCAAGATACACCAACCTTCTGGGAGTGGCTCGGACTGAATGATGTCATGAATGCAGGAGAAGGTTATCTGCTGTCAGTAGATAAAGATGCTCTAGAGAGAGATGACGTCTGGAAAGAAGGAGTTATTTACCAAACGCGAGATACGGTATTAGACCCCGTTACTCATAAACCTATTAAAACTGCTGATGGCTTATCCGACTCTGTTGTATGGGTAACTCATACCGATGGCTCTATGCTCACGATGTACTTCCCATCTACAACCTCTGGATTTACTATCACTCCCGCTACTGGCGAAGCGCTGACTATTACTTATCCTGACCAACCGTGCTCAATCACGCGTGACGACAGAGATAAGAAGGATAGCAACTGGAAGTGTATCGGTACACCAGGCTATAAGAATGTTGCTATTACTGGTTACAATCAGGAAAGTGAAGATTTGGTCTATGATGATCAAAAGCCTCCTCGATTCCTCTATGAGTTCCACGAGCAGACGAGTGGCGCTACTTGGGCGAAGGGAACATATACCGTAACGGATGGTAGCGAGTTTACCTATCATTCATTCCACTCCTACATGGTTCAATTCGCAGGTACAATCGACTGGGCACAGTACTCAAAAGGAGATGTGGCTCCTTCACCTATCGCTCCGAAACGCATGCCGACGGCTGACACCAAGACTACCAAGGTGGAGATTGAATTGCTCAGTTCTGACGATGATGCACTTGACCGCACCTTCATTTGGCTCCAAGAGAACGCTACAATAGGCTTCGACCAGAACTATGACCTCAATAAGATGATTGAGAAGAAAGCAAACCAAATCTACTCACTCGCAGAAAATGAGGTACCGTTCGCTGCAAACGTTCTGCCGTTAGGAACAGATACCGTTCCGCTCGTAGTCAATATCGCTAACGAAGGCGAATATACCTTCTCGCTCAATGTTGACAAGCACTTCGGTATGGCTCCTATCCTCTACGATATGTATAAGTCCGAGCAAATCAACCTCTTGACGACCAATTACGCAGTGGAACTCGAAAAAGGCAAGCACGAAGACCGCTTCTTCCTGCTCTTCCAACCGGAGGCTCCGATTGTTACTAACTTTGAGTCCACTGCCGACGGCGGACAGAATGTACATAGCTCAGAAGCTATCTACGATGTTCTCGGTCGCCGTGTGAACACCATCTATCCGGGACACCTCTACATCGTCAACGGCGAAAAGCGTATTGCTAAGTAAAGCGGACGCTTAATCGCTTGCCTATTATAAAATCACACCTCGGGCACCGCTCGGGGTGTGATTTTTTTGAAAAAACACTAGAATATTTTATTTTTCTATCCAAAAACTTGCACATTCCAAATAAAAGCATTACTTTTGCAGCGGATTATTGAAAATTCAATAATTATAAAAGCAATAATTATAAATTCAATATTATATATGTTACACAAAGACAGTAAGTTAAATCCGTTTATTATCGGAAAATACGTCTCGGATGAGTACTTCTGCGATAGAGAAAAAGAGACAGAACAAGTCAAAACCCAACTGTTTAATGGCCGCAATATGACACTTATTGCTGCCAGACGCATTGGTAAATCGGGCTTGATAAGTCATGTGTTCGCTCAGCCGGATATCGCTAAAGCCTATTATACCATACAAGTGGATCTGTATGCTACGAATAATCTAACCGAGATGGTAACGGTATTAGGTAAAGAAGTATTCAGCCAAGTGCAAAAACAATCGAAGTCTTGGCGAGATAAGTTCTTTGATGTCATCACTTCTTTGCGCGTAGGATTAAAATTAGACCCTGTATCAGGCGTCCCGACGTTGGACATAGGTATAGGAGACATTTCTTCCCCGACGATGACTATCGACCAAATTTTTGAATATCTGGAGATGGCGGACAAACCCTGTATAGTGGCGTTTGATGAGTTCCAACAAATAACCAACTATCCGGAAAAAAATGTGGAAGCACTACTGCGGACATATATTCAACGGTGTAAAAAGACGTTATTCATCTTCGCTGGTAGCCAGAAACATATGATGGCGCAAATGTTCCTTTCACCTGCAAGACCATTTTATCAAAGTACGAGCAACATGGGATTAGAGCCTATCCCTCGCGATACATATATAGCATTTGCCCAAGCGATGTTCAAAAAAGGAGCTAAGGAGATTGACGCTGAGGCTGTAGGGCGTGTATATGATATGTATTATGGAATAACGTGGTATATGCAGTATATGTTGAACGAGATGTTCAATCTCACACCGGAAGGTGGAACATGTCGGGTAGAAACAATTGAAGTGGCAATCCAAAATGTTTTGAGTGCCCAGCAAACATTCTATCAGTATGTATTTACTAATATTCCTCCTCGACAAAAAGAACTACTTTTTGCCATTGCAAGAGCAGGAGTAGCCCAGAACGTGACGTCTAAAGAATTTGTTCAGAAATATCGTTTGCAATCTGCAAGTAGTATTCAGTCTGCTTTGAAAGGCTTGGAAGAAAAAGAACTTGTCATTGGTAGTTTAGACAAGACTTGGCGTATATACGATACTTTCTTGGAGCAGTATATACAACGGTATGTGGTAAATGGCGAATTATCATCAAATGGTTTCATGTACTTGGATAAAAAGTAAAACGCTATGAAAAAAGGAATTTTATTGATTGCATGTTTGGTGAGTGTGTACGTATCCGCCGCCACTTGGTCTTTTAGCGGAGGATATATCTATTTCGACAACTCCCAAACCCAATGGACAGACGAGTGCTTTATGCTTATTATTGGTAAAGCCGACTACTCTTCCGTCTATGAGATGTGTCCTATCGATAACCCGCTAAGCGGAAAAGCACAAGTGACCAGCAACTGGTGGTACACAGCCCTGCCTTCTTCTGGGTGGAGCGATGCCGAATATATGGCTATTATCACAGGCTCTACACCCTGGCGCAAAGGAACTTGGGGACAGGATAACCTCGTCAATGCCAACCATTACGCCGTCTATACTGCCGGACTCACTGCCAAGGCCAACCAAGGCTTTCAGTTCGCTGTCAATGATCATACACTCAAACTCACTTATCTCGACGATTCTTACCACGGCGTCTCTTTCACGGATGCAGAGAAGAACGCTTGCTACAAACTTGATGCGACCAATCAAACCATCACATTTATCTTCTCTACGTCTGCAAAGCGCTTCAACACCTCACGCTCTGCCGTCTCACGTGTCTATGCCTATGGCTCTGTCACCGCTTGGAACCAAACAGATGAGGCGTACCGACTGAACGGCTTCTCAGACGACGGTTGTTTCTTCCGCACGATGCCGCTTTCGGCTATCGAACGAATCGGCAACAGCGGACAACCTGAGTTCCTGTTTAATATCATTAAGTACGGCGATAACTACTCTGAGCAGGATGGTTATACCGACCGCGCACACTCCTCGTGGCCTGGCGTCGATACCAGACTCCTGTTTGACAACAACGGCGTCAACATGATTGTCGCACTGCCGGGCGATGACTTGGACGAGATACACAGCCGTAGCATCGAAGCGCAGAAAGTTGATAAGGTCGCTGACATCGACTTGACCAACCCCGCTGAGGAGGCACGAATAGCTAACTGGCGCCGCGTACCTAACACCAAGCACCTCTTCCGCAGCTACCATCCTTACGACCCCTCACGCGCCAATTACGACACCGAGGAACGACGTCTTTATTGGGTTGCACAACTCGCTACACAAGCCGGTATCAACTGCGACATCGCACTCTCTGGCGATTGTACCGGTCATGCAGGCAGAACCTATACGTGCGGCGGCAAATCCTATACAATCACTATCCCTGACTACTACCAAACCATCATCTCGAACAACCGCGTCCTCTACGTGGGCACCATCAATGGACATACGCCCTCCTACAGCGAAGTGCTCTATAAATCGAACGGTGAACGCTTTGCCCAATGGATTCAAGAAACGGTCAACTTTATCTTAGACGACGCGCACCCCGTGCCCTTCCAGATTCACTGCGCTTTAGGCTCTGACCGCACGGGCGCTTTCTGTGCCACGATAGCCGCACTATGCGACGCCACATGGGACGATATCGCTGCGGACTATGAGGCAACCTCCAAAATGCACGTCAACGAGTATCGTCATCGTAACTGCATCCGCTATTGTCTGCGACACATGTGCGGCATCGATCCTGCTACAGACCCTTCTTTCAATGAGGCGGTGAAACAGCACTTCATCGACGGCGGATGGCTAACCGCTGCACAGATAGATGCACTCAAGCATAAACTCAACGGAGAGACCACAGACCTCGAATCTATAAACACTGCCGCATATAATAACCTTCAACCTGTCGCTACCAAGAGACTCATCGACGGCATGCTCTATATCCAAATCTCCTCCGGCTCCTCCACTTCCACCTTCTCTCTCCTTGGCACTTCCCTCTACTAATTCAATCTTCAAATCTACAATCTAAAATCTACAAAATTTGACTTGTCAAATAATCGCGCCCTTGTGGCAGAGAATACGGCGCCAGCCGTAAAAGGTTCATCTATCATCTATCATCTATAAATTTCAAATCTACAATCTACAATCTAAAATCTACAATCTACAATCTAAAATCTATAATAAGGCTTTAGCCGCCAAATCTATGCCGAAGGCACTAGTTTAACGCCTTTTTCGCAACAAAAATATTTTTTTTCCTTTAAAATTTGCATATTTAAATAAAAAGCCGTACCTTTGCGCGTTCTTTTCGCGCAGAGGACGCAATATACGCGCTGCGCGTGAGAATGACATAGTGGTATTTCGCCGTTTGGGGCTCCCTAAACATTCGCAAAGTGTAACAATTACAGAACCAAACAGCACTCCTTTTCCATCGGACGTCATACGCCCATTTGGACTTGGTAGTGTTGTTTTTCGTTATACCTGCGTTGTCGGAGACCTTTGAAATATTGGATTTACCGCTAAAATGCAAAAAAAACTAAAAATCTTGCTCGAAAACTTGCGTATGTCGAAAAAAAACTGTACTTTTGCGTCATAAAACGCAAAAACATCATAGATTATGTCGACTTTTACATTAAAAATACCTGAAGAACAAGCAGTTTGGTTTGAGCAAATGGTTCGAACCATGGGATGGGTATTTAGTAAAGAGGAGAGTACAAAAAACACATCCACTGCAAGTCGTCAGGCAATCACGCCTGCTATGCGTCATCAAATCAGCAAGGCGCGCAAAGAGCATGTAGCTGGCCTAACGAGAACATGCAGAACTCCGCAAGAAATGCAACAATATTTCGATAGTCTATGATCTACGCGATTGAGTATTCGAAATCTGCTGACAGGACTTTGGCGAAATGGAAGAAATCAAATCCTCAGTTATTCAAGAAAGCTACTAAAGTGCTATTGGATATCATGGAGCATCCCCGTACTGGCATCGGACATCCCGAACCTTTAGTAGGGGGAAATGATATTACCTACTCAAGGCACATTACAGCTCATGATAGAATCATTTACGATATTTATGAAGAAAGTATTACGGTTTTAGTCATCCAGTGCGAGGAGCACTATGATGATAAATAGTTCCTGCATTCCCTAACAACCTCTTCCTTTATTTTTAGCGGTAATCCATTTAGCGGACTACCGCTTTTTTGTTATGCCTAAATTTAGCAAAAACTCCACAAACGGTATCCCACTAAAATCCATTTACGAAAAACCTAACTGCGAGATTATTGCGAGACCCTGCCGAGACCCCGACCTCACGCCACCCTCCGCAAAAAACTTAACAGAAAGTCGGATTCGCGACAAAGCGACAAAGCGACACGGAAAAAGTGAAGTGGTGTAAGAGCAGCGTAAGTTCAGCGTAACCTCTGCTAATTGAGAGTTGAAAAATGGGATGGGATTATTGGGATTATTGGGATTATTGGGATAAGTGAGACTTTGAGACTTTGAGACTTTGGTGAGACTTTGTAAGTGGCTGAGAGATATGGAATTAGACGCGAAAGTCTCAAAAATCCCAAAAATCTCACGCAAAAAATCAAAAAAGGACCATGCTATAATTTAAGGTTAGGGGTTATAGAGTGAAGGGACGGCTGAGGTATAGTAATAACGAACGAAAATCTAACGAATATCAAACGAATAACTAACGCTTATCAGTGACGTTCACGATGCGAACGAGATGGGAACTGAAAGAAAGGATTTGGTGTTACGCATGAAAATGAGAGAAGAATATTAACTTAAAAACATAAATTATTATGAAAAACAAATTAATTAAACTATCATTCTTACTGCTATGTGCAGTATGTAGTGTAACAAATGTGTGGGGATGGAATATCACCTCAGGTCAAGTCTACTATTTTAAGCGCTCGGCATCGTGGAATCAGGGAAATGAGCGTTATGCTGTGGCCTTTGGCGACGGGGATAATACGTATTATTGGTATTCATGCCAACAGGTTCCTGGAGAAAGCGATGTGTTCTATGCGGTTTCTAATGGTAATTATAATTGGATGATATTTTGTCGAATGAATGGGAGTACTACGGATAATAAATGGGATAACCGTTGGAATGAATGTGACAAAGTACAGCCCAATAATAATTATAACAAATTTGATATGACAGGAGATTGGGGAGGTGGTTTCAACTGGTACAAATACGCCCCACCTATGGCCTCAGCAATATTGACAAACAATACATCAATATACGGAGGCGATGGTTCATCGGCAAATCCATACCAAGTAAAAGTTGGCTCTACGTTATCAGTGACAGCAAGTGCGACAAGTTCTGTTCCTGCTGATAATCAAACAAAATATTATCAATTCTACAAAAAAGAAAATTCCGGCAACAGAACTGCATGGGGAACTGAATCAAGTTCCACCATTACTAAAACACTCACAGTAGGCGCTGCAGGAACTACTTATGCCATTGACGTGGAAGCTCGCAACGAATATTATACCACGTATGGAACAAAAGCGACAAGTAGTGTAATGTATTTTGTTGCTGTTGATCCTATCTATGCCATTTTAGGTGACTTTAATAGTTGGACGCACTCTGCTGCAACTTGGGATTTAGTTGACAAAGGCTCAAATAACTGGGATGCAACTTTTAATTTGGATAAAGGTACGTATAAGTTCAAGGTAGTATATAACTCCAGTTATTATGGAAAGGCTAGTACAAGCATAACCCGTTCTAGCACTTCAGCATCAGAACTGAGTACTTCGGGGGGAGATGGAGCAAATATTTCCATCACTGCAGATGTTACAGGATCATATACTTTCCGCTTCAATTCTTCCTCAAAAGATCTGACGGTTTACTATCCAACAGCTTACACGGTAAAATTCGGTTATGGAACTGGCGGTAGTAGCGTTACAGCTTCTGCGACGAGTGCCGGAGGCTCTTTTAGTTCCGGTGCTTATGTCGCTTCTGGAGATGAGGTTACGTTCTCTCAAACTGCTGCAACGGGTTACACCTTTAAGGGATGGTATACATCTTCTACAGGTAGCACCAGTGCAGGAGTTTCAAATAACAAACTTACCATCAATGGTGCTAAAACCGTTTATGCACAATATACACCGAATGACTACGAAATAACTCTTGCCAAAAACGGCGGTAGTGCCAATGGTACAGTAACGGCCACTTACAATAGCACTGCCACCAAGTCCTTTACTGCTGTTACAAGGACGGGTTACGATTGTACTGGCTATTGGACAAGCACAAGTGGTGGAAATAAGGTGGTAAAGGCCGATGGTACATTAGTTTCATACAGCTCTTCTGTTTCTTCCTATTTGAACACTAACGGAACATGGAAAAAGACGACGTCTACGACTTTGAATGCTCAGTGGACAGCACAGACCTATACTGCCGATAACAACTTAAACAAAACGACTGGTTCTACAAATGGTAAATATACTGCGACATACGATGCAACGAGTATAACCATTAATACTACTCCGACCAAAACAGGTTATCATGTTGATGGATACTACAAAGAATATAGTTCCGGCACTTACACTACCTTAGTCGCCACCTCTGCTGGTGCCTTACAAGCATCAACCGGTTATACAGATGCAAGCAAGAAATGGAATGTAACAAGCAATCAGACACTTTACACCAAATGGGCTGCAAATACTTATACGATCGCATTCAATGCCAACGATGACAATTATGTAGGTACAGCGACCGGTAGTACTGCGTCTATTAACGCAACCTATGGCACAAGTTACACACTAACAACCAACGGCTTCAGTCGTGAAGGTTATACTTTCGCGGGTTGGACAAGAAATGCAGATGGTACAGGTACTCCCTATACCGATGGCCAGACAGGCGTTAGTAACTTGACGAGCACCAACGGAGGAACAGTTACTTTATATGCTAAGTGGACGCCAAAGACTTATACCGTAACCTTGAATGCGCGGGAAGGTACATGTGCGACAAAGAACACGGTAGTCACTATGGGTAGTACTTACGGTGCAGGAACAGCCGGACCACTTCCGTCTCCTACTCCTCCCGCCGGCAAAGTTTTCAGCGGATGGTACACTTCTGCAGGGGGCGGAACGAAAGTGGAAAGTTCCACACTCGTCGCAACCCCATCCGACCGCACGCTCTAAGCACATTATGCCGAAAAAGCACAAGTTTATTTCAAGAATACGATTGGATGGAGTCAGGTTTGGGTAACTTATGATGCGAATTGGGATGGTACTCAAGGAACAGGTAACCAAGGTAAGACTTATCATCGCATGAACTTGGTTCCGGGTACTACTGATGTTTATTATGACGACATCCCTGACGAATATCTCACTTCTTGGAGATGGAACATTGCTTTTAATAATTTGGATTATTCTTCTACACCTTTCTACGCTTTTGATAACGGCGAAGCTGTCTTCCGTTATGACTTTGATAAAAATGCTACTATGTTCGTTCCGACAAGCAATACTGGCACTTCGGCGGATGGTAACTACACAAAGAATGGTGTACAATATCGTAGTACCGGATATTCCGAAGAAAGTAGTGGCCCCAAATATACTTCCGGTTATTGGAGGACATATAATAACACCTACTCCGGTTATACAATGACATATCAGAAGAGCGGTGGTTCATGGTCAAGCGGTCATAAGATGGAATCTTCTAATGTAAGCGACAATGTATTTATCTATACTGTTCACATGGACGCCAACTCACAATATAATTTTGCATTCTACAAAGAGCGTGATGTAAACACAAAATCCGTTCAATTCCGGTATGGTTCTCAAATCACGAGTAGTGCTTGCACTAATCTAAAACTGGTCTGTGATCCTCAAAACTCGTGGATGAAAACAACTGTAGAAGGTGACTATGTCTTCAAACTGGAGATGAAAAATGATGGTCATATGTACTTGACTGTAGAATATCCATTTAAGGCAAATGACTATAAAGTTATATATAGTTACAACAAAGGTGGTGCTAAGACCTATAACTCAGAGATTATCCGCGCTGCCGCCGGTACAAACGAAACTATTTCCGTCTTTATCCATTCTTCTTCCGATGCTTCGTCCCGCTCGTTGCAGATTGCTAAATGTACCGGCGTTAATAGCAGTGGTGTCGCAACATGGAATAATAGTTATGCAACAATAGATATTGCTTCTATTAAAGAAAGCGGCGTATATAACTTTATTATCACGCAAAATGGTAGTGCTGCGGCTACCGGTGCTTATTGGAACAAATATACCGGCAACTACTACATCCGCACCGATGTTTCGGATGGCGGATGGGATATGTACAAATACCGTCCGGACAATATCATGACGCTCTCGGAATACTCGTTGACGCAGACCTTGTCAGAACCATACAGCCACTACTATTGCCGCTTTATTGAGAGCACCGATATGGATATCACATATGCGGTTGCGACAGACTATAGTCCGAATATCAGTGGTAAGTTGGTAGGCGATGCAACGATTGGCGGTGTTGATAAAACCAAACTGCCGGCATCCGCAAACGTGCGCTTTACCTATAACGAGAAAACAAATGCCTTGAGACGTGCATACCTCAAGAATGCACAAGGTGGTGGAAATACCCGATTCTTGGTTCTACATGGTCGTGACAGTAAAATATTCAATACAAATGGTAGTGCTATCACTGCTGACGCGGGGAAATCCTTAACCGCGAATGAATTACTCTTCGAGGATTTAGGAAACTGGATTTACCAAGTAGAGTTGCAAGCACAACCAACCGCAAACATTAGCTTGATAGCTGACTATAACTCTGCTGACCGTTATCTAATTGGTAGCACAAGTTCGGGGCTGACTATCATGGGTGGTTCGGGTGATACCAAGTACGATATATTAGCCGTATATGATTTCAAAACCAATCGACTAATGACTGTTTGGAAGCCAAGTGACGATATTAAAGAGACACTAACAGATGTGGATGTGTTGCTTATCCGCCACGCACAAGATGCCGGAAAGTCAATTACCTTTAATGGCGGTTCTTTGACAACCAAGAAAGTATATGGTGCATTGGAGTTCCGATACAATGAATTAGTAGGCTGCGTAGCTAACTGGAACAGCGAAAGTCGTCCGAAACTGAAGTTCTTTATATCTTTCCCGTTTGATGTGAACGTAAGTGATATATTTGGTCTCAATAGTGCTTATGGCGACGCTTATGTAATTGAAGAATATGATGGAGTAGAACGTGCTTCTAAAGGCTTCTTCCGAGGCGATGGAACAACAACCTTCTGGAAGGAACTGAAAGCCGGTGATGTGATGAAAGCCAATGTCGGATATAGCGTGATTATGGATAATGATTATCTTAATAACGATATGGGACATGTTTGGGATAATAAGAGTGCAGGAAGTAAAGTATATCTATATTTCCCATCCGTTGGCGATGTAGGTAGTATTGCCTCAGAGTCCGTAACAATTAATATACCCGAGCATAAATGCGAAATTGATAGAACATTTACTTCTAAACAAGCAGATGGCAGAGAACTCAATCACAAAAATACAGATTCTAACTGGAACATGATGGGCGTGCCAATCTTCGATAACCATAGCGATAATGGTACAACAGGGCAACCCGGTGCCGTATTTGCAGAAAGTGGCAACCCATGGGACACTGGAATGAACTATTTCTACGAGTGGAATCCTTCTGATAATCAATATGCTATCCATACCGCAAAGAATTATCAATTCAAATCAATGCACGGCTATATGGTGCAATATCATGGTGATGTAACCTTTAAGACAGCAGCAACACCCGCTACCGTAGCAGCACGCCGCGCACAGGATATGAAGGAATACCAATTGGAATTGCAAGTATTAGATAGTGATGCTGAAGTTCTTAATCGTACTTATGTTGAACTGCGCGAGAATGCGTGCGATACATTCGCGCTGAATGAGGATGTATATATGACCTATAACAACTATGCTGTAAATGTTTATACCCTTGCAGGTAATTATGATGTGGCAGCAAATGTGTTGTCTGTCGATAATCATGTTATCCCTGTAGGTGTAGAGGTGAATAAAGCCGGAACATATACCTTCTCAATGCCGTCTAACTTCAGCGGTAAGGTTACCTTGATTGATAACTTTACAGGCGAACATACGGACTTGTCGATAAGCGATTATGAAGTTGAATTGCCGAAGAGCGTGATTGAAGACCGCTTTATGTTGGAAATCAACATCGAAAAAGTAACCACCGCTATTGATGGCATCAATGGTGAGGGTACACTTAAAGACGGTAAGGCGCACAAGTTCCTACAAAACGGAATTATGTATATCTTGCAAAACGGAATTCTCTATGATGCACAAGGTAAACGAGTGCAATAATAATGGTTAGATAAAGTTTAACGTTTAAAGTTTAAAGATATGAGAAACATACTGAATATAATCATTATTTGCTTAGTAGCAACTGTAAACGCAAACGCGCAAGTAGTAACATCTCGCTATGCATCATACGATCGAGTAGATGCTGTCGTTAACCAACCGGGTGTAACTGCCACGCCGCGTTACTCCAGTCCGATATACGAACCATTTAGTAATACCTTGCCATCGGAGCAAACAGAGATGACTTCCACCGGAGTACATAAAGGCGGTCCGCGTAAATCGAAGGAAGGTAATACCGACCCTGGTATTACAGATGACCCGAATTCCCCTATCGGCGATGCCCTCTTACCATTGCTCGCTCTGGCTCTCGCCTTCGGCGCAGTAACCTACTTCCGCCGTAAGCGCCTCGCTAAATAAGACCACGAGTCTCGGTTCCCGAACCTAAATAACAAAAAATCGACATAACCCTTGCGTATGTCGATTTTTTGTTGTACCTTTGCAGCATAAATCGAATTCATAATGGCACAAGAAGAAGTTATCAAATTATTTGACGAGAAGCAAGTCCGCGTCGTTTGGGATGACGAAACGGAAAAGTACTATTTCTCCGTAACGGATGTAATCCAAGTTTTAACAGAACAGCCTAATGCTCGGGGGGCTACGGTCTATTGGTCAGTCCTTAAGAAACGCCTTCGGGAAGAGGGTGCAGATGAACTGATTACAAATTGTAAACAGTTGAAATTGACAGCTACTGATGGTAAACAACGCCTGACCGATGTAGCGGATACAGAGCAAGTGCTGCGGTTGATACAATCAATCCCAAGTAAGAAAGCCGAGCCCTTCAAGCTATGGTTAGCCCATATCGGACAGGAGCGTTTGAACCAAATGCAAGATCCTGAGTTGAATATTCAGCAGGCTGTTTCGGATTACAGACGATTGGGGTACTCGGAGAATTGGATTAATCAGCGCATTCGTTCTATTGAGGTACGTAAAGAATTGACGGATGAATGGAAACGTGGTGGCGTGCAAGAAGGGCAACAATTCGCAACATTAACGGATATCATTACCCAACAATGGAGTGGCCTGAAAACAAAGGAGTATAAAAACTTAAAAGGCTTGCGGAAAGAGAGCCTCCGTGATAATATGACTAATATTGAGTTGGCGCTAAATACGTTAGCCGAAGCTTCTGCTACAGAATTAAGTCAACAACGTAATCCCAAAGGTTTTAGTGCCAATGCAGCAGTAGCCAAAGAAGGAGGAAAAGTTGCTCGCGTAGCGCGGCAGCAATTGGAGGCATCTTTAGGAAAGAGTGTCATCTCCAACAAACGCGCAAGCGACTACTTACCTCCTAAGAACTCCAAAGCCATTGAAACGACAGACGTTGAGGAGGACAAAGATAACTAATCCTATAAGATGTTTCTAGAAGACCATCCTCAGCGGAAGCCGCTCTTTCCGAAAAAGGAAGGACTCTCTTGGCTTCGTGCACGGCCGTTTGTGGTGCTGTTAGTGCCACTGATTGCAGTGATACTCCTTCTGCCGGACAGAATATTGCTGCGCGAGACGGAAGTGGAGTGGTTAGATAGCGTGCGGATTTTCCAAGTGCGGATAACAGACTATCCGGTTGAGCGAGCAAAATCCTATCGCCTCACTGCCGAGGTGACGGCATACAGCGATAGCGCATGGCATGCTACAACAGGTACCATCTATCTCTATTTGGCGAAGGACTCGACCATTGCTGCCCTGCAACCGAATGATATCATTGCCTTTCGCGGCAAAGTGCAACAACCGGACTCCATCGGTACCTTTGACTACGCGACCTATCTTAGACGCCAAGGCATTGCAGGAACAAGTTACGTACCTTCCCGAAAATGGCAACATATAGGCGCTAGTACACGATTCGACTTACGCGCAACTGCCAAACGGTGGCAGCACCGACTGGTAGAACGATACCGCGAATTAGGTATCACCGGCAACGAATTAGGCACACTCGCAGCGCTGACGCTCGGATACAGAGAAGAATTAGACCCGTCAATCCGACAAGCCTTCCAACGCGCCGGAGCTGCACACGTCTTAGCAGTCAGCGGACTGCACACAGGTATAATCTATGCCGTGCTATGGACATTATTGACAGGATTTGGATTATGGCGACCACTATATGAGCAGAAATGGCGTCGGCGCATACTGAGCTTAATCATCATCGCTGCGATGTGGAGCTACGCCCTGCTTACCGGCTTAACACCATCTGTCGTCAGAAGCGTCATCATGGTCTCTATTATGCAAACAGCATATATGTGCTACCGCAATCCGCTGTCGCTGAACTCCGTCGCTGCGGCTGCGTTCTTGATACTCATGGTGCGCCCTACAGATTTATACTCCGTGTCCTTCCAACTGTCGTTTGCTGCCGTTACGGCTATACTGCTTATTTGCCCCAAGGCGATACATATACCTATACACAACAAATGGCTCTCATACCCTGTGGACTATATCGTGAATCTGGTGATGGTGTCTATCGCTGCGCAATTAGGTACACTGCCATTTACGCTCTATTACTTCCGGCAATGCAGCAACTATTTCCTGCTGACCAACCTAATCGTCATATTCTTGGCGTGGGTAACTACGATGTTGGCATTAGCTACACTGACTATCGGGTGGATTCCGGGACTGGGAGAAATAATTGCCGTAGGCGTAAAATGGTCCGTGTGGGCTTTAAATACGATTACAGGATGGATAGAATCGTTACCCGGAGCGGTGACAGTAATTTAATGAATAGTGAATAATTAATAATTAATAATGAATATTCTTTTTCATGCGTAGTTATAAATTATCAGAGGTATGCAGCATCGTGGAAGATGTAATCACGATGGAGACGGAAACCTATTGGGTGCAAGCAGAGATTGCCTCCATATCAGTCCGTGGTGGACATTGCTACTTAGACCTTGTAGAGAAGTCCGTCAGCGGAATAGTGGCTAAAATGCGCGCAACCATCTGGGCAAATGTCTATGCCCTGCTCAGACCCTATTTCCACGAAGAAACCGGAACGGACTTGCAAGTCGGCATGCAAGTATTAGTCGAAGCCACAGTGGACTTTCACGCTGTGTATGGTCTTAGCTTAAATATCACCAATATCGACCCGACCTATACAATCGGCGATTTGGCGAAACAACGTCAAGAGACTATTGCCAAACTACTTGCTGAGGGCGTCATGGACATGAATAAGAGCCTTGCCCTTCCTACAATTGTACGACGCATTGCTGTTATATCCTCCGAGTCGGCTGCCGGATACGGCGATTTCCGTCACCAATTAGAGGACGGAGGCTACCGATTTGAGACGACACTGTTCCCCGCTATTATGCAAGGAGAACATGCTCCCAAGTCGATAATAGTCGCTTTGGATACTATCGCAAACCAAGAGGAAGAGTGGGATGCAGTCGTGATTATTCGCGGCGGTGGAGCAACTACTGACCTCACTTGTTTTGACGACTACAACCTCTGTAACCACTGCGCACAGTTCCCACTACCTATAATAACTGGTATCGGCCATACCAAAGACGTATCCGTTTTGGATATGGTATCTTTTGCACCGCTTAAAACTCCCACCGCTGTCGCGCAGTATTTCGTGGATGGACGATTGACCCAAGCGCAACGACTCCGTGACTTAGAACAGCGTTTACGCCGCATAGCGGAGAATATTCTCCTTGTGCGTAGGCATAAAATAGAATTACTCACCCAACGATTAGCCATGTGCTCGCCTGAACGCATCTATAAAATGGGCTATTCATTAGTGACTGCGGGCAGCAAAGTGATTCGCTCCGCTGCGGATTTACAAGCAGGCGAACGAATAACAACCCATTTCCTCGACGGCGAAAAAGAAGCAATTGTACAATGAAAAAGAAGAAACATCAACATATTCTCACTGCAACCCAACTTGTTAGCGCCATTGTGCTTGTCGTAGTGATGATTACCATCAACCTCGTTGCGCACTATTGGCACCACGAGGAAGTAGTCTTTGACGAAGACATAGTGGACGAAACGCCTGCTGTTGTTCCATCTGGTACACGACTCTTTGCCTTTGACCCCAATACTGCCGATAGCCTAACACTTCTGCAATTAGGCTTGCGCCCGTGGCAGATAAAGAATATGATGAAGTATCGTGCGAAGGGTGGGCGATATAAGCAGGCAGATGATTTTCGCAAACTATACGGCATGACCGATAGCGCTTTTGCAGCGTTGAAACCATATATCCGAATAGACTCCACTGCATGGGTAGCACGACGTGATAGCTTGAGACAGCTCCGCTTCGAACGAGATAGTCTCAAACACATAGCAGATAGTCTCCGCAGAGATAGTATTTATTCCGCGCGAGGGTATATCGTCAAACGCGATACGATTATCGAACTAAACTCCGCTGATACAACCAGTTTGCAGTACATTCGAGGGATTGGTTCTTATACTGCCAAAGCCATTATCTATTATCGCAACCAGTTGGGCGGATATGTTTCTCCACAGCAGATTCGTGAGATTAAACAGCTGCAAGACTATAAAGTCAATTTTGACTCTATTATTCCTCACCTAACGGCCGAACGTGACTCCGTCGCACGCCTGCGCGTAAATTATATAGGTGTGGAGCGACTACAACGACATCCCTACCTCTCCTTCACTCAAGCTAAAGCGATCTACGAACTGCGACGGAATAAGTTCTACCTCAAGTCCATCGACGACTTGCGCGGACTGAACTGCCTAACCGATGAAGACATCAGACGAATAGAACCCTATCTTAGTTTCGAAAAATAAAAAAAGAGTCGCGAAGACTCTTTTTTGTTGAACCGTGGTTCGATTACTTACGAATACTAAGCTCTTTAATGATTGCACGGTAGCGCTCGATGTCTTTTGCCTTGAGGTAATCAAGCAGACGACGACGTTTACCTACAAGAGCGGTCAAAGCACGCTCTGTACCAAAGTCCTTACGGTTAACTTTCAGGTGCTCGGTGAGGTGGTTAATACGGAAAGTAAAGAGAGCAATTTGGCTCTCTGCAGAACCGGTGTTCTTTGCATCGTTGCCGTATTTAGCGAACAACTCAGCTTTCTTCTCAGATGTTAAATACATGAGTTAATTAGTTGTAGCTTTCAGCGTAAGCCTTCAGCTGGTTAAACAATCACAGCGTCGCAAGATCATCGATACAAACGATGCTGCATTTAATGCTTTATCGAAAAAGCGTGCAAAAGTACTGCTTTTTTGTGGAACCTGCAAATTTTTCTACAAAAAAAGCATAAAAACTATTATTTCCTAATCTCAAATGGGTAGGAACCTATCATGTTTCCGTCCACAAAGAAGTCTGCGGAGTAAAATCCTTGCGTCACTTCCTCTGGCAGATTAACATATAACGTTCCCGATTGCTCCTCGCCTGTGTATTCGAAATCACGCTGCGCCGATGCTGCTATCGTTGCGTCCTCAAAATCGAACGAATAACCCTTTTCTTCTCCTAATAAATTGCCATTCGGATCTGTTACGCGCAGATAAATAGTCTTCTTTCCCGGCTCGCAGGTGATATTCTTTGCAATCGTATAATCCAATTGTAGTTTGGTCATCTGTCCTACTACGCGAGTCTTACGATCTCGTTTATTCAGCGGCGTTACGGTAAACGAAGATACTTCGAGCATGGCTGCTCGTTGAACAACAGCAGTCAACTGAGTCTTCTCCTCGTTGAGTTGCTGGGCGAGAGTAGAAGCCTCCTTATACTGGCGATTCAGTTGCTTATTCTCCTGCGTGAGCTGTTCATTTGTGCGGTTGAGCGAATCTATTTGCGCTACATACTGTACCATAACAGCGCGTACGGTTGCTAACTCTTTCTTCAGTTCAGCGATACGACGGGCATTAGTAACACGAGTAACACGCAGTTCCTCTAACAAGTCTTGTACGCGCTGTTGTTCGCGCGAGAGTAAATCCTGCAACGAGTCGTTACGTATATCCATCTGCTGATAGCCGTCGAACTGGATGGCTAAGTCCTCGTATTCCTCCTGCAGCTGCTCTTTCTCAAACTCCATCTGCTCTGTCATTTCTTGCATGTCCCTACGCTGACGTAGGTTGAAGAATACCAGAGCAGCGATGCCGAGTAGCAAAAGGATAATTATCGTTATAGCGGTTGATTTTTTCATTTACAGTAGAGGTATGATAGTTTCTAACTGATTGGAGCGCGAACCTTTTACGAGAATGCGCGCGCCGGTGATTGGATGTGCTTGTAAGTAGTCGGAGAGCTCTGATGTGGTGTCAAATATACGATAGGGTGCTGTTGTATCTCTCCACTCCTCACCAACAAGATATACCATATCAGCCTTGCGCTCAAGAAGCATATTGACGATGTTTTGATGTTCAAGGTGACTATAATCTCCTAACTCACGCATTGCTCCTAATATATACGCTTCACCCTTAAAGGCATTGATGGCAGCTGTCATAGACGTCGGATTGGCATTATACGCATCAATAACCAAGTCATTATGCGCTGTTTTCATAGCCTGCGAACGATTATTAGAAGGAACGTACGCGCGTATAGCTGCTAATGCTTCCTCTTTCGATACACCAAAATGTTCGCCCACGCAAATCGCTGCCGACACATTCTCTGCGTTGTAATCTCCAATAAGATGAGTGCCGGTTGGCATCGTGCCTGTGGTGTAATTAATAATATGGCCTTGACATCCTGCGCTACCTAACATCTTCTCCAAATAGGGATTATCTGCGTTGCGGAAGATGGTGCCCTTGTGCGCTACAAGGTAATTGTACAATTCCGCTTTTGTTGCCATAACGCCCTCAAACGAGCCAAAGCCAAGCAAATGAGCACGACCAACATTGGTAATCAAACCATAGTTAGGCTCTGCTATCTCAACCAACTCTTTGATATCTCCAGGATGAGATGCTCCCATCTCTACGATAGCGAGTTGATGCTCCTTTGTGAGTTGGAGCAGCGTGAGCGGCACTCCGAGGGAGTTGTTATAGTTGCCCTGTGTGTAGTGGATATTATATTTGGTCTTGAGCACAGCTGCTGTCAGTTCCTTGGTGGTCGTTTTACCGTTGGAACCCGTGATAGCGATAATGGGTAGGCCTAAATAACGACGCCATTCCCGCGCTAAATCTTGCAACTCAGATAATGCATTGGCGCCTTTGATAACATAAGACGCACCATCGCGGATAGCTTGGTCAACGTAATCATTACCGTCAAAGTGCTCACCTTTAAGTGCCACAAAGATACAGCCGGGAGTAATCTTCCGGCTGTCTGTCGTGACATTGAGCGATGTATTATTTCTTATTAGGAAGCTCCAGTCCATATCCTTTCTTCTTATCCTCTACTTTCAGTGCGATAGACAAAATGAATGCCAATATACCGAACGATGCAAATACAACCATCGGCACAAGGTAACCGTCTGTCCATACGCGCAACTTACCAATAAGCATTGGTACAAGGCATAGACCTATATTCTGTACCCAGAAAATGAGGCAATAAGCCGAGCCTAATACTTTCTCATCAATAATCTTAGGAACCGATGGCCACATCGATGCTGGAACAAGTGAGAAGCTAACGCCGAGTATCAAAATAGTGACAAGAGCGAGCCATTTGTGCGGATAAACCGGCAAAACAAATGCAAAAATGCAGTGGCACACAATCATTATTATGGCACCGAGCATCATCATCGAAGCACCTTTACCTCTGTAATCAATAAATGCTCCGAGGAAAGGCGTGAGAACCATTGCGAGAATAGGGAACCACTTAAACAGACCGGCTGCTTCTGCATTACTAATCTGCAGCGTCTCCTCGAGGAAGTTGGTCGCAAAACGTTGGAATGGGAAGATGGCGGAGTAGTACAATACGCAAAGCAGAGCTACAATCCAGAACATCTTCGACTGGAAAATCTGACCAAGGTCAGAGATATGGAACTCATCTTCAGGATCCTTCTCGGCAGTCGCTTCGCCAATAGCTACAAGCTGATTGTCGAAGGTCTTGTCCATTATCGTGAACACAAAGAAATTGAGTAAGCCTACTACCAGCAGCAACGTAGCAAAAAGCAACGGAGCAGTGATGGAGTTTGTACCATCAATAGCAAAGGCGGCACTGAACTTTGGTGAGAGCCAGAACGCTGCAAATACACCCAGACGTGCAATAGCCATCTCCAAACCCATAGCGAGAGCCATTTCTTTGCCTTTGAACCACTTAGCTAAAATCTTACTTACGGTCGTGCCGGCCATCTCGCAACCACAACCGAAAATCATAAAACCGAACATGGCTAACTTGGCACTACCCGGCATAGATGGCCACCATGAGTTAAGCCAATCTACCGTGTTAGCTTCCGTCCAAGATATACCCCAGAACTTAATACCTGCGCCGATAACCATTAAGCTTGCGCTTAACAAACCGGTGAAACGAACACCCATCTTATCCAGAATAATTCCGGCTAAAATAAGGAAACCAAACACATTGAGCAAGTACTCACCTGCTGCGTAGGTGCCAAGTACGCCCTGATTCCAACCGAGTGAATCGTTCAGCAAAGATGCCAACGGCGAGAGAAAATCAACAAACATATACGCGAAGAACATCATTGATGCCACAAGCACCAATACAGCCCAACGTGCGAATGCGCTGTCACGCAGCGTCTTTTGAATCTTTTGTACCATAAAACTAATTGTTGTTTGACGATTTGTGAACAGGCTTCTTAGCCTTTTTCTTCAGCCACTCTGCTTTCTTCTTTTCGTATTCAGCGTAGTGGCTTTCCAAATATCCGTCTGCCATGTTACTTAATGCCTAACTCTTTGCGAACGGCCGGCGAAGCATCCACTGCATTGTCTGCAATGTAAACCAGAGCTGCAGAGTCAAAGATATACGTATATCCGTCGCGTGCACCAACTGCCTTGATGGCTTTGGACAACTTCTCGTGTACTGGAGCAAGAAGCTCTTGTTGTTTCTTTTGAATGTCCTGTTCTGCGGTCTGATAGAAAGTTTGGATTCGACCTTGCATCTCTTGCAACTCTTGCTGACGAAGCTGTTTGATAGCGTCTGGCATAGTTGCCTCATTTTGCTGATAATCCTGATACTTCTTTTGGAGCTCTTCCTGCATCATCGTGAGTTGGTTCTCATACTGTGATTGGATAGTGTCCATTTGACTTTTTACCTTAGCTACCTCCGGCATCTGTTGGAAGATCTCGGTGGTATTAACATGACCATACTTTTGTGCGCTGAGCATCATTGGGAAGACGAGCGCCAAGATAACTAGAATCTTTTTCATAATGTTTTTATTTAGTAATTAATGATTACAAATTTACGACCTCTCTACAAAAAGCGTGCCATTAGCGCGCACCGAGTTTTTGGAGTACCTTATCTGAGATGTCGAGTTTCGAGGACATGTAGATAAGCGAAGGGTCAGATGAGCGGTCTTTTACCACGTCAATAAATTTCTCGTTCGCGATGTCTTGAATAACGCCATATATCTCGTCCTGAATAGGCTTAATCAATGCTTCGCGCTTCTTGAATAGCTCGCCCTCTGCTCCAAAATACTTGCGCTTGAGCTCAAGGACTTCATTTTCTTTTGCTACAATCTCCTCTTCGCGTTTGCGCTTCATCTCATCCGAGAGGAAGATTTGCTCCGTTTGATAATTCGTCGCGAGAATGCGAGCTTCCTGCTGAGCTGCATCTATCTCCTTCTGCCAGCGCTTTGAGATGAGAGTCAACTGCTCATTTGCTGATTCATAAGAAGGAAGATTCTTGAGAATATATTGCATGTCGATAAAAGCGACATTTAGATCCTTTGCTGTTGCAGGCGCAACTATCGCGGCAAAAAGAATAATAATTAATCCAAGTCTTTTCATTACATTATATATTAAGTTATAACTCTTGTCCCAAAACGAAGTGGAACTGACTTCCGCCGTATTGTGACGAACCGTTAATCTGATCAAAGCCCCAACCCCAGTCAACACCAAGCAGACCGAACATCGGAAGGAAGACGCGAACACCAACACCGGCACTACGCTTAAGATTGAACGGGTTGTAGTCTTTTATGTCTGCAAAGCAGTTTCCGGCTTCAAGGAATCCGAGTACCCAGATATTGGCGGATTGTTGCAACATAATAGGGTAGCGCAACTCAAGGGTAAACTTATTATAAACGTAACCCATGTTACGTCCTGTTGCCGGGTCGTAAGGCGTCAACGAACCGGATGAGTAACCACGCATACCCACATACTCCGTTGCGTATGTTGTTGAAGCCGACATACCGTCACCACCCATGTAGAACGTCTCAAACGGAGACTTGAGGTCTTTATTGAAATGACCAACATAACCAAATTCAGCGCGGGTCATGAGCACTAACTTACTATCCCGTGTCAGAGGAGTAAATACTTTACCCATGAATTTCCACTTGTGATACTCTATCAGATGGTATTTCTCGTTGTTATCCATTACGGCGTAGTCCTTATTTGGGAAGATAAGCGACCAAGGTGGTGTAATCTTCAGACCTATTGTGAATTGTGAACCGCGGCGAGTATAAATAGGATTGTCTATAGATGAACGTGACAATTGCAGGTTCAAGGATAGGTTATGGCTAAATCCATCTGAAACGAGCAAGTAAGGCCAGTCTTTCATCCAGTACATCTGATAGCCGATTTCTCCATAGAAAGTGAAATAGTCATCCGGCCAGCGCAAACGTTTACCGTAACCGACACTTACACCGAACATGCGTAAATACTTATCAGGGTCAGCCTCTGACTCTTGCAACTGCTGGTAGTAATTGGAATTACCGGAGTAATAGTAGTAGTTCGAGTAGGTGTTATATAGGTTCTGGTACGCTTGGTAGTAACGGTTCGAGTAACCGGTCTGCGAAGCAAAATATACACTTGCACTCAGTGAGTTAGGACGCTTACCACCTAACCATGGCTCCAAGAACGACAGACTGACTTGCGTGTAGTACACACCATTTGTACGAGCGTTAATAGCAAAAGTCTGACCTTCACCTTGAGGCACGATACGATATGCTTTCTTGTTGAATAAGTTCTGAATAGCGAAGTTCGTAAACTTCAAACCGAGCGAACCAATCAATCCCGTTGCACCCCAACCGAGCGAGAACTCAATTTGGTCGGATGACTTGGTTTGTAATTGGTACGTGATATCTACCGTTCCATCTTCAGGGTTAGGCTGAATATCGGGCACAAGCTTCTCTTGGTCAAAGTGACCCATTTGCGCTAACTCACGCAACGAACGCATAATATCCGACTGGGAGTAGAGCTGACCGGGCTTGGTGTATAACTCACGACGAACGACATGTTCATACACGCGCGTGTTACCCACAATATTGATTCGATTGATGGTGGCAGGTTTACCTTCGTACATGCGCATCTCAAAGTCGATAGAGTCATTCTCTACCGTTACCTCTACCGGTTGAACATTGAAGAATAGATAACCGCGGTCTGTGTATAACTTAGCCACTGCGTCATCATCCTCTTGCAAACGCTCGTTGAGCAATTTGAGATTATACGTGTCACCTTTTTTAACACCTAACGTGGCATCCAGTAACTCGTACGGGTAAACCGTGTTACCAACCCATGTGATGTCACGAATATAATACTTATCACCCTCACTAATTGTTAGATAGATATCTACACGTGTCGGGTCGTCAGGATTAGGTACTACGCTGTCAGCAACGATATATGCATCGCGATAACCTATCTCGTTGTACTTGGCAATCACATTGGCCTTATCCTTCTCGTATTCTTCCGTCACGAACTTCTTTGTGCGGAAAAGATTGGTGATGTGGTTGTCGTTCGTTTTCTTCATGGCGCGATTAATCTGAGTATGCGTCAATGCCTCATTACCCGTGATATAAATCTTTGCCACTTTAGTCTTAACTTTCTTATCTACATTGACGATTACTTTTACGTAACCAGGTTTATCGCGGTCAGGGAACTCTACCACTTGTACTTCAGCGTTGTGGAAGCCCTTTTCGGCTAAGTATTTCTTAATCACCGTCTTCGCGCGGTCCTTGAGGTTAGGTGTCATTTGATTGCCTTTAGCAATACCCACCTTAACGATAAGGTCATCCTTTTCGTTTTTCTTTAGTCCGTTATATACTACATCAGACACGCGAGGCCGAGGAGTAAGCGCTATCTCAAGCCAAATCTTACCTGCTTCCATCTTGGTGGCTTTAATCTTCACGTCGGAGAAAAGTCCTTGTTTCCAGAAACGTTTGAGCGATTTGGTTATCTGAGGCCCTGGCACTTCAATCTTATCCCCAACAGCTAAGCCGGAGAAACCGATAATAACGAAGTCCTCGTAATTGTCTGCACCACTGACAGTGATTCCTGCAATCTCATAAGACTGACGACTACCCGAGGTGTATTCCACTTCAGGCAGATTCTCCATTACCTGTTCTGGCTGGAGTAACATCGCTGTATCGGTTGCGAGCGAATCTACAGCTAACGAATCAACCTCTATAGCTAACGAATCAACCTGCTGAGCATGGACTGCCAGACAGAAAAACAACGCTGTAAGCGAAATAATATGTTTAGTGAATCTGTTCACTCGTTTTTCCAAATCTACGTTCGCGATGTTGATAATCTACTATTGCTTTATAGAACTCTTCGGTCGTAAAATCAGGCCATAAACAATCCGTAAAGTATAACTCCGAATAGGCCAATTGCCAGAGTAAGAAATTGCTGATACGCAATTCTCCGCTGGTGCGAATCAAAAGGTCCGGATCCGGAATACCCTTTGTCGTCATAAGGTCTGATACAAGTTCCTCATTCACATCCTCTGCACGAAGCATGCCTGTCTGGGCGGAGGCGACAGCTTGTTTCATTGCATTCACAATCTCCCAACGTGCCGAATAACTGAGCGCAATAACCAAACTCAAACCTGTGTTAGACGCAGTCTGCTCCATGCAACCAAGGAATTTCTTGTGCGCCGCTTCAGGTAAACGGTCTAAGTCGCCAATAGTCAGCAAGCGAACATTATTCTTCATCAATGTCGGAGTCTCCTTAGCAATCGTATCTACAAGTAGTGTCATCAGTGCATCTACCTCCTCTTTCGGACGATTCCAGTTCTCCGTAGAGAACGTGTACAACGTCATATAGCGCAGACCTAATTCCGCTGCGGCTTCCGTGATGCGGTGTACCACTTCCACACCCTGCTTATGACCAAACATACGAGCAAGGCCTTGTTTCTTCGCCCAACGACCATTACCATCCATAATGATAGCTACGTGTTGCGGCAGACGTTCCGGTAATATTTGTTCTTTATACGTCATTGATCTAAACACCATTTACAAATCTTCTTCTCTTTTCCAAATTCAAAAACTATGCCAAGCATAAGTTGACCCGTCAGGTCGTTGTTCAAAAAGTTAGACCCATTCAGTTTATATGTATTCCCCAAACTCTCTACAAGCTCAAGATTGTCTGCGAAATATACATTGTGTTGCCATGCCAATTGCAGCTGCCAGCGCTGTGCAAACTTCCACTTTAAGCCTATACCAAGCGGCAAATAGGCTGCGGCTGTACCATAATTCATACCGTATAATCCAACACCTACTCCAAGGAAAATATACGGCGTAATCGGTTTAACGCGACTGTCATACTCCTGTAACCCCAACCGGAAGAAATTAAACTCACCCACTACATCTAAATTAATGAGTTTATTGCTCCATACAAATGCAGGGTCTTCTGGCACGGTACCACGAATAACCTGATGTAATCCTTTCAGTTGCAGCGACCAACGCTTGTCAAACTTATAGCGCACATGACCGCCATATACCTCTCGCACATTAGTAAAAATATGCGGAGCGGCATCGCCAACGTAGTAACCACATCCCCCTTGAAGACCTAATTCCCACTTGTACATGCGAGTCTGCGCAGACACAATCGGAGTAAGGCCTAAAAAAGAGCACAAGACCACTATATATTTGACAATTTTTCTTTGCGGCATAGGCACACGCTTTTGAGCGCGTTCAAAATTAGCGCGCAAAGATACTACAAAAAAATGAATTACGCAAAAAAAGTTTACTTTTTTATCAAAATTCGGAACGCATCGGCTACTTTTGCTACTTCTATGAGCTCAATTTCACCTTTTTTAACCGATAAACGCTGTCCGGCGGGAATAAGCATTCGTTTGAATCCAAGCTTCTGCGCTTCCTGAATGCGTTGTTCTATTCGAGCTACCGGACGAATCTCTCCAGCAAGACCAACTTCACCCGTTACTGCCGTTTCAGAATCCAATGCTATATCCATATTCGAGGACAAAACAGCAGCTAAAATGGCTAAATCAATCGCTGGATCATTCACTTTAATTCCACCTGCAATATTAAGAAAAACATCTTTCTGCAACAGCTTGAATCCTACGCGTTTTTCTAACACCGCAAGGAGCATATTCAATCGTCTCGCGTCAAAACCTGTCGAAGAACGTTGTGGAGTACCATATGCGGCGGAGGAAACTAATGCTTGCACCTCAATCAAAAATGGACGAGCACCTTCAACTGCTGCAGCAATAGCAATCCCAGATAGACCTTCACGAGACGTTGATAATAGTAGCTCCGACGGATTAGTCACTTCACGCAAACCCGATTGCTGCATCTCATAGATGCCCAATTCCGACGTCGAACCAAATCGGTTCTTTTGAGCGCGGAGGATGCGGTACATATAATGTTGGTCGCCTTCAAACTGAAGAACTGTATCCACAATATGTTCTAACACTTTTGGACCTGCCAGCGCACCTTCCTTATTAATGTGACCGATGATGATAAACGGTATATTCGTCTCCTTCGCAAACTGCAAAATACGCGCTGCGCACTCTCTGACTTGAGTCAAACTGCCAATAGTAGCCTCTAAACCATCCGTTGAGATGGTTTGGATGGAGTCGATTACCACTATTTCGGGATTGATATCACGTACGTGGTCTAAAATACGCTCAAGAGATGTCTCTGCCAGTAGAAATAGATTCTTCGGCTGACCTTCAAAACGCTCGGCGCGCAACTTGATTTGGCGGGCAGACTCTTCACCACTGGCATAAAGAGTCTTTCTATCACCCTGCTGCATAAGTACTTGCAGAGCAAGAGTGGATTTTCCGATTCCAGGTTCTCCGCCTAACAACACCAAACTACCAGGAACTAATCCACCACCTAATACACGGTTAAATTCGCCGTTGTGAACGTCAATACGAGACTCTTCCTGTGCCTCTATATCTTGCAGCAATTGGGGTCTGGCAGCGGTCGTCTGTGCCGAACGAATCTTGCTATTTGTCGCTGCTACAATCACTTCTTCCTCATATGTTCCCCATTCACCGCATACAGGGCAACGACCTAATAACTGCGGAGCTTTCGCCCCGCAAGATGAACATACATATTGGACCGTTGTCTTAGCCATTAGAATTCAAATGTTTTGCGTTCCTCTGCCAGTCGCGTATTCGCAAATACCTCTAAGGCCTCATTGAGAAACACTTGGTGGTCATCTACTCGAGCCGAAAAATGTCCAATGAGCAGATGCTTCACTTCTGCTTCCTTAGCAATCTGCGCCGCTTGCTGGGCAGTCGAGTGGGTCGTGTCCTTGCACCGACTCTCAAACTCCTTCGTATAGGTGGACTCGTGATACAGCATATCTACACCACTTAACTGAGGAACAATCTTCGGTGAATACATAGTGTCCGACACGTAAGCATAGCGTTTTTGACCTTTATCCGTGAACAAAAAACCGCAAGTAGGTACCTTATGCTTCAGCGGAATAGTCTCCACTGTGATGTTCCTGTCCTCGAAAATAATTTCCTGCTTACGCGGGTTGATAGCATGAAATATAACCTCAAAACTCAGCATGTCACCACAATGGTAATCCAGTAACGGTTGCAGTAACTTCTGTAAATCGGCATGGGCATAGATATGCAGCGGTTGAGTCCGCTTCATCATACTCAACGTCGATATCAATCCAATCAGTCCAAAACAATGGTCTCCATGAAGATGAGAGATAAAAACCGAATAGAGACGAGCGGTCTTCAAACCCATCTGACGCATCGTTAACTGTACGCCTTCTCCGCAATCAATCAGAAAAGACTTGTCATTCAGCGTAAGTAACTGACCGGAAGGACTGTTTTGAAAAGTAGGAATGGCGCTGCCGGAGCCTAATATGGTTACTGAGTCTGTCATGTTTTATTTTAAGTGATCAAGCAAATTGCGTATCTTGTCGCCAAGGGCACTCTTCGTGCGAATATGTTCAAGGACTGCCATAACGAAGGTATTACTCTCAAACGAACCGCGTACAGACTCAAAATCAGCACGTTGCTGGCTCGCATCACCATCTACACCAAATCCCGTCTGAGAGTTCAAATCAAACTCCTTGCGAGCATCGTCATATACCATGTGATCAAGATCTACTACAGCCTTTTGCCAATCATCTACGATGTGACGAACCTCCTCTAAGGTGATTGCTGCGATAGAATGACCAATCACTTTCTCAATCTTCTCTGCGGCCCATGCCCATTCGTAACTATAGTAGTTCTTATGCATCTGAGCAAAACGTTCGCGCACTTCCCCAAGCGTTAATTGGTCTTTCTCTAACTCATTCAACAACTGCGTCACTTCGGACTTAGGAGCCAATAAGCCTGCCAAATCAACCCACTCACCTTGACCTATCGTAGAGTCCGGAACAAGGACTTTCTGCAAGTCCGCTACGCTGCTAATCTTCTCCGCATTCTTCTCTATACGCGAAATCAGCGAGTTACCGAGGAATTTCTGAATACCTATCGTGTACAACTTCACGCCGTGTACTAAAGACGAGTTCCGAATTTTGCAGTTCTTGTAACCGTAAACGTCTGTATTCTCGCCGGAAAGGTTCTTCAATTCTTCCAATATTTCTTTACCATGCCACATCTTTTGTACCGTGTACGGTGAAAGCAAGTTAAAGTTAATCTGGTCTAACAAATCCGGATCCTTGCGGTTGTCACGCTTCGGCCATTTCTGCGCGTCACGGATTGTACCTACAGTGCGCAAGTTAGCTCCCGGCACAAGATACGACTCCGAATTATTCTCAATCAAATAAGAGAAAGGCAATTCCGAAGTATCCGCGTGATGCGTGTGTCTGCCCATAGCGAGCGAGAACGCACCTATACGCGAAGGCCAAAGCAAATACGAATCGGACGTCGTCTTCGCTCCACGCTCAGCCACTCCTTGGTGAATCGGACCCAATTTGTACATGTGATTCGATTGGTTGCTACCCGAACCTGCATTTAGGAAGGAGAACATTCCCGCTATCAACAAGGTCGATTTATGGTGTGTCACCGTGTAGGGCCCTGCGAATATAGCGCATGCTTCACCATGCATTCCTTGGCAGTTACTGAAAAATAGAGACTCGCCCGCGGAATAATGCTTATCGAAGATACATCCTTGCCCAACAAAACACTTATCCACTAACGTCGAGTCATTAATCTCTACGCCCGAACAAATGATAAAATCGGTGCACTTAACGCCCGAACCTAACTTCACAGGGGCATAACGATTGGAGTTAATAGTACCATTCTTAAGGCGCGAAGTACCTACCAATACAGCGCAATCGCCTATCTTCACATTCTTGATACTACCGCAGTTGAGAATACGTACGTTCTCGCCTATCGTTCCAACACTCGATGCTTGACCGGCTGCGTATTCGTCGATGCGCTTCTCTAAGTTGGCAATCATCTGCGGACGATGACGGTATAACGTCAATACATAAGCCAAACTTGCTGTCAACTCGTTGAAAATAGGTATCTCACGACCACCACCTTCATTCATTACAGGCACGCGAACGCCGTTACCAAATGTCGTCGTCCCATCAACCAAAATGGCATTAACGTTTTCAATACAGGTCTCTTTGCCGATGCGGTAATTGGCAATATAATTGTGGATATTGTATAAGTGGCAGTTATCACCAACCTCTACATTGTGTAATGTAGCGTGGTAAATTCCGGAATGCACTTTCAGGCCGCCTGGCAAAGCAAACTCTTGCTCAAAAATACCTAATCGGCATAAACCCGAAAAACGTGTATCTTTCACATAATCAGCACAAAAGCCTTCTGCTACTTCCACTTGCTTCCAATCTTGAGCCGAACAGTTCTGAGACTCAAGTTGTGATATTTCCTGTTGTGTTAGTTGTCTCATTTGCGTAAATCAAGGAATATTTTCATAAATACGCGCTTCGTGTATTCAGGAAACTCGCCATCCATCAGCCAGCCGTAATAACCTGTGTCACGACGGAATACATCCGCTACGCGTTGACCTTTATATTTGCCGAAATTAAAGCACTCTACACCCTTGTCATCATAGATGATACGACCGGCAAAGTCCGCAAACTTCTTATCACCGCATGTGTATTCGCTCAATTCGTCAACTGTGGTAGGTATTTCATAACGCTCCAATTGAGCCATCAATACCTCGTATGTCGCCATCGTGTCTGCACAAGCAGAATGTGCATCCTCTAAGTTCTTTCCGCAGTAGAACTTATACGCCGCTGTCAAATTACGCGGCTCATTCTTCGTGAAAATAGTGAATACATCCACCATCTTCATCCGCTTCAAGTCTATAGAAACATCTGTACGAGCAAACTCTTCTGCCAACAACGGCAAATCAAAGTGATTGGAGTTATACCCCGCCAAATCGCAACCCGAAAAAACAGATGCTACCTCAGACGCTATCTGCTTGAACGTCGGACAATCGGCTACATCCTCATCATAAATGCCGTGAACGGCAGATGCTTCTGCCGGAATATGCTTTTGCTGCTCTACGCCCAAAATCATCTCTACCGGCTTAACACGATACGTCTTACTCTCCGACGAACCATTGGGGAAGAGTTTATAATAGCTCAACTCCACAATGCGATCGGACGCGATATTAATACCTGTCGTCTCTAAATCAAAGAAAACGAGAGGCCTGTTAAGGGATAACTTCATAACCCTTAGTCGTTAAGCAACATCGGCATTAACAACATCAACAAGTCCTCGTTCGGCTCGTTCTCTGACGGCAAAATTAAACCTGCACGTGCCGGATCTGCCAACTCAAGAACTACCTCTTCACTTGCGATAGAACCTAAAATCTCAATCAAGAATGGAGCCTTGAAACCAATAGCCATCGGAGCACCGTTGTAGGAGCATGCTATCGTTTCCTCAGCACTTGTCGAGAAGTCAATATCTTGAGCAGAAATCTTAATCTGATTCTCTGCCAATGCCAACTTCAATAGACTCGTACCTGTATTAGCGAATACTGCTACGCGCTTACAAGCGTTAATCATCGTTTGACGGTCTACAACCACTTTGTTCTGGTTGTTCTGTGGAATAACTGCATTGTAGTTCGGGAAACGACCTTCAATCTGACGGCATACTACTAACGTCTGACCAAACTCAAAGCGCGCGTTCTTCTCGCCAAAGATAATCGTTACATTGCCTTCCTCTTTAGCCAATACATTCTTGAGCAAAGAAGCCGGCTTCTTCGGCAGGATAAAGTTCATTGCTGCTGGAGCTTGTACACTCGTGTTCGTGTAACGAACCAAACGGTGTGCGTCCGTTGCTACCAGAACAATCTTATCCTCTAACATGTCGAAATAAATACCGTTCATTACAGGACGAAGCTCATCGTCTGCCGTGCAGAAAATAGTCTTGTTGATGGCGTCCAACAATAACTCAGCCGGCAACTCAATGCGACCGCTCTCTCCGCCCTCAATAGGCATCTCTGGATACTCATTACCGTTTGCACCTACAAACGAATAAGTACCATTCTCACTCGTGATATTAATAGAGAAATTTTGATCGTCAATTTGGAAGGTTAACGGCTGCTCTGGGAACTCTTTCAATGTCTCAAGGAGCAACTTAGCACCACTCGCTACTTTGCCTTGACCTTCTGCGTTCTCTACCTCAATCGACGTGCGAATCGTCGTCTCACCATCGGACGCCGTCATCGTCAACTGAGTGCCGTTCAAATCAAATAATACATCTTCAAGAATTTGGAGACTGTTCTTCGGAGCAATAACTTTGCTCAGTGCTTGCAATTGTGCAAACAACTTCGTGCTGGATACATTAAATTTCATATGCGTTCATTTAAATTTTTATCTTCCTTTGGTTTTAGCGCGCAAAGTTACTACTTTTTTACGGAATACGCAAATAATTGTGCATATTTTTTAAAAAAATTTGCATATTCCAAAAAAATGTACTACTTTTGTCGCCGATTTCGTCTTTATGCTGCCGTTGGACTTCTTAGATAGAATGAGACAGACTCTCGGAACGGAAGCCGATGAGTTGTTCCGCGCCTTAGACTCGGAACCCGTTACTTCTATACGCCTTAACGACAAAAAAGACGTTCTCGATTTCCCTTGCGACATCGACGAAGTGCCGTGGCATATTGACGGCTACTACCTTGCTGAACGAATCCCTTTTACACTCGACCCACTCTTCCACGCTGGCGCATACTACGTGCAAGAAGCAAGCTCTATGTTTATTCAACAAGTGCTTGACCAATATGTCCCGCAAGAGAGCATCGTGCTCGACCTTTGCGCCGCGCCCGGTGGCAAATCGACACTCATTTCGCAGCATCTCGGACAAGAGGGGCTCCTTATCAGCAACGAAGTCGTTAGACAGAGACTCTTTATCCTCAGTGAGAATATACAAAAATGGGGAAACGGTAATACCATCGTTACGTTCAATAAAGCCGAAGACTTCGGCGAGAGAACGCCTAACCTCTTCGATTGCGTGCTTGTGGACGCTCCGTGCTCTGGAGAAGGTATGTTCCGTAAAGACAAAGACGCGCGCAACGAATGGAGCCTCAAAAACGTCAAAATGTGCGCAGAAAGACAACGCGCTATTCTGATGAATGTTTGGGAAGCACTCAAGCCCGGAGGTATTCTCATATATTCCACGTGCACGTTTAACGAAGAGGAAAACGAGGAAAATGCACAATGGATTGCCGAATGTCTCGGAGCGGAAATACTTCCGATTCAGCATGATCCATCTTGGGGAATAGAAGACTCTTTCCCTGGTTACCACTTCTATCCGCATAAAGTCAAAGGCGAAGGTTTCTACGTCTGCGCTTTCCGTAAGCATATTGAGCCGTTTGCGCCCTATAAAATCAAAGATCCTAAAAAACCGGTTCATTGTAATGCCGAGTATGCCAAAGTCATGCTCAACTGGCTGAAAGAACCTGACAAATGGACTTTCCGACAAAATGACCGATTCATGACCGCATACCCTGTCAAGTACAAAGCACTTATAGACAATCTCTATGAAACGCTCACTTGTGTTCTTACAGGATTCGGTATTGGCGAAGAACGTGGTAAAGGCGTAAGCCCGCAACATAGTCTCAGTATGGCGAAAGCACTCAAACGAGACGCTTTCCCAAATATCGCATTGAACAAAGAGCAGGCGCTCTCTTATCTGCGTACCGAAGCACTCAATCTTCCCGATGTCCCACTCGGCGTAGCACTTCTTACCTATGAGGATGTGCCCATTGGCTTCGCGAAAAATGTCGGCAACCGACTAAATAACCTCTATCCCAACGAATGGCGCATCCGCCATCTCTAAACATAATAAAGGGCATCCCGAACAGGATGCCCTTTATCGTTCAACATTCAACATTCAACGTTCAACAATCTTACGGCTTCTGGGCTCCGTAATTGGCTTTCGCACCAAACAACTTCAACGCTTTGTCGAAGTTATAGCGGTTACCGTACATTGATACGCGGCGGGTTTCACTGCCTTGCATGTTCATACCCATTGCTTGACGGAACTGGTTGGAAGCGGAGTTAGGGTTGAAGTTGGACGATTGTGAGATGACTTTCAAATTGGCAAATGCCTCCAAATAATCCTTGTCGAATGCGTTGATAACAGCATCGCCTGCGGGTAACTCCAAGTTATTCTCTGCCTTTGGCAATGTCTTCTCGTCAACCATATCCTCAATATCGGTGCACTTGATATTGGTCCATTTGCCACCTCCTTTGGAAGGCAACTGCAAGTCTGCTGCGTTGAGGAAGTAGTAGTTGTCATACAGGTTGGTGATACGTTTGGCTTCAATAGGAGCGTCCGGACCTGAGAGAGCGTGGGTACGTGCAACGGCTGCATAGTTGTTACCTACGAACAGGTTGTGGTGTACGTCTGCGCTGATAAGCGTCATGAACTCAAATCCGTAACCCATATCTTCCATGTATTTGTCACGGCACCAGCTGAAGGCAACAGTATTGTGGTGGAAATTCATATGCGAAGCCTCACCGTTTTTGTCACCACCGGTTACGCGGCAACCACCGTAGCGGTTAGAGATAATAACGTTGTTGTAAATCTCAACCTCGCCGCAACGCGAACCAAACTGTAATCCAAAATAAGGACTGTTGGCAATCAGACAGTTGCGAATAATCACATTACCCGCAATCCAACCATCGGAGTGGAAAATCTGGTGGTGAACTTGTGGAGGAGTTGCGTCTTCCATACGACCGGTCTCAAACGCCTTTGACGGGCAACCGAAACGCTCGTCTGACGGGTCTGCCGGCTTGTAGAAATTCTCAAAACCGTAATCAAGCATGAAACCGTCGATAATAAGTGTGCCTTTCGCCTTCTTAGCCATTACATCATCCAAGTCCCTGGCTACAGTAATCAGAGCTTTGCTTCCGTTGGTACCTAATTGCTCCTGAGTAGGCTGAATTTTTGTGATATACTTCAGCGGGTCACGCTCCGTGAAGTCTGCGTTCCAACCGCCTTCCAATGTAATCCAGTTGTAAATCTCAATATAACCGGCATTTGCTCTGCCGAGGAAGTTGCCTTCGCTCACGCGAACAATAGCACCATTGTCGCCGTTCTCTTTAATAATGTCAAGTACCGCTTGGATATCTTTCTTCGCAGTTGCTACACTCAGTCCGTCTGCACCGCGGGATGCTCCGTTTTTGGAGACATAGTACACCTTGGCATTGCCTGCCGGAGTTGCAGACTTTGTCTGCTGCTGACTCTGATTCTGTTGAACTTGACTCTGCTGATTTTGCTGATTATTGTTATGACCTGCATCCATTCGAGCCTTGTCGATAACTGCATTACCCGCACTTGCGGCGGTACGCTGAATCAATCCACCAAGACCTTGAGCTTGGAGACTTCCTGACATTGCTATCGCAATAAACAGGGAAAGAAGAGACTTTACTTTCATGTGTTTTTGATAATTGAGGTTAATACTTGTATGTACTTTGAACTGATTTGCGCCGCAAAGGTACTAAAATAAATTCACATATACAAGAAAAAAGTGCATTTTTTACTCAATTTATACCAGAAAAACGCTTTACCAACCAATTATTGCTGTCATCGGGTAGTGGTCAGAGCAGTTCAAATGGTCTATATGCGTCGATATAGGATGAAGTTCTTTCGAACACAGAAGATAGTCTATCCGCAAACCAATATGCCGCCTGCTGAATGTAGCACCCCATCTTCCCCAACTTGTGGCAAGGAAACAATCACGCAATTGTCCGCCTCGTATTTTTAAATAGGTATAGGATAGTGGTGTTACATTAAAATCACCCGCAACAATAACAGGATACGGAGATTGTTGTATCTCAGCGCGAATAGCGTTAGCCTGTACTTGCCGTATCTTACGCGCAGATTCTAACTTATCAGATATACGCTGGGCTGATTGTTTGAGCGCATTGCTCTCAATCGAATCCGGCAAATCTTTTATCTCTAATCGGTTAGACTCTAAGTGGTTGTTAAACAGCCTGAAAGTATCTTTACCAACTGCCACATCGCAGTAATTGGAAATATTGCCGCGCGAAGAATAACGAATCGTGTTCTTATTACTCAGCGGATACTTACTGAATACCGCCAAGCCATACTGATGCCGCTTATTATAAATCTTAAAATCAAAGTAAGTATAAGGATATTTCTCTAACGCCTTCCTTAGTTCTGGCAACGTCAGATACTTCTCGTTCTTATATACATCCACTTCCTGAAGACAAATAATATCCGCATCCTGCCGCTGCAGATAGCGGATAACACGATTCTGATGCGCCTTCTCATACATCCCCATTTGGTGCGTGTTATACGTCAAAACCGATAAGTGATGAGCATAATTATCTTTCGGACTGCCATGCGAAAATAGTAATAGCAACGCCCATACTACCGCTACCAATAGCGGCAATAACAGCACAACCTTGATGACTCTTCCTAATATACTCTTCTTTTTCTTAACCATTCACTCTTTCACTCTTTCACTCCTTCACTCCTTACTTCGGCTCTAACGTCACAAGCGGAATAAGCATCTCTTCCATCGAAATACCACCGTGCTGGAACGTATTCCGGTAATACTGCGCATAGTAATTAAAGTTATTCGGATAGCCAAAGAAATCTTCACCCGTACAGAACACATAACTACTGCTCACATTCGGACAAGGCAGACCAATCACCTTTGGATGAGTAATCTCCAATACATTCTTACTCTGGCAGTTAAGCGACTTCCCAACCTTATACCGCAAGTTCGTATTGGTATTCTTATCTCCCACAATCAATACCGGATTCTGCACACGAATAGTACCATGGTCTGTCGTCAATACAACGCGATATCCTAACTGCGCTATTCGGCGGAACAACTCATACGTCGGCGAATGCTTAAACCAACTCAACGTCAAACTTCTATACGCGGCTTCGTCATTACATAACTCACGCATCATCTTACTATCCGTGCGAGAGTGCGAAAGCATATCTATAAAATTAAGCACAATCACATTCAGCGGAGTCTGCAATCCCTTTAACTGACGAATCACTTTCTCGCAGAAATCGCTCTCATTAATCTTAAAGTACGAGAAACCATAGTGCTTGCGGAAACGGTCTAACTGCGTCTGTATCAGCTCTTTCTCGTTCAAGTTCTTCCCTTCCTCCTCATCTTCTTCTACCCACAAATGCGGAAACATCTCCTGAATCTGCAACGGCATTAGTCCCGAGAAAATCGCATTGCGGGCATACTGCGTGGCGGTCGGCAATATGGACGAATAGCACTCTTCTTCCGCCGTCGTGAAAAACTCACTCAATAGCGGCTGTATCGTCTTCCATTGGTCGTAGCGGAAATTATCTATCACCACAAAGAATACTTTCTCGCCATTATCTATCATCGGGAACAATACATTCTTAAATATATCCGGTGACATCATCGGACGATTACCACTCGTGAACCATTCCTCGTAATTCCGACTGATAAACTTCGCAAAGGCAGCATTGGCCTGCTGACTTTGCATGTGAAGCATCTCACGCATTGACGAATCAACATCCTGCAACTCAATATCCCAACGAGACAAAGTCTTATAAATGGCTATCCATTCGTCCAATGTCTTCGCTGTATCTATCATAAAACCAATATCGCCGAACTCCTCTTGATAACCTTTATTCGTATGCTTCTCAACAATCTCACGCTGGTGAATATGCTTCTTCAAACACAGCAATATCTGACTCGGATTAACCGGCTTAATCAAGTAATCGGCTATCTTCGCGCCTATCGCTTGCTCCATAATTCGCTCCTCTTCGCTCTTCGTAATCATCACTACCGGAACATCCGAACGAATAGATTTTATCGTTTCCAACGTCTCCAAACCGCTCAAACCGGGCATGTTCTCGTCCAAAAACACAATATCTACCGTCTCGTTACGGAACAAATCTATCGCGTCCTGACCGTTTGTCGCGCTCAAAACCTCGTAGCCTTTCTCTTTTAAATAGATGACGTATGGCTTTAACAAATCAATCTCGTCATCTGCCCATAATATCGTATTCATAAAAAACCTCCTTTCTACTTTCTGCCTCCCGGTCGCCTCCACTTGGCAATATATGCTCAATGTATGCTCAATGTATGCTGAATGTATGCTCAATGTATGCTCCACGGGACCATACTATAACTCAATGCCAACACAATCCTATTTTTTGCCTGCAAAAGTACTGCTTTTTTACCAAATATGCAAAAATTATGCCACTTTTATTTGTATATTTACCAAAAATATTGTACCTTTGCGCCCAAATTTGAATGTGCAACCTATAAAATTCTATCGTTATGAAAAAAATTCTTCTTTCTTTGCTCGCAATTATTTGCGCCACAACCTTCGCCTTCGCAGATGGCCAGGCCGGTCCAAATATCGAATGGTGGTATACCGACACGAAACAGTTGGTACGTTTTACCGGCTACGGTCCGATGTACGATTTTAATCTCACTGATAATCAGCCGGCATGGTGGTTTGTTCATCCCTATTACTACGAACTGGCTGATGGCATAACAACAATTGGAAATAATGCCTTTTATGGATTTTGGCTTAAATCGTTCAACTTCCCAGCATCTCTTACTTCCATTGGAGAATATGCTTTTATAAGCTGTAGTTTTGAGTCAAAGAATATTACTTTGCCGGATAATCTACAAACAATAGGTGATTTAGCTTTTGCAGGAACGAACATTACCAGCGTGTATCTTGGATCGAAAGTTAAATCATTAGGACGTGAGGCTTTTTATGGCTGCAGGAAACTAGCCAACTTCACGGTTTCCTCTTCCAACCCATATTTTACCTCGGTAGATGGCGTGCTATATAATAAAAGCATGACTGAAGTGATAGCCTTCCCTATGGGAGATGCTAAAGGGCGCACCTCCTATGTGGTACCGGATGGTGTGACCAAGATTGGCCATTATGCTTTTAAACCGGGTACTTATTATGTTTGTCAATTGACTTCGATTGAGCTACCGAGAACACTTAAGGAAATTGAGGGCGGCGGTTTGTCTTGCTATGAAATAACATCTATTACTTGCGCAGCCAAAAATCCTCCTGTGGCAACAGAATCATCTTTCTATGAGGTAAAAACTTCTGCCACTATTACTGTTCCCACCGGCAAGACAGCGGCGTACAAAGCAGCGCCCGGATGGAGTAAGTTTACAAATTACGTTGAGAAAGACTTCCCTGAAATTATTGACCCTACCTGTGCTGTTCCTACAAACTTAGCTTTGGTTGGAGAGCCTTCATTCAGCACGGCAGAGATTACTTGGACACCCGGTTCGAATGAACAAGCTGGTTGGGGTTTCCGCTATAAGAAAGCCGGCGAGAGCGAGTATCACAATTATCCAAATCGTATAGCCAATACTGGCGAATCAAGTTATTCATTCACTTTGACTAACTTAGAACCTGAGACAGAATATAATGTGGTTGCTTTCGGTGTTTGCGCCGATGATGTCGAGGAAGATATCCTTAGCGAAAACTCTGCCGTATTTACTTTCACTACCGGAAAAGTTCCTGCTCCACAAAATACACCAACTGTCGAAAATGATTGGGTATATTACGGCACAAATACATTCGGCATGAGCGGTGAAGTCGCTGGCGATACATATTGGGGAATGATGATTCCGACAAATGTGGCTGTAAGCAAATACCTTGATACTGTTGCGCTCTATGCTTCCTGCCTTGACGAAATGGAAATTAGCATCTATACAGGCGGAAATACTCCCGATAAAGCAACGAAAGTATGGTCGCAAAACGTTGTACCTACAGAATTGAATACCTTCAATTACTTCGCATTGGTAGAACCGATTGAATACGTTAAGTCCAAGAACCTCTGGATATTCTTCCGCAACACAAATGTTTACAATATACCTATAGCTTATTCAGTTGGAGCTAATACACCGAACGCACGCTGGATTGGCATCGCTTCTGGGGATAATGTAACATGGATGGACATGAAAGATTTTGCACCCGAATACTCCTATATAACTTGGCTCATTGATGCACACTTTACTGCAAAACCTGTCTATCACCCGTATGCGAAAGACCTTGTAGCTAAAAAAGTGAATAATAACTCTGTTACACTCGGTTGGACTGGAAGAGCTGATAAGTTCGAAGTACGCTATCGCAAAGTTGCTAATCCCGAAGAAGAATGGAACCTGAAAATCAACATCACGAATAAATCTACGACTATCTCTAAATTAGAGGCAGAAAAAGATTATGAATTCCAAGTACGCGCTAAACTCGGAGACGATTATAGCGATTGGTCTGAAGTCCTGAATGTCTTCACCGAAGATAAAGTGGCTATCGATCAAGTACTTGAAGAAAAAGCACCCGGCACAAAATTCATGAAAGATGGACAACTGTTCATCCTCCACGATGGAAAAATCTATAACGCTTCCGGATTCCGCGTACAATAAATACGCAGTCTAAACGAAGAAATAGTTTATGCTTGGTATGTCCGCCACTTGTCAATCAGGGCGGACATATCTTTTGGCCACTCGCTATCAAAAAACATCCGCTCTCCAGTTCTCGGATGAGTAAAACCAAGCGTCTTAGCATGTAAGACTTGCCGAGGACATATAGCAAAGCAGTTCTGAATATACTGCTTGTACTTTTGCGTCGGAACTCCTTTAAGAATCTCTGTGCCACCATATTTCTCATCGCTAAATAGCGGATGACCTATATGTTTCATGTGAACGCGTATCTGATGAGTACGACCTGTCTCTAAGCGACATTCTACTAACGTCACATACGGAAAACGCTCCAACACTCGCCAATGCGTAATTGCCTCTTTCGCATTTGGATTATCTTCCAAGTCCCACACCTTATATATAGTACGATCGCGATTGTCGCGAGCTAATGCACCTATAATCGTTCCTTCCTCTTCTGCGAAGGTGCCCCAAACAAGAGCATTATATGTCCGTTCGGTAGTATGATCAAAGAACTGCATTCCTAAATTGGTCTTCGCTTCAGGAGTCTTGGCTATCAATAGCAAACCACTTGTGTCTTTATCTATCCGATGAACCAAACCAATATTAGGATTATTCATATCAATCTCACGACTGACTGCTGATGGCTGATGGCTGAAATAATAAGCCAACGCATTTAGCAACGTGTGCTCATAATTTCCATGACCTGGATGAACCACTAATCCTGCCGGCTTATTTACTACCAATATATCATCATCCTCATATACTACATCTATTGGTATATCTTCCGGTTGAATAGAGTAATCATGCGGCTCATGGTCCAACAACACTTGAATAACATCCAACGGCTTAACCTTGTGATTACTGCTTACTGCTTTCCCATTCACCAGCACATTGCCGGCTTCTGCTGCGTTCTGAATACGATTACGAGAAGTACCCGACATGTGTTCTGTCAAGTACTTATCTACACGAACGGGCGTCTGACCTTTATCTACTTCGCAACGCCAACGTTCCCATAACTCTTCTTGCTCAATATCTTCAATATCCTCTTTCACCTGAGCTAATTAGAAGAAGTCTTCTTCGTCATGATGATCTTGAGTGGAAATAGCTTTCTCTAAGTCCGTGGACAAATACAAATCCACTCTTGAACCTTCCAATATCGATGTCCCGGCACTCGGCTCTTGCCTATATACTATATATAAGGAACTGGTCTCTTCTGTTGGCTCCTCGTCATATGCCGTCATTCCTACTGTTAAATAACGACTCAATAGTAGCGAACGAGCCTCACTTAAATTCTTGCCTATCATATTCGGAACGGTCGTTTTAACATCACCTTTACCGCGACCGATTACTAAAGTAACTGAACTCCCTTCGTCTAAACGCTCTCCCGCTGGAATAGATTCACCATTACGACGTACATCTAATACCAAATCACGATACTCAGACGGCTCATATACATAATTACTTACATTGATATTGAGAGAACGCAATGTCGCTTCCGCTTGGCGGAAACTAATATCATGCAAATCAGGCAATGGAACTTGACGAACTACTTTACTATTGATTATCACGTATATCGAACGACCATGCTTACAATGACTATTCGCAACTGGCATTTGCTCTACTATCGTGCCAAGAGGTACTTTCTTGCTAAATGTAGAATCAATCACTTCTATTTGCAACCCTTCATGATGTACCAACGTCTCCGCTTCTTCCATATACATTCCTGTTATATCAGGCACTTCTACTTCTATACCATGTTCCGTATAACGCTTCAAGTAACTGTGTAGGATAACCAATAACACGATGCCGATTGCCAACGCAACAAGCAGATTCTTTACTATAAAGCCTGCTTTCGTCTCATTCATAAATGATTTAAATGTCATAACGCTTACTTTTTTCAACCCCTAAGGGACAATAATTAGCAAATTTGGGGCAAAAGTACACTTTTTTTTGCATGTATGCAAATATTTATGTACTTTTGCACCCGATTAGCGAAATATTTCGCTAATCTAACCATTTTAAAACGCGTTTAACAATGAAGAAATTAATGATTCTGACCGTTATTGCATTAGCTGCAATCGGTTGCTGCAAAAAAGCTGACGGCAAGTGCTGCAAACAAGAAGGTGAATGCTGCAAACAAGAGCAAAAATGCTGCGAAGCTGCTGAACAAGCTGCTCCGGCTGACACCGCTGTCGTTGAAGTTGTTGAAGAAACAGTTGAAGTTGCTGAGTAATTACCCAACACTTTAATCATTTTTCTTTAATGATTCTGTTAAAGCATCTAAGTATGCTTTGAAGAGTGGACTCATCCGAGCCACTCTTTTTTCTTATCTCTCTACTTAGAATATTCTACACAAAATCTTATAGAGAACGATGGTAATGATAATCGGAATAGTCTTTGTCCTTGGAATCATCTACATCGCCTTTCTTCTTCCAAAACTTAGGCAGATGCCAATTACCACAATACTTCCAATAAAGCAATAGAATCAGACCAAACAACATCCCGCCTAAATGCGCAAAGTGTGCTACATTATCACCGGACATATTCGCAATTCCTGCAAAAAGCTCTATTAACGCATATATAATAACGAATATGCGCGCGCGTATAGGTATCGGAACGAATATGATGTACATCGGAACATTCGGAAATAACCAGCCAAATGCCAACAATATTCCAAACACCGCTCCGGATGCACCTATCGTAACTACTTGGTTCACATAATTCAGCATCACGGACTCGGCATTATACGTAGCCAACAAATGCTCAATCCGTAACGCCCATACACCTTCTTGGATTATCGCAGCTCCTATTCCGCATACGAAGTAGTATAGTAAAAACTTCTTTACACCCCATTCTCCTTCCAATACCGGCGCAAACATCAATACCGCGAACATGTTGAAAAAGAGGTGACTGAAATTTCCGTGCATGAACATATATGTCAAAGGCTGCCACCAATGAAACTGACTCGCACTCCAATAGTGCAATCCTAATAGCGAGTATAACTCTATTCCGTAGCGCTTGAGAATAGTATCAAGCAGCCACATTGTCAAATTAGCCAATAATAGGCTTTTGGTTACAATTGGTAAATTTCTCATAGCGACTGCAAAAGTACTGCTTTTTTCCCATATTTACACATAAAAAGCGGCGAATTTTACCTAAAATCAATAAAAAATGCATTTTTTAACGTTTTTTTTACTGAATTTCTTGGTAGAATAAGAAATTCTTTGTACCTTTGCGCTGCATTTCGCATTTAATACCGAATGTGAATGAAATTAAACGTTTAATTAATAACTTAAAAAACACGTAGTATGAATAAAGCTGAACTCGTAGCTGCCGTTGCAGCTAAAGCTGAAATTTCTAAAGCTGCTGCCGCTAAAGCCGTTGACGCTGCTATCGAAGCTGCTGCAGAAGCACTCAAAAATGGTGAAAACGTACAATTGATCGGTTTCGGTACCTTGGCAGTTGTTAAGAAAGCTGCTCGTAAGGGTATCAATCCTGCAACGAAAGCTGTTATCAACATCCCTGCTAAGAAAGTTGTTAAATTCCGTCAGGGTGCTAAACTTGCTCTCTAATTCTTTTAACAATTAGACAATCGAGTTGCTCCAAGGGGCAACTCGTTTTGTTTCAAATCGTTGTACATCATGTTGAACATTATTCTTGGAGGCGCTCCTGGAAGCGGAAAAGGTACCTTATCCGATATTATCGTACGTAACTATGGCCTCCAACATTTGAGTACTGGAGACGTCCTCAGAGCAGAAATAGCTTCTGGTAGTAAACTAGGACAAGAAATAAATGACATCATCTCGCTTGGAAATCTCATTCCCGACGAGCAAATGATTGAACTGCTCAAAAACTATATCAACTCGCTTCCTCAGGGGTGTAAAGGCGTTATCTTCGACGGGTTCCCACGTACCGTCGAACAAGCACATGCACTAACTGCTATGCTTGACGAACACCAAATGGATGCGTATATGCTTGATTTGTACGCCGAAGAAGACGTGATTATCGAACGACTCCTTAACCGCGGAAAAATAAGCGGAAGAGCTGACGATAACTTGGAAACAATCAAAAAACGCCTGCGGATTTATAACGAAACAACACGACCAATAAGCGATTATTACTTGCGCAGACATAGATATTTCCTTATTAATAGTAATATCAATCCGGAATGCACTTGGTCGCAAATGGATGTGATACTTAAACAACTTGACAAATAATGCCATCTGGTAACTTCATCGATTACGTAAAAATTTACTGCCGCTCCGGAAAGGGTGGAGCTGGATGTATGCACCTCCATCGCGCCAAATATGTGCCTAAAGGTGGACCGGACGGCGGGGACGGAGGAAGAGGTGGACATATCATCCTACAAGGGAATCGTAATCTTTGGACGCTTCTCCATTTGAAGTACCAAAAACATATCATGGCTACCGATGGCGGACGAGGCGGCGAAAGCCGTAGCTTTGGTAAAGATGGAGAGGATAAAATTATTGAAGTTCCATGTGGCACAGTCGTTTATGACGGAGATACAGGCGAATTCCTTACCGAAGTGAAGGAACATGGCCAACGCATTGTGCTGCTAAAAGGCGGCCGTGGAGGTTTAGGAAACTGGCACTTCCGCACAGCAACAAACCAAACACCAAGATACGCACAGCCCGGAGAACCTTGTCAGGAGAAAAATATCATCCTCCAACTCAAGGTCTTAGCTGATGTCGGACTCGTTGGCTTCCCAAATGCTGGCAAATCAACACTCTTATCAGTCGTTTCTGCTGCCAAACCCGAGATTGCTGATTACCCTTTCACAACTTTAGTTCCTAATTTAGGTATCGTCAGCTACCACGACGGACAATCCTTCTGCATGGCGGATATACCCGGTATTATCGAAGGCGCAAGCGAAGGTAAAGGACTCGGATTGCGCTTCCTAAGACATATCGAACGGAATGCCGTTTTACTCTTCCTCGTGCCCGCAACAAGCGAAGATATCGAAAAAGAATACAACATTCTTCTCTCTGAATTAGAGAAATATAATCCGCAATTACTCACCAAAGCGCGCTTATTGGCAATCTCTAAATGCGACGTCTTAACCGACGAAGAATTGGCCAAAATTCAAAAGCAAGCCGATAAGTTGACCAAAAAACTCGAACTTCCAGTCTTGCTCTTCTCCAGTATAAGCGGAATGGGAATAAATCAACTCAAAGATGCACTTTGGGAGGAACTGAATAAAGAGCAAAATCAAGTAATTGAGATCTCTCACGCACCTCTTGACGTCGAAGTGAGAGAGAAAGAGGAAATTACTGAACAAGAAGATGACGAGGAAGGAACTATCTATCTTAACGAGGTGGAAGAAGAGTGGGACCTTTCCAAATACAAAGGTATCGGTTGGGATGACCAAAACTGATGGCAAGGAAACATTATTAGCATGGCGTGAGAAACATATCAGCGAAAAGCAGTTGGTGTTGCTTCTCAGTTTCTTCGTTGGCGCATTTGCTGCTTTCGCTGCGGCTATACTAAAAACATTCATCCATCTAATTCAACACTTTATACAAACCTATCTAATTGCCGGCGGACACGAATGGTGGTATTTCTTCTGCCCAATGATAGGTATCGCTTTAGCTGCATTCTTTGTCCACTATGTTGTTCGTGACGATATTTCGCATGGAATAACTAAAATCCTATACGCCATTTCACAGCGCAAAGCCATCATCAAAGCGCATAATATGTGGACTTCCGTCGTCGGATCTGCACTAACAATCGGATTTGGTGGTTCAGTCGGCGCTGAGGCTCCTATTGTGCTCACCGGAGCTGCTATCGGAAGTAACTTGGCGAAGTTCTTCCGCCTTGACCAAAAAACAATGATGCTTATGATTGGCTGCGGAGCTGCAGGAGCTATTGGTGGTATTTTCGAAGCTCCCATTGCCGGTTTGGTCTTTACACTCGAAGTGCTGATGATGGATTTAACAATGGCTTCAGTAGCACCTTTACTCATCTCATCAGTTACCGCAACTACAATATCCTATATCTTCACCGGCACGGAGCCAATGTTCATCTTACATACCATTGAACCTTTTGCCATTTCACGTATCCCTTGGTACATCGTTTTAGGTATCGTCTGTGGCTTTGCTTCACTCTATTTTACAAGAGGCATGAATGGTTTAGAGCAGTGGTTCAAACGAAATATTCGCTCGTGGGGACTGAAAATTCTTGTTGGTGGAGTCACTCTCGGTGTGCTTGTTTTCCTTTTCCCGCCTTTATACGGAGAAGGATATGATGTTATCTCACAGCTTATTAATGGCGAGTCGCAATCGGCAATACAAAATAGTCCTTTTGCTTTGCTGGGTGAAACAACATGGATATTTATTGCCTATTTCGTAGCGATTATTTTGTTGAAGATTGTCGCTTCCGTAGCTACAAATGGTGGCGGCGGAGTGGGTGGTATCTTTGCTCCTTCGTTGTTCATGGGAGCTTTAGTCGGATTTGTTACCGCGCGCGTATTTAATATAATAGGAGTCTCTGTGCCCGAAAGCAATTTCGCACTCATAGGTATGGCAGGATTAATGTCGGGCGTCATGCATGCTCCTTTAACAGGCATTTTCCTTATTGCCGAACTTACTGGTGGATATCATCTCTTCTTACCTCTGATGATAGTCTCCGTTTCTTCCTTCCTAATAATGAAATTGTTCGAGCAGCATAGTCTATACGCAATGCGTCTTGCGCAAAAAGGTGAACTGCTAACGCACAATAAGGACCGATCCATTCTTACGCTTTTGAAAATGGAAAACGTCCTCGAAACAGATTTAACTACTGTTTCGCCTGAAATGACTTTAGGAGAATTGGTTAAATGTATTGCTACTGCCCACAGAAACATTTTCCCCGTAGTCGATAAACAAGGTCGATTATGTGGAGTGCTTCTTCTTGATGAAGTGAGAAATATTATGTTCCAACCGCGTCTCTATAACCGCTTTACGGTCAATGACTTAATGACTGCTCCACAAGCGGTTATTACCAACGCTATGCCCATGGAAAAAGTGATGGAAACATTCGAAGATACAGGTGCATGGAACTTACCCGTTGTGGATGCTAATACAAAAAAATATCTTGGCTTTGTTTCAAAGTCCAAGATATTCGAATCATACCGACACGTGCTTGTTCACTTCTCCGAGGAATAAGCATCCAATTCTTGCGTGCACGAATCAAGCAATTCTTTGGCTTCGGCTGCTTTCAACTTATACGTCTCCATTGACAAAGCTTGAGTTTGCTCTAATTCTGAGATAATAGTCTCGGCCTTTTTTATCTTCTCGTCGTAGTTCATATTATTGTCCTTTACCATCTACTAACACGCCAACTGTGCGAAGTAATATCTTGATATCAAGTGTCAACGACATATTTTCCGTATAAGTAATATCATACATTAGTCGTTGCAACATCTTTTCCATTGTATCTGTGTAACCCACTTTTACAGGACCCCAACTTGTTAATCCGGGGCGAACTTTGTATAGTAAGCAATAATAAGGCGCTTGCTCCATAATCTGTTTCACAAAATATGGACGTTCAGGACGAGGACCAACAATAGACATCTCACCACGTAATATATTCCATAGCTGCGGCAGCTCGTCCAAACGATATTTTCGCAAGAATCTACCTACCTTCGTAATACGCGGATCACCTACTTTGGATAGTAACGGCGTCTCTTCTTCTGCATTAATGTACATACTGCGGAACTTGAGAATCTTAAACACTTGACCGCGGAAACCAATTCGATCTTGGCGATAGATAATCGGACCGGGACTATCACAATGAACCATCAGCGCTATTATCAAGAATACAGGAGATAGCAGAACCAACGTCACGGCGGCTACACAAATATCAAACGTGTGCTTAATTACTAATTCCCAATCCGCCATTTTCGGATCGCTCACCATTATCAATGGAGACTCATCCATATGAATAATACGCGCAGCGCCCGTAAAGACATCAAAGAGCCGTGGTTCAATCGCAATATCTTTGCCCGACAAAAATAATTCGTTAATTTGCTGATATAAATCATTTTCCGTCATCCCGTCTGTCATACGAATTATCACACGCTCACGACGATAACGACGTTGAATAGTATAGTATAAAATAATACGTGGAATCAATGTGAATACAAACAGGAATAGAACCAAAACACCAAACGACTTGTAGTAACGAATGGCATCTACTAACTCTACATCATCTAATATAATCAAAAAGAATGCTCCGCCGGCAATAATGAGCGCGCCTGCAAAAGTGTTCCATATTAAAGTTGTTAGACGCTGTTTGCCGGGACGAAGATAATAACCTAAAAAATAGTATATTACAAAACATCCCAATGGGAAAAGAAGAATGGGAACATACGTACTCGATAGAGAAAAATCAAATGCGGGCGCCCAGAAACTATCCCAACCGCTTACACGCTCGTCCAATACTAACCAGCGGAAATACAAAAATGCAAACCACACAAACTCTGCTGCTATACCATCCACAAATATGTATAGTAACTGCATCAATCTATGTCTAATCCGCTGTTTTTTCATGCACGTATAATCACAAACCTATTATCTTTTTCCACTTTTATTATACTCGATGGCTTATGAACCGTACAATCCTCCTGACGATACTTACAAATATAGTCCACACCCGATTTTATCGCCTCGCTGATTTCTCCATAATAGCGCGCAGCCGGCTCGCCGCTGATATTCGCACTCGTCGAAACATCGACTTCCGCGTCTCTCTCGGTTATGGCTACACCCATCCCATTCATAACTACGAGCAGAAGTACATCGATGCTATGTCCGAAGAGCAGCGCGAAGAATTTGGTAAGGACTATTATTTCGCCCAACCCGAACACATCGTCACCCTCAAGCTCGGTTTCAACTTCCGTGGCAAACCTACCACACCTTCTCGCAACTTCAAACTTGAAGACGAGATTGAAGAGCTTGAAGTTAAGGCTCGCATAGAGCGTCAGGTTGCCGACCGAAAGCGTCGCGTCCGCCTGCACCGCGGATACGCGCGTCATGGCGCGGATGCGGGCTAAAAGCTCTTTGGTATCGAACGGCTTTGTGAGATAATCGT
>ONMT01000056.1 GCA_900319025.1 uncultured Bacteroidales bacterium
AAACGGAGTCAAAGGACATCTTGCCTTGGCTGAAAATCACCATCCGTTTCGGCGCGTATTTTTGTGCCACCCAGTTTATCGCGTGTGCGGGCGTGCGTGATATATTATGGAGTGTCTTTTTCGTGCCGAGAATAGACATTCCCATCGGATGTCCATGGAACAGCATATTTTCGAAGTCGTCGTATATGAGTTCGCTCGGACTATCTTCATAGCTCTCAATCTCGTCTAAAATGACGCCCACCTCCTTGTCCGTTTCGTGTTTCGGAAAAGTCGGGCGGAGTACCATATCTGCTAATAGTTGGAGGGTCTGTGCATAGTGTGCTACCGGTGTCGCTGCATAGAATGTAGTCTCTTCTTTGGTTGTATAGGCATTGATTTCGCCGCCGATGCCTTCTATCTTGGTAATGAGTTGTCTGGCGGTGACATTTTTGCCTTGCGCAGTAGTGCAGCCTTTGAAAACGGTGTGCTCTACATAATGGGCAATGCCGTTCAGTTCCGGTTGCTCGTCGCGCGTGCCGGCTCCTATCATTATTCCTACGTATGCGACCTCCGATTGGCTCATTCGATGCACAATTTTCAGCCCATTTGGAAGAATTTTATAAAAAGTTGTATCTTTTTCTTGCATATTTCTTGTGTATATCAAATTTTTGTAGTACTTTTGCAGCCGCTTTTGAGATTTATTGTCAAAAGCCCCCTTTAATTGGGGTCCTCGACACAACTTTCAAAGTTGTGGTGGGGAGAGGAGGAAGTGCGAGCCGCTCTATTTCCAAACTTGTCGCGGAAATCTTCTAGGCGAGCCACTTCCGACGAGCGGCATTGGCGGAATTGGTAGACGCGCTAGACTTAGGATCTAGTTCCTAACAGAGTGAAGGTTCGAGTCCTTTATGCCGCACACTATGAAAAAAGTTATTTTCTGCGCCATTACGATGGCGCTTCTTGTTTTAGGTGCTTGTAAGCAAAAAGAGGAGCCGCAATCTACTCCGCGTATTTATATGTCTTATTTTACGGTTAACCGTTTTGGTTCATCCGGTCCGGCGGATACCTTGCAGGTTAATACGGTTGATAATACCTATGTCGTTGACTCTATTTCCGTAGGCGATACGGTTCATGTGGATATTCTGCTTAATGCAGTAAGTAATCTGCTCACGAGTTTTGTTGTGAAGATGGATACTACCCAAATGAAACCGACCTTTTCTATCTATAAGCAATTGGATGAGGCATTGACAGCTAACTCTGAACCTGAGAAAGGTATCTTTAATTTCAAAGTCGGATATAGTGGCGCCACGATACCGATGTCCTATATTGCGCGTAAGTCTGCAACGGTGTCGGTTACGATGACGGTGTCTTCTGACTCGCAGTATTCGCCTTCTTCGCTGAGTTTCAAGCAGCCTATTCGTTAGTTTGCTTCTTGGCTTCCTGCCACAGCGCTTCCATCTCGTCTAATGTCATCTCGCTCAGCGAACGTCCCTGCGCGATGGCTTGTTGCTCGATGTAGTTGAACCGACGTGTGAACTTCTGGTTTGTTTTTTCCAGCGCGTTATCCGGTTTGAGTTTATATAGTCGCGCTACGTTCACCAGACTGAATAGTAAGTCGCCGAACTCTTCCTCTCTGTTGGTAGAGGCGTCATTCTTGAGTTCGTTCTCGAACTCGCTAATCTCTTCGCGCACTTTGTCCCATACGTCCTCTTTCTGTTCCCAGTCAAATCCCACGTTAGCAGCTTTGTCTTGTATGCGGTATGCTTTCACCAAAGCGGGTAGTGCTTCGGGAATGCCGCCTAATACGGTTTTATTGCCACCTTTCTCTTTCAGTTTGACTTGTTCCCACAAATGGCTCACTTCTTCGGCATTCTTTGCTGCTTCTTCGCCATAGACATGGGGATGGCGGAAAACGAGTTTGTCGCACAAGCGATTGCAAACGTCCGCTATATCGAAATCATTGGTCTCCGACGCAATCTTAGCGTAGAAAATGACATGAAGCAGCACATCGCCTAATTCTTTGGCAATCTCGTCCATGTCTTTCTTTATCAGCGCGGAAGCTAATTCGTAGGTCTCCTCGATGGTGTTTTGTCGGAGTGACTCAAATGTTTGTTTTCTATCCCAAGGGCATTTGACGCGCAAATCGTCCATTATCGTCAGCAGGCGGTCAAATGCGGCTAATTGTTCTTCTCTTGTATGCATTGTTTATACCGTTTTCATTTCTATGTTTCCCTCGTGGTCCATTTGCGCGTAGGTGAAGAGCTTGAAGCAGTCACCTAATATTATTACGCGCGACGTGGGCGAGATTTGCAAATCCAAGTCGATATGCCGATGTCCAAAGATGTAGTAATCGTGGTGATAGGTCTGCTCCATCTCTTTGGCGAAGAGAATCAGTTCTTCCTTATCTTCCCCTTTGTATGCCAACGGGTTAACGAGTTCTTTCAATCGGCTATGTTTCGCCCAGTTGTAGCCCAAGGCATTGCCCAAGAACGGCGGCATGCAGCGGTACATGAATCGCGGAATGGGGTTGTAGAAGAATGCGCGTAGACGAATAAATGAGCGAATCTTCTTTTGCACTTCCGTCGGGTAGAGCTTGTCAATATTAGATGGCAGTAATCCGTCGCCGTGAGCTAAATAGATGGATTTATTCTTCAGCGTCACGGTGCACGGGCTATAGTGCATTATCATTCCTGTCAGTTTCTGTAGCTCGCCGTAAGTCCACATGTCGTGGTTGCCTGTGAAAAAGTGCACCTTCACGCCGCGTTTCACCAGATGGCGTATCGTTCGGAACAGCGGCTCAAAGGTTTTCTTGCTGCGGTCGCGCCAGAAGTACTCATGCCAGAAATCAAACACATCGCCCAATAGGTAGATTGCACTGGCGTCATGCCCCATGAGCTCCAGCAGTTTGATGACTTTGTTCTGGTGCGCAATCTTATTATCAAAGGCTAAAGAACCAAGATGTAAATCACTTAAAAAGTATATCATAGAGTAGGTTTTTCTAATTGAGGTTATAGGAATCCCAATTCCAATTTGGCTTCTTCTGACATCATGTCTTTGGTCCATTCGGGCTCAAAGACGATATTGACAATCACTTTACTGATACCTTCGACTGAGCCGACTTTCTGCTCAATATCCTCCACGAGGAAGTCAGCAGCAGGGCAGGATGGGGCAGTAAGTGTCATGTCAATAGTACATACGCCATCGTCTGCAATATCGATTTTGTAGATGAGTCCTAAGTCATAGATGTTAACAGGAATCTCAGGGTCAAAGACGGTCTTGAGCATTTTGAGTACCTGTTCTTCTTTTTCTAAAAATTCGTTCATTTTTTAGCTGTATATCATGCCCACAATGGGTAAAAATGTATTTTATTGTATTTTTCTTCTTCAAAAATTTGGTCGTTCCAAAAAAAAGCAGTACTTTTGCAGCCGCTTTCGGTTAGAGTCGTTACAGATTTCTCCGAGAGTTCGTTCAGACGATGCCTAATGGTGTAATGGTAGCACTACAGATTCTGGTTCTGTCTGTCTGGGTTCGAGTCCTGGTTAGGCAACTTTTAAAAAAAGTCTCCGGTTGGGGACTTTTTTGTTGCTAATTTACGAGTCCTGGTACTTATCTCATTCCCAATTTACGAGTCCAAACCTTTTTGGCGGGCAAAAGTACTGCTTTTTTCTGACATATGCAAAAAAAAGTGCAGTTTCAGCCAAAAACTGCACTTTTTTAGTTTAGTGTGCTACGCACATTTATTGTCTGTTGGACGTTTAGTGTTGCTGCGCAACGTTTATTTACACGCCGTAGGCATTAAACGCCGTCAGGCAAGATATTCATTATTCATTATTCATTATTCATTGCATTCCCTGCCGAAGGCACAAGTTCATCTATTCATCATTCAGCGAAGCGGCTCAATTAGCGTAATCCATCATCCCATCAAACGCTCCCGCGACCATCTCGCGACCATCGTGTACGTGACAATAGCGTTTTTCTTACATTTTTTCATCATTTTTCTTGCGAGATTCAAAAAAAAATAGTACTTTTGCGGCGGATTTAAAGTAGTACTTTATTTTTGGACAATAAATATATTCATCATGTATAATAGAAATATTGAATCTGAAGTGGTGCGGTTAGCTCAGTATTATCATGTGTTAACCATCACCGGTCCCCGTCAATCAGGTAAAACAACACTATGTAAAAAGGTGTTTCCAGACTACGACTATGTAAATTTAGAGGACGAAACGATGCGTGTGGATATAGAGTTAAATGGGAAAAGCTATTTAATCGCACATCGTCAAGGTTTAATCATAGATGAGATCCAGAATATGCCCAATGTCTTTTCTATGGTTCAAGTTATCGTTGATACATATGAAGATGCGAGATTTATTCTAACAGGAAGTAATAATTTCCTTTTGATGCAGAAGATTACGCAGTCATTGGCAGGACGTACGGCAATTCTTACTTTGTTGCCATTATCAATTGCAGAGCTTCCGGAGGTATCGAAAGCCGTTTCTCCTTTTGAATTGATTTATAAGGGGTTTTATCCTGCCGTATGGGCACAAAAAGTCCCCGCACAAGACATGTATCGTCAATACTTCTCCACATATATTCAGCGTGATGTTCAACAGGTACTGAATATTCGGCACCTGACTGAGTTCCGCAGCTTCCTAATAATGTGTGCATCAAGGATTGGAACTGAGTTTAATGCCCAAAGTATGTGTTCGGAATTAGGTGTGTCTATACCGACCATTCAAGAATGGATGAATGTTTTAGAGGCCTCTTACGTCGTGTTCCGGCTTCAACCCTTTTATCGGAATATTAATAAGAGGTTGGTTAAAACGCCTAAGATTTATTTTTACGATGTCGGTTTGGCATGCTATCTATTAGGAATCCGTGATGCTTCACAGGTTGAGACTCATCCATTGCGTGGGCAACTCTTTGAAAATATGGTAGTCTGTGATAGATTGAAAAATATATATAACGCAGGGAAAGACAATAATTTGTATTTTTATCGTGACAAAGGACAACACGAGGTGGATATTATTCAAGAGGAAGGGTCTCATTTATCAGCATATGAGATTAAATTAGCCCCTATTGTGCATACCGAGTTTTACAAAAATTTAAATTATTTCCGAGCATTATTCCCTAATGATACGGTAAAGACAATGATTATCAATACAGGTGAAGATGAAAATGACCTTCCAGACAATGGTCATATACATTTTACTACTGCAGGATAAGTTCCAATAATAAACCGAGAGCAGAAACTCTCGGTTTATTATATCTGACTTTTTTCATTGTTCTATTGAAATTTTTTGCAAAGATATACATTTTTTTTCAATAGAGCAAAATTTTCTTACTTTTTTTTCAAAGTAACAAATAAATTAGTAATATTTTTGTTACTAATTATAAAATTACTACATTTTACCCCCTATAACACAAGAAAAATCGCACTTTCATGCGATTTTTCTCTAAACTATTCTACACGCAACGTAGTTGCACTACACGTCCGCAGGCACTAAACGCCGTAGGCACTACACGCAACGTAGTTGCCCTACACGTCCGCAGGACACTAAACGCGAAGCATACACGCCGTAGGCTATACACTGCGCTTGCGCACTACGCTTATAATAAGGTACGCACACGCGAGGAGATCGTAGCGTAATTATTTAGCACTCCACAACTGAGGTATATGCTTATAGTTTAGCAGCCATATATCTCCGGCTGTATTCTCAAAATCCCCAGTATAAACTACCGCTCTGCGAGCAATTGGAGTCCCCGTCCATTCCGGCAGTTTGCGTAATGTTTTCTCATAGAAAGCATGATATGTCATGGCTGATTTAACCTCTATGGCGTATAATTGTCCTTCTTCCTTAACAAGAATATCCACCTCATTTTGATTGCTATCTCGGTAGAAGAACACATTCCCTTCTTTGCCTTGATTAGTACGGTGCTTGAGGCACTCCATTACAATCATGTTCTCAAATATTGCGCCACGCATCTTGTCTAATTCCAATTGACGTGGTGACTCTATATCTAACAAATAGCATGCCAATCCAGGATCATTAAAATAGAGCTTGGGCGTTTTAACAATCCGCTTAGATATATTTTCATAATATGGTGGCAACAATGTCACCAAATATGAGGCTTGCAAGACGGATAGCCAATGATTAATTGTCTTTCCATCTACTCCAATCTCTGCACCTATCTCTGTGGCGTTAAATAGCGAACCAATTCTTGCAGCGCATAGTTTCATGAACTTCATGAATTGCATCTGGTCTTTTATCTTCAGTAAGTCACGTACATCTTTCTCCAGATAGGTCTTTACATAACTCGGATAGAACAAGCGTGCGATATTCTTATTAGCGCAAACAGCCGGATATAATCCATCATACATTTGCTGATTCGCCTCTTTGGGTCTATCCACTATCTCTTCCAATGACATTGGAAACAATTCGTACACTCCAGCCCTACCGGGCAACGACTCGGTTAGTCCTTTTAGCAATTCCAGATTGCTGCTACCTGTGAGCAAAAATTTACGTTCAGGATGATTATCCACGATGCCTTGTATATAATCCAGTAGCATTGGTACCTTCTGTACCTCGTCAATAAACATCCCTTCAGGATGCTGATTAAGAAATGCCACCGGGTCATTCTCTGCAAAACTGCGCACGTGCAAATCCTTCATACTATACTGTTTATATTCAGGGAATAGATGTTTTAGTATAGTTGATTTGCCGGACTGACGAGGACCGGTAACGGCTAAAACGGAGAAATACTTTGCTGCCTCTTTTAGAAGCGTCTCCATCTTACGCGATATGTACACACTGTTGGTTGCCATAATGACTACTTTCTAAAATCCGCTGCAAAAGTACTGCTTATTTTTAATATATGCAAATATTTCGGCAATTATTTTATGTAATTTCGGAGTTTAATTCCGAATTTGCATAACTTTTTTGAATATTTCTCCTTTTACAACAAAAATCGCACCGTCAAGTGCGATTTTTGTTTTCCTAATCCCTATAGCGCTAAGCGCGTCCTGTAGGTCTTAGGCCGTTCTGTCCCCTTTAGCGCGCCTAACGCGTATAATAAGGTACGCACACGCGAGCAACATCAGCGTCCACCCCGCATCGCCGATTGGGAACGGGTCTGCAGGATCTGGAGGCGTAGGATCGTCGTTTCCATCACCATCACCACCGACGTCATCATCTCCAACGATACGGCGTGGGCGGCCTTTAGGAGGACCACTTTCTTCGCCGCTTGTTGTATAAGCACCAGTCTCAGCTGCCAGAGGTAGATGCGAACCAGAACCAACCATCACGGAAGTGGAGTGCATATCTATCTGCGGTTCTGTAGCGATGCCTTGGGGCATGGCGTTAACCATGCTCCTAGCGCCTGCTAAAACAATCATCGCTGCTATCAATAAATATTTCAATGTCTTTTTCATAATCTTTAACTCTTTAATTCGTTCATTCATTAATTCGTTAATTTATTAAACTATTTATTAATAGTCTTTACGCGTTTACCAACCGCATCATAGATGACGCCGTGATAGAGGATGTAAACCTTCTCGTGATACAAGAACTTAATTGGTTTATCCGAATCTATCAGTCCACCATTTACTGCATCCACTCCTGTTGGAGTCTCGCGTTCACCAACGATTGCATTGATCGCGAAGCGGTCGCTTATCGTTCCTGCCTCGGCAGTGAAAGTGTAGTTTGCATCAATTAGGTTCGTTACCTGTTCATTGTTTGCATAATCAATCAAGTAAACGCCCTCGAGATCCTCAATACTACTGATGTTACTCATTGAGAAGGTGTACTCGCCATCTTCAGGTATGCGAACGATTACTGGTATCCAGTTCTTTGCAAGCATCTCATTGATAGCCACATAAGCCATATCCATCTCACCGTAACGCATATATGTCTTAAGGCTGTTGCCGTCACCCATAATCTTAGACAAGTCAGCATTCGGTTCATAGGCTTCCGTATAGTCTTTGCCAACTATCAGACCCATCATGTCTTTACCGCTTGCACCTTGTAACTCGATATAAGCTTCATTATCTTTCTCCAACGCAATACTACGTAATACTGGCATGCTGTTCTTTTGACCGGTTGTCACAAATACCACGTCACCAGTCTCTGCTGCTTGGATAAAGAATCCGCTTGCAGGTTTCAAATCAGATCCTGCGATAGGAACTTGATAGTATTCAGAGAACTGCAAGTTCGGAATAGTCGCATATTTGTAACTTGTTCCGCTTTGGGTTTCGATAACTCCGGTTAAACCGTCATCACTTCCGTTGAATACTGCCATATATGGGTTAGAGATGAAGTTCCATCCCATTGCGTACCATTCGCTTGATGGATAGGCTGTAATTCTCACCTTATTCTTATAGGTTGTACTTACATTAGCTTGTTCACCAGAAGTTGTCCAATCATCAGCGAACTCCATCGGCATGCGAACAATTGCAAAGGCCTTACCATTCGGACGTTTGGCAGTCATCGCGTAAGCCTTACCCGGATTCAGTTTCGTTGTCACTGCAGGATCAATCGGTTTCCAGTTGTGACCGATATTGCTTTGTACGCTTATAGCACGTCCCTCACCGTCATAATCCTTAATCACAATGTTTGTTCCAAGGTTCGACGCAGCTCTCGTATTGCCATACGCAATCTTGCTGGTCGTTACCCAGAACGGTACTGCTATCGGATAGTACTGATCGTAATCAATATACCAGTCAGCATATGCACTGGTGTGTTTCAATGTTCCATCCGTCGGAACATATACCCTTGCCACATTGAATTCTTTACTATTCGCACGAGTCCAACCATAACGGAGTGTCAAGTTAGTTGTTGTCAACTCACCGCTGGAGACTTTCAGTGTCGCACCCGGATATACTTCCATCTTGCTGACTGTCACCTTCTTCTCTCCATCAAAGCTACCTACATTAGCATCCAATGTTGCACCCGGCAGTACGATTACATCGTATTTCTTCCAATCGTTTTTGGTTGTCGATATGCTGGTCATCGTCTTGCTGTCGTCTATCAGACGTGGAATATAGGCCATGCTGACAGCCGTTACATCACCATCGCTATTCAACCAATCCAGATAGAGAATATCTCCCGCCTTCGTGGTCAAGTCAATAGTGTTGCCGATATTGACTGTCCATGTATATTTACTATTCAGCCCTCCACTGGTCTTCGTCTGTGCGAAAGTCAGCGGCTTGGTTGCCACATTGCCAACACGAGCGATTACTTTGCTATAACTAGTAGCAGCCACTTCAAGCACTACGCTGTTTTTGCCCCATTCCATCACATCAGCTTCAGTCAACACATGTTCAACCGGCAAGAAGTGCACTTCACTCTCCGTCGGAGTTGCATAGAAACCGAAGTGTGATCCGAACATACCAAATGTCTTCGCGAGGTAACCTGTCGAACCGGCTCTCGGGTCTATCTTCAACGTGTAGGCACTGAAGTCTGTACTATTCAGATACCAGTCTTGTACATTGGTTCCGCCAGTAGTGGACAGCCACATCAAGTTAGTTGCCTCTACCGTAGAAATCTGCAACCATTGACTGCCATCGCGTGTGAAGCGGAGTCCGCTTCGGTTACGATTCGCCTTGGTGATTTCGTCATTACTACCATAGTATTGAGCACCCTTATACAGCACATTCTCTGGCGCATACAACGCACAAGTCGGAGATGTTGCATCGTCCACTTCAATTGGAATTGCCTGTGCTGCTTTGGCTGCTGCTTCCGTAGTTTCTAAATCATTTGGCAGTGCATACCACTGACCATCTTTCTTGATGGCTATAGCAAACTGTTCAGGCGGGTTTCCAGTGTAATAGTCTTCTTAGCTGCCGAGTTATCCATCGCTTCAACTTCCAAGATATAGTGATCGCTTGTATTATATACACCTGCTGTCGGTTTATATGCCACACGGAAACTATAGGTGGCACTGGTCGTTCCGGCAGGAATCTCGTTGTAGCCGACGTCTGCATAACTACCTCCGTTTCCGTCGGCATTGTAGATACGGAACTCACTACTGGAAATAGTGCTATTTGTGTGCGAATAAGTTACTCCGCTCACTTTATCCTTGAATCGGAAATTCAAATACTTCACTGCACCAACCGTCGATTTCCAGTCATCACTGTGAACTGTAATTAAAGCAGTTGAAGGTGTCAATACTTCGCAGTTAGCATAGGTTGTCAATTGGACTGATCCGGAAACCGTCACCTCTATCTCCGGTCCGCAAGTCGTACGGTAATTGGTGTAACTTACGTTCGTCCAGCGCGCGTGCAATTCTATATTGTTCGCGTATAACCATTGTTTGTTAACACCTGTGTAACCAGTCACGCTCGGTATCCAATTACCATCACCGTCAATCAGTTGCGTTCCCTCGCCGCTGGCCGTTGTCCAGTAGCCGCCAAACACTTTATTAGTATAGGTCGGGCAATCGATAGGACTGGTTAAGTTCGTATTCGTGCCATATGTCACGCTTACGGATGCCGTTCCTTGCGTCGTCGCGCCTTCCTTGTTCAGCGTCACGGTGTAGCCGTTGGATGTCCATTTAGCATATAACGTCTCGGTATCATCTTCGCTGTTATCCCAAACATGTGCACTGCTACCGTCAGCTGCATAATATTGTGTGCCGCTACCCATCGGTGCACTATAATAGCCTGCGAAGGTATATCCAGCATACGTAGGCATTACTGCTGCCGGCATCGGCAGGTTCACCGTTGCCGTTACGCTTGCAGTACCGCCTGTGCCGCTCTGCGGATCCAGTTCTACAGTCGTTGTATGGGCGGCAGCGAACACAGCCGTTACGGTTACTGCCTCATCCGGCATAGTGAAGTGATTATCAGTAACGGTGATCTCATCGCTGCTATCGTCACCTGTTACCGACCAATGGTCGAAGTTATAACCGCTCGATATGCTGGTTACGCTCAATGTAATCGTTGTACCCTCACAAGCAGACGTCTTATCCACAGTAAACGAACCTCCTGTCACCGTTCCTGCCGGATCACCGTCTTTGGTGATGTCATGTTTCTCACAACAACTGATACGCCATTTTGTATAGGTACTTAACGTTTTATAAAGTTTCAACGAAGTGTACGAACCACTATAGAACCCAAATTTTGTTGAGTTCCATTGAAGAGGGATTAATGTGTTATAAATAATGCTGTTGTATCCCATAGAATAGTAGTTTTCCGCGCTTTCAGATCTGTCCACTGAATTATTTTTATACTTGAGATACAATCCGCCACCAATACCCTGAACAGAATATCCGCTATTCCCTGCACTATAGGTAATCCGGAATGCATTTCCAGCATCATTGGCATTCAATGAAATGACTCCTTCAGAAGGAGAAACTGTAACTAAGCATTTGTTATCCTCAAAATAATAACCATTTAATGCAGTCGTAGATCCATTGGTGATAATATAATCACCCTCCCAATCCGTTGTTGTCCAACCGCTAGTGTTAGCCGATGTTAATTCAGTAAAGTTCCACGTTTCGGAAATCGGTTCATATATTTTAAAGGTGCCTATTGAGAATGAACCACTACTCTTCGCGTGAGTCAAACGAATTTGATTAGTAGCCTTAGGAATGCCCGTTATTTCGTGGTGATTGATAATGCCGTCCTGTATGGTCGCCGTCCCTGCTTGACTATAACTGCTTCCGTTATTAGTTGAATATTCCACGGTTAACGTACCAGCACTATTAGAAGACCCTCTGGTATAGAACGAAAGATTGACAGTTGTCGTGGAGGCTCCACTTAAATTCAAACCAGATAATGTTATAACAGGGGCAGTACTAATTCCTGTGTTGGTGTTTACGAACGCGTATGTTGTACCACTCATTCCAATGGTCGATGTTAATGTTCCCGTTCCTAAGTCAGCGCTATAATTTGTCGATGCGGAAATACCTAATGTATTTTTATTCCATGCCACTATAGGTGTTGGCGTCGTAACCGCAGGTGCTGCGGAACCTTTCGCCCAAACGGCGTGATAAACGACATCCGCTCCGGAAATATTCGGCAACGAACCTGCACTGCGATAAATGACCTTTCCACTGAGGTCTTCAGTCGTATCGTCCCATTCGCTACCATCAGCAACCCAGCCGTAGAACTGGTTGCACTCACTCTGATCACAAGCGTTGCTTGAAGTTAATGTTGGAGGAGTAGGTCTGGTGCCATCGTATGTTTTCACATGGTCATAACCACTAACAACCTCCAAATTATTCATAAACGTCGCATAGTGATAGGTGCCTTCGGTGAATGTCGCATTCACAGTCACATTATCATCCGGCATCATGAATGTATTGCCTGCCGGTGTCACTGTTCCACCTCCGGCTTTTGTAATTGTCCAACTCGTGAATGTGAAATGGTCTGCGGCATGGGGCGTTAACGTGATTGTCGCTCCAGCACAAGCTGAGGAATTATCCGCTTCGAACGTACCGCCGGTTACAGTTCCGCTTCCCGTCAAAGTGATGGTACGAAGCGCATTCACCGTGATCGCCTGACTCGTACTCTGACCGCCAACCGTGATACTTACCGACGAGTTATTAGCAGCAAGTGCCGTATTGGTAGCTGGAGAGAAAGTGAACAACGTTGGATCGGAAGCGTAAGAGATATCCTGCGTTGCCGAGTTAGCGTACGTCGCCGTAATAACCAATCCCGTTGGGTCGAAATTTTCACCTGCACAATAAGTTGTCTTCGTAGGTGCCGTCTTCACAGCAATACTACTTATCGCCGAGAATGCCGCCGTTACCGTTACTGCATATCCCGGCATTGTCATAGTAGCAGGATTATCTCCCGCATGTCCTGCCCCTAAAACCGTTGTAGTTACATCGTTGGCCGAACCATCTTTTATAGTCCATGCATTAAACACATATACCTTTGAACTTGGCGTAGCATCTAACGTTACCGTTGCACCTTCACAAGCGGATGTCTTATTTACCGTAAATGTACCGCCAGTAACTGTTCCTGCCGGACTCCCCGTGCGTGTTATATTATAAGGTGTACAGCATTGTGTAACAAACTTACTAAGCGTCGAAGCATATACTTTTAATGCGCAATATTGGTTTTTGCTATACGAATCGGAATTATATACCACCCAGTTTGCAGAAGAAGATGATGCTTCTAATGCGCAAGTATTTGTTGTCCAGTTGGATATATAAAGAACATCCGATATATATGAACTCTGGCCTATCTTCCATGTGCTATTTGAGTTGTTGGCGCTTAAAGTTGCAGTATTTGAACTATTACTGCTAGGAAGATTTCCTACTCCCAACAAATATCCATCTCCTGGCTTGGTGATTCTCCAACCAGAAGAGTTTCCTGTTAACAACCATATCATTGCTTCTGTCGGTGATACTTTATTACTACTCTCAGGCGGAGCAGTTGCGTAGCCGATACCGGTTGTAATGGCAGTACTATATTTGTCGCTGACGATTACTAATTCCTGTCCTGCCGCCAATGATGAAGGTCCGGTAACACGAGTGAAGTCTCCGCGTTTTCCAAACACAGCATAATAAGTCTTGTTGGCTGAAATTGTAGTAGCAGTTGTGATAAATGTCGGAGCTTCATCAGTAGAAGTACTGCCGATATTTGTCTCTGTCCATCCCACAAACACTTTGGTATTGTCGCAACTGGATGGAGCAGCTGGGAAAGTCGGATTTCCACCACTTGCTACAAGGCTCGTTGAATTCTCGCTTCCGTTAACCATCCATGTTACCTTATATTTACCCGTACCGCTCAACGAAACCGTTTTACTCGTAGCATTTGTACTTGATAGTGTTAATGTTGCGCTGTGGCCTCCTGCTCCCGTCGGGCTGTAAGACACCGTGATGGTTGTACTCGGCGCAGTTCCTGAAGTCTGAGTAACTGTAGTGTTATCAATACTGAACATCGCTTGGTTAGTTCCCGACTTCGCAATGCTGATATTACTTTGCAGATACACACCTTCAACCGTAAACGTCATCGTGTTTCCAGTACTATTGACGGCTTTATCTCCAAATGCCAACGAAGTAGTGCTAACCGTTATCTTTGGCGTTCCGAACGACACCTGATCTCCATAACCGGTATTATACCCATTCGTTGCGTATGGACGAACATAGTATAGCGTACCCTCTGTCAAACCGGATGAAACCGTCTTAGTGAATGAAGTACCGATTGTCGTATATGTCGTTCCTACTTCATATTTTGTGTCGCTTATTGTCGGCGTACCGGTTGTGTTCATAACAAATCCGTAACTCTCAATCGCACAACCTCCTGTTCCTAAAGCACTGATACCCGACGAGCAATTCAATACTGCCGAAGTGGAAGTAATGGTTCCTTTTGAACCTGCCGTTACTGTCGGCGCCGCAGTACATGCCGCTAAGGTTTTGAAAGTGAAATCATCACCATAACCTGTACCTGCTCCGTTCGTGGCATAGGAACGAACATGGTATGTTGTGTTGGGTTGAAGACCATCTATCAGTTTCTCAAAACTGGTACTTGCTGCAATTGAAGTTCCAGTCTCATACGTCTTACCTGTACCTGTGAGAGTTCCGCCGATAGTGGGATTGCTTGAGGTGCCAACAGCAAAACCGTAACTGGTCAGCGAGCAACCCGATCCGCCGATATTACTGATACCGCTCGTACATTGTACCGTTGCACTACTGCTCGATGTAACCGACCCTTTTAATGAACCGGCTGTAACAGTCGGCGCATTATCGCATGAAGCTGCTGCAGACCACTTAGCGTACAAACGCAATCCAGCCGTTATTTTACGAGTAGCTGAACCTGAAGCAGAAACATCGGTTCCTGACCCATTTGCTGCAGTATTCCACCCCACAAACGTGTAACCGGTTTTAGCCAAAGAGCCTGTATTTGCCTTTATCGTAGCTGTTTGGTTATCATCATATACAGTTGCATCAGAAGGTACTGTTCCGCTCGTTGCACCATTCTTGTCATATATAACGCGATAACCTGCCACATGCAAGGTCAAATCGCTTTGGGTGTTTTTGTATCCGCCAAAATTTGCTGCTTCAGTACTTTTGTTTTTTTGAAATGACCATTCGGTCGTATTATAGGTGCGAGATATCCTAATTTTTGAACTTTCTGTTGAAACATCAACGGCTTGAGCAGATGAACTTAAATTTAGTTTGCCATTAGATGATCCTGGCGAAACGTAATATCCATTGGGTGACAAAATATAATAATAACC
>ONMT01000016.1 GCA_900319025.1 uncultured Bacteroidales bacterium
ATGGTGTTGGCGGCTATGAAGGCTTTCGTCATATACCAGATGCCTTTGTACTCACCACTCTCGCCCCACGAGTTCTTCACCATGTAGTACTCCTTGCCGTTCTGATCCTTGGCGATGCCGTAAATCAGCATTCCGTGGTCGTCGGTCAGTTCCCAGCTGTCGTAACGCTGCTGGCGCATCTCTTGGGTGGGAATCAGCTCAGGAACGGTGCACCCCAGTTCGTCGAGGATGTCGCGACGCTTGGCGGGCGACAGCTTGAGCCAACGGGCCATGTCGCTGCCCTGCAGGTTCTCAGTGGCTTTGGTGTCAATGTTGTAGGCCAGACCCTGACGGGTGAAGCCTTCCTCGCTGACGTCGCCGCCCCATGCAACGGTGTAGCCCAGTTCGAGGGCGTTGTCAATCACCTGCATCATCTCGTCAATGGGCAGGTTGTAGCTCAGGGGATTACGCCAATTGTCCTGTACCTCCACAGGGAAGGCGGTGTAGAACGGACGGTGGGTATAGCTGGTAATGCTTACATAGTCTGATGCCTTTAGTCCTAATGACTCTACAAATGATTGCGGAGAATACGTCTCCCCTTTGTACTCAAAAGTTTCCGGACACTTGCCCAAATATGTGTCATAGACAGCCTGAAGACCTTGTTTCCAAACAGGAGTCAAACGTTTGAGTCGACTTGTTGTTAAGGCTTTCACGTATCCACTTGCAATCGCGTCTAATTCGGCATGAACGGGTAGGGTGTCGGCTTTTGTTGTTCCGTATTGAATACCTGGCATAGCGGATTGTGGAACCAAACCATAGTTCTGCATGCAGTAAATAACGTCGTACGCACTTCCGCCGGCTGCGAATTTAACATCGCCATACATCCGAACGCAGTATTCAGCGCGATCCATCATAGTTTTGTTAACAACAAACATCTCACTAAGGTCATACTCTCCTTTACCCATACGAATGAGTTCGGACTCTATGAATCCGATAGTGGAGAACGCCCAGCAAGTTCCGCTACGGTGTTGGTCTTTTACGGGTGAGATAGCCACACTATCAACAGTGGTGAACTTAAATCCTTCTTCTACTTTCGTCGTATCCTGAACGGCGGTTGTGTCCATGATAAGGGACACCATTAATAATGATAAAATAGTCATAGTTTCAAAAACTCTATAATTAGCGCGGCAAAGGTACGAATTTTATTTGATATACACAAGATTTTTTCTCTTTTTTACAAAAATAATCGTGCGAAAGTAGTGAGATAAGAAATAAAAAGTGCAACATTTTGATAAATGCTGCACTTTTTGGATAATAGGACAATGATTTTACATCATTCCACCCATTCCCGGATTTGGCATTACGGGCGCTGGATTTTCCTCTTTCTTATCGGTGATAACGCACTCAGTTGTTAGGAACATACCGGCGATAGAAGCGGCATTCTCCAGGGCTACGCGGGCAACCTTTGCTGGATCAACCACGCCGTGTTCTTTGAGGTTTTGGTACTCATCAAGACGAGCGTTATAACCAAAGTCTCCTTTGCCTGCACGCACTTTATCTACAACAACAGCGCCTTCTTTGCCTGCATTGCAAACAATTTGGCGAAGTGGTTCTTCGATAGCGCGACGAACGATTTCGATACCGGTCTGTTCATCTTCGTTTGCACCTTTGAGATTAACAAGTGCCTCTTGCGCGCGGATATATGCTACACCACCGCCAGGAACAATTCCTTCTTCGATAGCAGCGCGGGTAGCGCTCAATGCATCATCAACGCGGTCTTTCTTCTCTTTCATCTCAACTTCAGAAGCAGCGCCAACATTCAGTTGTGCTACACCGCCAGCGAGTTTAGCGAGACGCTCTTGCAGTTTCTCTTTGTCGTACGAAGACTTGGTGGCAGCAATTTGAGCTTTGATTTGAGCAACGCGTGCTGCGATGGCATCTTTGTCGCCAGCGCCATTAACGATAGTAGTGTTGTCTTTGCTAACGGTGATGCTTTCAGCTGTACCGAGCATTTCCAAAGTAGCTTGTTCAAGTTTGATGCCTTTTTCTTCGCTGATAACGGTTCCACCTGTAAGGATGGCGATGTCTTCCAACATTTCTTTGCGGCGGTCACCAAAGCCTGGAGCTTTAACTGCGCAAATCTTGAGTTGTGCACGAAGACGGTTAACAACAAGTGTTGTAAGTGCTTCGCTATCAACATCTTCCGCGATAATCAGTAATGGTCTGCCACTTTGTACAGCAGGTTCGAGAACAGGAAGTAGTTCCTTGAGATTGGATATTTTTTTGTCGTGGATAAGTACGTAAGGTTTATCCATTTCTACTTCCATGGTCTCGGTATTCGTTACGAAGTACGGGCTGATATAACCACGGTCGAACTGCATACCTTGAACAACGTCAATAGTAGTATCCATACCTTTGGCTTCACCGATAGTGATGACACCATCTTTGCTCACTTTGCGCATCGCATCAGCAATGAGTTTACCTATTTCAGCATCATTATTGGCGGAAATAGTTGCTACTTGTTCGATTTTGTCGAAGTCGTTACCAACTACTTCGCTTTGCTCTTTGATGTTAGCCACTACAGCAGCAACAGCCTTGTCGATACCACGCTTAAGATCCATAGGATTAGCGCCAGCGGTAACGTTCTTCAGTCCTACGCCAACGATAGCTTGTGCCAAAACGGTAGCGGTCGTTGTTCCGTCACCAGCTTGGTCACCTGTCTTAGAAGCAACTTCTTTAACTAACTGTGCACCAAGATTTTCGCGTGCGTCAGGAAGCTCAATCTCTTTCGCAACGGTAACACCGTCTTTGGTGATATGTGGAGCACCATATTTCTTGTCAATAATAACATTACGTCCTTTCGGACCGAGAGTGACTTTAACGGCATCTGCCAATTGGTCAACGCCACGTTTGAGAGCATCGCGTGCCTCAATATTATACATAAGTTCTTTTGCCATAGTTATCCAATAATTGCGAGGACATCAGATTGCCTCATGATTAATAGTTTTTCGTTGTCGACTTCGATTTCTGTGCCTGCATATTTGCCATACAGCACTTGGTCACCTTGTTTGAGGACCATTTGTTCGTCCTTGGTGCCTTGTCCAACGGCCAATACTTCGCCACGTAAAGGCTTTTCTTTGGCGCTATCCGGAATAATGATTCCAGCAGCGGTTGTTGTTTCTGCAGCGACCGGTCTAACCAGTACTCTGTCTGCTAAAGGTTTTACATTCATGATTTATATTGTTTAATTAGTATGTGCTTTTTCACAACAAAAGCATGTTCAACAAGTGTGCCAAACATGCTTTTGTCAGTTATTTCTGCCAAAATGTCAGTTAATTGAGAGAATAGTCCACTGTTGTTACGACGCGAACGTGTTTAATCCATGGCTGATAGTTATCTTCCTCTATGGAGAATTGACCTTGATAAGCATGACGAATGCCGCCAAGTTTTGAACCAGAGTCGTCTGCGAACTTTTGGGCCACATTGCGGGCATTCTTTGTTGCTTCTTCAATCATTTCAGGTTTGAGCTCGTTCAACCCATTGTATTGGTAATCGATAGACCATTCGTCAGAGTTAATAACATAGCCGCGAGCAAGAAGTTCGGTTTGGCTGCCTTGGTTAGCAATAACAAGGTCAACGTTCGAAGTCGATACTATAATAGACGTGTTAATCGTATAGTGATATTCAGGTTTGTCACCATAGTAACTTGCCCAGTTGTTATTGACTGAGGTGTTACCCGTTTTTATTTCTTCGTCACTAAAGCCTTTGCTAATGAGGAACTTACGAACTACTTTCTGCATGTTAGCAACATCGTTATAAACCGATTGCAGGTCATTGCCCATCAATCCAAAGCGTAGTGGCCAAACCACATAGTCGGCTTTGACTTCACGCGTAGAGAGACCTTTTACAGACACAGCGCGGTCACGATTAGATACATGATTAATTCCGATAAAGATAAAGAGCCCGGCTAAGGCTATGCCGACAGCAATTAAGGCGGCGGGTAATACGTTTTTCATAAGGCAAATACTATTAATATTGTACAAATTTGCCACAAAGATATACTTTTTTTTGCACATATCAAAATAAAAGTGTACTTTTGCAAAGTGTTTTGCAATTTTGTGCGTATTAACACCTAAAATTATTATATTTATTATGAAAAAAGTGATTCTTTTGGCGATTTGTTTCGCAAGTGTAGTAGCATTAAATGCTAAACCGAAAGTAACCGGTAGTATGGACGCTTTAATTGGCGCAGAACGTGTGGGTTTAGTATTGGATTTTGACAAAGCTTTGTATAATGGTACAGCTTTCCAAACTTTCCTCAACGAGCAACATCTTAATGCAGGAGATTGGAAGGACATCCAGTATTGTGACCTTTATGCTGCTTTTATTGCTGGAGCTAACAAAAAGTTCGGCAAACGTGTTGTCGGTATTCAAGACTTCATCAAAGCGCCTATTTACATCAGTGTTGAGCCAATGGAGATGACTTCAACAGGTTCAATGAAATGTGGTGTTTATCTTCACAATGCAGATGGTTCTATTCTTGGAAGCACGATTATGGATTCTAAGGGTGGTAAACAAGGTGCGTGGAGCACGCTGCTTGGTGAAGGATTCAACGACCTTGGTGAGCGTTTTGCTGAAACGGTATTGAAAATGCAGAGTGCTAAATAAGACTCCTTGCTGCAAAACCGCTACTCCTTATATAATATATAATAGGGAGCAACAAAAAATCAGCGCCTCATTCGGGGCGCTGATTTTTTTTCATTAACTCGTTAATTCTTTAACTCATTAACTATTTCAACATTATTTCTCGTCTTCTACAGCAGCTTGAGCAGCGGCAAGGCGAGCGATTGGAACGCGGAACGGTGAGCAAGAAGCGTAGTTCATACCCACACGAGCGCAGAACTTAACAGAGCTCGGTTCACCACCATGCTCACCGCAGATACCGGTGCGCAGTGCAGGACGAATAGCACGACCTTTCTCAACTGCCATCTTAATGAGTTGGCCAACACCTTTCTGGTCAAGCACTTGGAACGGATCGGCTTTCAGAATCTTCTTCTCCAGATATACCGGCAAGAAGGAAGCGATATCGTCACGGCTGTAACCGAAGGTCATTTGCGTCAAGTCGTTGGTACCGAAGCTGAAGTATTGAGCTTCTGTTGCGATACGGTCAGCGGTAAGAGCTGCACGAGGAATCTCAATCATCGTACCAACTTCGTACTCAACTTCTACGCCATATTCAGCAAATACTTCTTTTGCTACGCGGTCAATAATCTCTTTCTGTTGTTTGAACTCGTACAAGATACCAATCAGCGGAACCATAACTTCCGGCATTGGGTGTTTGCCTTCTTTCTTGAGCTCGCAAGCAGCTGACATGATAGCGCGAGTCTGCATTGCGGTAATCTCAGGGAAGGTGATACCCAGACGGCATCCGCGGTGGCCGAGCATCGGGTTGTTCTCTGCGAGTTGGGCAACACGTTGTTGAATTTCCTCAACTGAAACGCCCATTTCTTTAGCCATTTGCTCTTGTCCTTTGAGATCATGAGGTACGAACTCATGCAACGGTGGGTCAAGCAGACGGATATTAACCGGGTAACCGTCCATTGCGTCAAGGATACCCTTGAAGTCAGCTTTCTGATAAGGCAGGAGTTTAGCCAAAGCTTTCTCACGACCGGCAGCGTCTTTAGCCAGAATCATTTCGCGCATAGCGATAATCTTCTTGTCGTCAAAGAACATGTGCTCGGTACGAGTCAGACCAATACCTTTGGCACCAAAGGCGCGAGCAACTTGTGCATCGTGCGGGGTGTCGGCATTAGTGCGGACTTGGAGACGCGTATATTTGTCGCAGAGGTCCATAAGAGCTTTGAAGTCACCGCTAAGTTCAGCAGCCTTAGTCGGGATTTGTCCGGCATAAACTTGTCCGGTCGAACCATTCAAGCTGATGTAATCACCTTCTTTATAGGTAACGCCTTCGATTTTAACGGTCTTAGCTTTGTAGTCAACTTGGATTGCTCCCGCACCGGATACGCAGCATTTACCCATACCACGAGCAACAACGGCAGCGTGAGAAGTCATACCACCACGTGCGGTAAGAATACCTTCTGCAGCAGACATACCTGCGAGGTCTTCAGGGCTGGTCTCAATACGAACCATGATTACTTTATGGCCATCTTTATGCCACTCCTGAGCGTCATCTGCGTGGAATACGATTTGACCGCAAGCAGCTCCCGGAGAAGCGGGCAGACCTTGAGTAATCACTTTAGCTTTCTTCAGCGCGTCTTTGTCGAATACGGGGTGGAGTAGTTCGTCCAGTTTCTGCGGTTCGCAACGAAGGATGGCTTCTTTCTCAGAGATAACGCCTTCGCGAACGAGGTCCATAGCAATCTTCACCATTGCGGTACCGGTACGTTTACCGTTACGGGTCTGGAGGAACCAGAGTTTGCCCTCTTGTACGGTGAACTCCATATCCTGCATGTCGCGGTAGTGATCCTCGAGTTTTTGTTGGATTTCGTTGAGTTGTGCGTAGAGTTCCGGCATGGCCTCTTCCATAGACGGATATTTGGCAGCACGCTCTTCCTCGCTGATGCCCTGAAGAGCAGCCCAGCGGCGGCTACCTTCGAGAGTGATTTGTTGCGGGGTACGGATACCGGCTACGACGTCCTCACCCTGAGCGTTAACGAGGTATTCTCCGTTGAAGATGTTTTCACCTGTTGCGGCATCACGGCTGAAGCAAACACCGGTTGCGGAGGTGTCGCCCATATTTCCGAATACCATTGCCATAACGCTAACGGCTGTTCCCCATTCGTCTGGAATTCCTTCCATCTTACGATAAAGGATTGCGCGCTCGTTCATCCAACTGCGGAATACAGCGCAGATAGCGCCCCACAGTTGTTCGATAGGATTGGTCGGGAAGTCGCTTCCTGTTTGCTCTTTGATAGCAGTCTTGAAGCGGGCTACGAGCAGTTTGAGTTCATCTACGTTCAGGTCTTTGTCCAGTTTGACGTGCCGTATTTCCTTTACTTCCTCAATAATTTTCTCGAATGGGTCGATATCGGTTTTGTTCACCGGTTTCATGCCCAATACTACGTCACCGTACATCTGCACGAAACGGCGATAGCTGTCATAAACGAAGTGAGGGTTCTGTGTTTTAACACACATTCCTTCAGCTACTTCGTCATTCAAACCAAGGTTAAGAATGGTGTCCATCATACCCGGCATTGAAGCACGAGCACCTGAACGAACGGATACAAGCAGTGGGTTCTTCGGGTCGCCGAACTTACAGTTCATCAGCGTCTCGATGTGCTTAACCGCTGCCATCACTTCGTCATTCAGTAAAGCAACGATCTTCTCTTGACCTACTTGATAGTACTCGTTGCACACGTCCGTAGTGATAGTGAATCCCGGAGGTACGGGAACACCAACAAGGTTCATCTCGGCGCAGTTAGCACCTTTTCCGCCCAATTGCTCGCGCATTGATGCGTTGCCTTCGGCTTTTCCGTTTCCGAAGGTGTAAACACGTTTTTTCTGTTCCATGTTAATGTATTTATATTTAGTTAAATGATGTATTCGTAATCAATTTCTATTCAGTTATATTATGTATTCTTAATCAATTCCTATTTAGTTATATTATTGTATTCTTAATCTATTTAGTTTAGAAAAATGTGTTATTCTCCTTTCAGCGTGCAAAAGTACAACAAAAATTGCACATACGCAAATTTTTTAGCAAAAAAAACAAAAAATAAAATGTATCTTATAATCAAATGTGTCTTGCAATCAACCATGTCTTACAATCAATCTGTCTTCTTATACTGAAATAGGTTTACTCATAAAACGAATAAAAAGTTTACGATTTTTAAGATTCCATCTCAGTTATCGAGTCAACCTTTTTCAGTTTTAGTCAAGGTTTAGTCAAGGTTTAATGAAAATATTTTTGCGTATCTCAATTTTTTGTAGTATCTTTGCAGCGTCTTCCAAAATAGTAAACCTTTTTCGTACTCCTGTCAACCTTTTTAGGTATTAAATCAACCCTTTTAGGTATCGAGTCAAAAGTTTACGATTTTTAAGATTCCATCTCAGTTATCGAGTCATCCTTTTTCAGTTTTAGTCAAGGTTTAATGAAAATATTTTTGCGAATCTCATTTTTTTCATAGTATCTTTGCAGCGTCTTTTAAAATAGTAAACCTTTTTAGGCTTTTAGTCAACCTTTTCAGATATAAAATCAACCCTTTAGGTATCGAGTCAAAAGTTTACGATTTTTAAGATAGCATCTCCGTTATCGAGTCAACCTTTTTCAGTTTTAGTCACATTATTCATTAATTCCCGACGGTCGCCCGACAGTCGCCCGACGGTCGCCCGACGGCAGAACGACGGTAGACCCTCAGTAAATCGACGGTGAGCCGACGACAATACGGGACCATTGCGGGCTCACATTATCCTTCAAACATACTTTTTTAATGATTTATTGCAAATTTATCAACTTTTTCTTGTGTATGTCACAAAAAAATACTACCTTTGCAGCGCAAATAAGTGTGCTTATGACAAATGAAGAAATAGAACGTCGTGCAGAACGTGCTAAAGAGCTGTTCCGACAGGGGTTTAACTGCTCTCAAGCGGTGTTTGCGTCATGTTGTGACTTGTATGGGATACAGGACGAACAATTGGCATTACGTCTTGCTGCATCGTTTGGTGGCGGCATAGGCCGGATGCGGATGACCTGCGGCGCAGCATGCGGTATGTTTATGCTTGCAGGATTAGAAAAAGGTAGTGCCACTCCAGGTGACCAAGAAGGCAAAGCAGCTAATTACGCGTTTGTGCAAGAGCTGGCGCAGGATTTTAAGGCACAATATGGCTCAATTATCTGCGCGGAGTTATTGGGCATTGCTCCTAAGCCGCAAGAACCAACTCCCGAAGCTCGGACAGAGAACTATTACAAGAAGCGCCCATGCGTGGAGATGATTGGCGAAGCCGTGAAGATCTTTCTACGCAAACGGAACGAGGAAATCAAGAATAAATAACAAGACAAAAGATGATAGTAACTCAATTAACAGAATTGATAGGTAAAACGCCGATGTTAGAAGTGTCGGGTCTGCCAAGTCAAGTGGGACGGATAGTACTGAAATTAGAGTACTTCAATCCTGGCGGTAGCGTGAAAGACCGTATCGCTCTCAATATGATTATTGAGGCGGAGAAACAAGGACTGTTAAAACCCGGTGCTACGATTATTGAGCCGACGAGCGGAAACACAGGAGTCGGCATAGCTTGGGTGGGAATAGCCAAAGGCTATAAAGTGATACTTACTATGCCTGAAACAATGTCAGAAGAGCGGCGAAGCCTATTAAAAGCTTACGGCGCAGAGCTTATTCTCACTCCTGGAAAAGATGGAATGAAAGGCGCTATTGCCAAAGCCGAAGAACTGCGTGCAAATACGCCGGGAGCTATTATATTAGGACAATTCGTCAATCCTGCTAATCCGGCTGCACACTTCGAGACAACAGGAGAAGAAATATGGGCGGATACCAATGGCGATGTGGATTGTTTGGTGGCAGGAGTTGGTACTGGCGGAACAATATCTGGAACAGGTCATGCGCTGAAGAATCACAAAGCGACTGTGCATGTGGCGGCTGTTGAACCGGCTACATCGGCAGTGTTATCGGGCAATGCGCCCGGTGCGCATAAAATCCAAGGCATAGGGGCAGGATTTATTCCCGCGACTTATGACGCCAAATATGTAGATGAAATAATGCCTATTTCGAGCGAGGAAGCAATAGAGGCTACGCAACTATTAGCTAAGCGATATGGCTTATTGGTTGGCATTTCTTCGGGCGCAGCTTTTGCGGCAGCTTATAGTCTTGCACAAAAGAAAGAATGGGCGAAGAAAATGATTGTTGCCATTATGCCGGATACCGGAACAAGATATTTATCGATGGGAATATTTTAGAACGAAGATGCAGACTGTTTTATCTTTACATTGCCTCAAACAACTAATGCGCTACACGCGTAGCATCGTTTTTCCGGAGTATTATCATTCGGAAAAAGAGCCTAATAGTGGTTTTGCCGAAATACTACGTTCGCAGATAGCAACAATAATGCCATCAGAAGCGGAATCAATTACTCGTGAGGTAGTATCGCAGTTGCCGGAACTGAAGCGACTTGTTTATACGGATGTTGAAGCCGTATTGCACAACGACCCGGCTGTGACGGATAAAGGTGAAGTGATACTGTGCTATCCTTTGACGATGGTGATGCTTCATTATCGTTTGGCGCATATACTATATCGTTTAGGCGTAAAACGCATTCCTCGAATGTTAACCGAAATGGCGCATAGTAGAACAGGAATAGATATTCATCCCGCTGCGCAAATTGGTGCCTATTTCTGCATTGACCATGGAACAGGAGTCGTGATAGGTGCAACGGCTATAATTGGTGAGCATGTAGTTTTATATCAAGGAGTTACACTCGGAGCTAAGAACTTTCATTATGATGCAGCCGGTTTGCCGATAGACGAACCGCGACATCCTATACTGGAAGATCATGTGACGGTTTATTCGAACACATCAATTCTTGGCCGTGTGCGAATTGGACATGATACGGTTATTGGCGGTAACGTTTGGCTGACACAGGATGTTCCCGCTAATTCGATGGTACTTCAAACGACTCCTGAAATACGATTGCTAAATAGAAAGTAAGATATGAGTAAATGTTTTTTAGCCATTATTGGTGGCGGTCCTGCAGGTTATACAGCTGCGGAAATTGCTTCAAAAGCCGGCAAAGATGTGGTATTATTTGAGCAAAACGCACTTGGCGGTACGTGTTTGAATGTTGGATGTATTCCTACGAAGACACTCTTATATAGCGCGAAGCAATATTTTAACGCGACGCATGCTGATAAATATGGCGTAAAAGCGGAAGGCGTTAGTTTTGACTATGTCAAAATGCAACAACGTAAGACCAAAGTTGTGCGCAAGTTAGTAGCTGGTATCCGCGCTAAACTAAATAATGAGCATTGTACAGTTGTTAATGGCGCAGCGCAAGTTTTACGCTACGAGCCGGAAAATATCGTTGTGGCTTGTGGCGACGAACAATACGAAGCAGAGAATCTGCTTATTTGCACCGGTTCGACGAACTTTGTGCCACCAATTCCAGGTATCCAAAATAATGAACACGTGTGGGATTCTACGGCAGCATTGGATGCCAAAGAGTTGCCGAGTTCAATCATTATCGTCGGTGGCGGCGTCATTGGAATGGAGTTTGCTACGCTATATCATGAATTAGGCGTGCCCGTTACGGTTATAGAAGCGATGCCGACGATTTTGCCTAACATAGACCATGATATTGTATCTATTCTCCGCGATAAGTATGAGAAGAGTGGAGTGAAAATACTGACTGAAACGAAAGTTGTGTCAATCGATGGCGGAAAAGTGCTAGTGGAGAGTGGGGAAGTCATAGAAGCGGACAAAATACTCGTCTCGGTTGGTCGAAGAGCCAATTTACAAGGTTTGGAAGCTTTATCAGAGCTGGAATTTAACCGCGGCGCAATCGTAGTGGACGACTTCATGAAGACCAACTTAGACCATGTCTATGCCGCTGGTGACGTAACGGGAAAAATTATGTTAGCGCATGTGGCAAGTCGTCAAGCCGAAGTAGCAGTTGGTCGCATGCTCAAACAGATCCCATTGCAACGAATTGCTTATAATGCGATTCCTTCTGTCGTTTATACGAATCCGGAAATCGCCTGTGTTGGCATTACCGAAAAAGACTTTGATGCCGAAGTGCGAACCCTTCCGATGACATTCTCCGGACGTTTTGTGGCAGAAAATGAGGGAGAAAATGGACTGTGTAAAATGCTGATAGACAAGAAGTCGCACTCTGTTTTGGGGGTTCACATGATTGGGAACCCTTGTTCGGAATTTGTCGCTGCTGCTTCGTTTGCTGTGAGAATGGGATACACGGTTGATGAATTCAAACAGGTAGTGTTCCCGCATCCGACTGTAAGTGAGATACTTAAAGAGATATTGTAGATTTATGAAAAATATTCAACAAGCCATTCGAGACTTGGCATCAAAGAAGAATGCCGTTATATTGGCGCATTATTATCAACGTGCTGAGATACAAGATGTAGCTGATTTTATTGGTGATTCCCTTGCATTGGCACAGAAAGCCGCACAAACCAATGCGGATATATTGGTCATGTGCGGCGTGCACTTTATGGCGGAGACGGCAAAAATCCTATGTCCTAACAAGAAAGTGCTTATACCGGATCCTACTGCGGGTTGCTCTTTGGCTGATAGTTGCAAGGCGGAAGATTTAGCTGCATGGAAAAAGCAACATCCTGACTACCAAGTAGTTTCGTACGTAAATACGTCGGCTGCCGTAAAAGCGTTAACCGATGTCGTTGTGACGAGTAGCAATGCGCTCAAGATAGTGAACCATCTGCCTAAAGATGCGAAAATCCTATTTGGACCAGACCAGAATTTAGGTGCTTATATAAACTCGGTAACTGGCAGAAACATGGAGTTATGGAATGGTTGCTGCCATGTTCACTCACGCTTCTCTGTAGAGGCACTATTGAATCTGAAACAGCAATATCCCAATGCCAAAGTCTTGGCTCATCCCGAATGTAAGCAAATTATACTAAACCTTGCAGATGTAATCGGTAGCACACAAGCCATTTTGAATTATGTGCGCCAACATCCTGAAGAGAAGGACTTTATTGTTGTTACTGAAAGTGGTATTCTTCACGAGATGCGTAAGGCATGTCCCGAAGCGAACCTGATTCCTGTGCCACCTGAGATGACGGAAGGAGTTGGTTGCAGTTGTAACGAGTGCGAGTATATGCGGCAGAATACATTGGAGAAACTATACGAGTGCTTGCTCAACGAGTCCAATGAAGTGATCGTGCCTGAAGAAGTTGCTGAAAAAGCTGTTAAACCAATACAAAAGATGTTAGATTGGTCCAAATGAGCAAAAAACGTGTTCTTATAGCGATGTCGGGTGGCATTGATAGCTCCGTAGCTGCGATGTTACTTTTAGAACAAGGCTACGAATTAGTCGGAGTCACGTTCCGTACGTACGATTCAATTCGGGAGAGTTGCATCGCTAAAGAGAAAGGATGCTGTTCGATTGAATCTATTATGGAAGCTAAGTATTTAGCTGAACAACTGGGCTTTGAACACCATATACTCGACTTCCGCGATACGTTTAGAAAGCATGTGATTGCTAATTTTGTGGACGAATATCGTCGTGGACGTACGCCAAACCCTTGTGTATTGTGCAATTCGCATATCAAATGGGGAGAATTGATGGCTGCTGCTAATGAATACGGTTGTGATTACATCGCAACGGGACATTATGCACGTATCGCGCAGAAAGATGGTCATTACTTCCTTCGAAAAGCCGTTGATAAGCATAAAGACCAAACGTATTTCCTGTGGATGTTGACAGAGGAGAACTTAAGTCGCACTATTTTTCCTTTAGGCGACTTAACAAAAGATGAAGTACGCACAATCGCTTTGCAGCATGGTTTTGAGAAGCTGTCGAAGAAGCGCGAATCACAAGAAATATGCTTTGTAGCTGATAATGACTATCGTTCTTTCCTCGCATCCGAAGGCGTTGAGACAGCATCAGGCGACTATATCGATGCACAAGGAAAAGTATTGGGTAAACATGCCGGATACACGTGCTATACAATAGGTCAACGCAAAGGTTTGGGCATCGCACTGGGATATCCCGCATTTGTGACGAATATTGATGCTGCTCGCAATCAGGTGACTCTCGGAACGCATGATGAATTATATACAACCAACGTGCGAATGGTAAATAACAAATTTTATGGAGACTCTTCGCAACCTGTATTTGCGCAAATTCGTTATCGTAGTCAGCCAAGTGAAGCAGTATATAAAGATGGTGTGTTGACTTTCAAAGAACCTGTTTGGGCAGTAACACCCGGACAATCTGTTGTAATCTATCAAGACGATTTATTAGTTGGAGGAGGATTGATTGAGTAATACCAATATTCAAATATTACGTTTAGCAGTCCCAAGTATCTTAGCGAGTATCACGATACCTCTTGTTGGTTTAGTTGATACTGCGATAGTAGGGCATATATCCGATGCAAGTGCTATAGGAGGCATTGCTATTGGCACAATGCTGTTTGATTTGTTGTATTGGAACTTCGGCTTCTTGCGAGTAGGTACATCGGGTATGACTGCACAAGCTTTCGGTCATGAAGATAGGAATGAGTGCGCGAAGTTATTGGCACAAAGTCTTGCTTTGGCAGCGATAGGAACAGCCATTATATGGGCACTCCAATGGCTATTCGTTACAGCTGTATTGTCATGTGTATCATGTTCTCCGGAAGTAGAACTTTTTGCCCGCAAGTACTTCTTTATTCGTATTTGGGCTGCTCCGGCGACATTAGCATTAATGACTTTCCGCGGGTGGTTTATTGGCATGCAAGATGCTGTGTCACCTATGGTTTGCGATATAATAATCAATACTGTAAATGTTATATCGTCCTATGTATTAGCCATTTACACTCCGCTCGGAACATTAGGTGTCGCTCACGGAACGGTAATTGCGCAGTATGTTGGTTTAACCATTGCAACTATATTTATGTTGACTAAATATCGTCCTTATATACTTGAGTTTACACATTTCAAGCATGTGCTTCGGTGGTCTGAATTGAGACAACTGATAGCGCTAAATGGTAATTTATTTATCCGATCGCTATGTTTTATGATTGTATATGTTGGCTTTACTGCAATTGCTGGAGGATATGGAGATATTGAGTTAGCAGTTAGCAGTATATTAATGAAACTATTTATGCTGTTTAGTTATTTCGTGGATGGCTTTGCTTATGCCGGCGAAGCGTTGGTCGGAAAATTATTTGGAGAACATGCAAAGAACAATAATGACATCCATCAACGTCTCAATACCTTGCTTAAAGACTTATTTGGTTGGAGTATTGGAGTAGGAATTGTGTTTACGATAATTTACGCAATTGGCGGAATAGGTAATATCGCGATGATGACAGATGATGCAGATGTATTATCTGCGTCGAAGCCGTATATACCATGGCTAATAGCGATGCCGATAATCTCGACTTTAGCTTTTATGTGGGATGGAATATACGTTGGAGCCACGGCCGGTCGTCCGATTCGTAATGCCATGATTATGGCGGCAATAGGATTTGTTATTACGTATATAGCTTTATATCGTATATGGGGTATACAAGCACTTTATGCTGCATATTTTGTGCATTTAATAGCGCGTGTTGTGTACTTAACGATAGGTTGGAAACCAGTTGTGCATGATTTTTTCGCTAAAAAATTTGCACAATCCAAATAATTGTAGTACTTTTGCACTCGAATTCGGTACTTAAACTGAATTTAGACATAGAAAATAGTGGTTTACACGTAGTGTAATTAAAAGGGAATCCGGTGCAAATCCGGGACAGACCCGCTGCTGTAAGTCCTTATATTTTTCTGCAATATGTCACTGGCGAAAGCTGGGAAGGCGCAGAAAAAGGGATAAGTCAGAATACCTGCCTCTGTTTTCGTTCAACAATGCTCTCGAGGAATGGAGCTGTGAACATCTCATACAGCAGAGGTTACGCTGACGTTGGGCTGACCTTACGTATGATGAATTTATCCACTTCTCAGACATTGACGAAGTGGATTATTATTTTTAGGCATATACCTAACAAAATAATTATTAACAACTAAAAACAAAACGTATGAAGAGATTATTTATTTTTTTTGCAGCCGTTGCTTTCGCAGGTGCGATATCGGCTGAAGTAATTACGATGGATCTCACAACCGCCACAAACTTGAATAGTGAGGCGATTAAGTATGAGACCAAACACACACCTGTTACGTTCTTCAACGACTTAAAGGACGTAATGGATAGTACGTATAGCGAGAATCTCAGCTATGCGAAACTCATGACAAATGATGGAGCTTTCATTTTGGATCACCTTCCAACAGTTGCTTCTTATGGTGGAACTTCCTGGGAAGGATTCACAATCAGTAAGAATGCTTCTGACACCGCTTGTCAGTTTGCTTGCACGGCAAAAGGAGGCGTTGATGGTGTTGGAACTCCATTTGTAGTAGGCTATTATTCAGAGTATGCAGCATTGGCTATATTGGACTATTCTCCATGTCATGTAACATTTAGTGACCAATACTATCCTGTTGATGTGATGATTTGTATGGATGGTTTAACTAAACTTGATATTACTAAAGGCAATGGAACTGCTCATGCTTTTACAGAGAATGATACGCTGACACTTAAAATCTACGCCATTGATGATGAAGGCTATAATGATGACGATGTTGAGCCTGTTATTTATAAAATGGCAGAAGGCAAGCAATTCGAAAACGGTTGGGTTAAGATTGACCTTAGACCACTTGGTAAAACTTACGGATTGAACTTCGAAATGAGCTCAACAGATAAATCGTACGGTATGGCTAATACGTCCTTGTATTTCGCTATGGATAAACTGACAATTAGTTCTAATAAACCTGCTCAAGTTGCAACTTTTGAGAACGAAGTTGGTGGTGTCAATATTGCAAAAGCAGATACTTGCTGGCAAGGTGCTGACGTTCCAGTAATTGGTTGGAACAGCTGGACAAGCGGAACGTACAACTTCCGAAGCTACTATGGCGGCAACAGCGGCTATGGTGATTACTTCACATCATTTACTGTAACGAATGAGACTGCAAATACCTCTACTGACTATACTGAAGCTTATCGTAGCGCGAAGGGTGGTGCATACGAAGGAGAGAATTTTGCAGTATGGAATATGTATAACGACACTATTACTTTCGACGCACAAGTAGTTCCAGGCTTCTTTATCAACAACACCGCTTATGCCGTTACATCGATGGTTAACGGTGACAGCTTTGCCAAAGCATTTGGTAAGGACGATTGGTTCAAACTGACTTGCATTGGCGTTAAAGGTGGTGCAGAGGTTGCAACGAAAGATTTCTATCTGGCTCAAAATGGCGAATATGTCGTAGGTTGGACATATGTTGATTTGGCAGAACTTGGTGAAATTGATGGTTTGACATTCAGTATGTCAAGTAGCGATGCAACCGGTGGTTTCATGAATACTCCTGCTTACTTCGCAATGGATAACTTCGGTGCAGCCAAGCCGGATCCATACGTAGAGCCTGAGCGTGCTTCTTTCCCAGAGCGCCCATCTGCAATCAATGCGGTTAATGATAATGAGCATGTAACGAAGATTATCCGCAATGGTCAAGTGCTGATTATTAAGGGTAATAACATTTATAATGTTCTTGGTAACGAGGTTAAATAAACCAATATAAATTCCATGTTTTTAACGAAATAGCGGCGCGTGAGCGTCGCTATTTCTATATGAACTATGTCGTAACTATACTACTTAACTTCTTGTCCAAGCAAATTATATTCACGACCATTACGTTCAATAACTAATTGACCATTCCGATAGTATTTGTTTTGCTTGATAGAAGAATATATAACTTCTATATCCGTTCTAAAATGCAAATCAGTAGCACCTGTAATCTCTGTAGAAGTCTCTCCAATATCTCCGCACATTTGGTCTTCTCCGTTATAGACTTTAACGAAATGAATACCCTTTAATTTAACAGATTGTCCTTTAGCATTTACCGCCCAATCAATTTTAAGTTTGGCACGTTCGTCATTGTTAGGATAGTTATCTGCATATCCATACTGAAAAGGATTCAAAATCCATACCTTAGACTCATTCAGATGTCCATTTTTAGGTAGACGATTACCCTTTAGCGTATATTTATCCTCCGTAATCCATTGAGGATAATAAGGCTGCGTGTGGAATTTATTGCGAATAGTATCAGCTTCGCGTTTATACGTTGAATCTACATTGAAATAGGTTGATTTGCTGCCATATTCGGAGCCGGCTAATTCATACCATTCATCATCTGGAACACCATTTTCATTTTCATCCAAACTAACCATAACAATTCCTGGTTCTGAATTGCCTTCAAACGCATTACCAAGCACAATGAAATCGTACTCATCTGGAATATTTTCAACCATGTGATCAAAACCGAAGATAACATATCCTCCCCAACCACCTAAAGTAATCATTCCGCCATTATTATTAGCAATGGCATCTTCAACCTTTTGGTTCATGGTCTCTTGAGTATCACCATCTTCGTATTTAGGCAACACATTAACAAATTGCCCCATACCAGGAAGATAATCATACACTTTGTTGATGTAAGGTGAGGCTGAATTGGCTGCCAACGCAACGAAAAGGATAAAAGAGGTAATTAAATGTTTCATTATTTTGTAGTTTTATATAATAGGGCAAAATGCCCCGGAATATCTCCCGTTCGGACGCTCCATTTTGCTTTACCATCTTGGCCTATGCACCAAAGAGTACCGGGTTCAACAAAGTTCTTGGCATCTGCAAGGAAGATATCTTTTGTTACCGGATGAACAAATACGCCATAAGGTTTCTCTATTGTAATTGATGAATCGTCAAACCACTTTGTGGCAATGACTTTTCTTGTTTTGGTATTGACAATGTGATAGGAAATATCATTTGTCATAGTGATAGTATTAAATGATTCACTATAGACATAGAGCGAATCCCCGTCCAACCACATGTTATCCACCGCTATTTTAACCGAATCAACTACCTTATTCTTTTTTGTATCAACGCAATAGAGTCTTGAAGGTATTTGCTCGTAATTACCGCGCGAAGAGACCCATATATAATTGTATTTATCCATTCGCACTCGGTGTAGGTTGATCGCAATAGGGATACGACGTAATTCTTTAAAGGAAGTTAAATCAATGACTGAAAGGGTGTTTTCGTAGTTTGGTTTCATGTATCCTCCTGAGTTAGCCACATAAAGCATATTATCAACAATCTCAAGTTCATCCGGTTGGAAACCAACATAACATGTATCAACAATATTTAACGTTGCAGTATCGAACTTGGCTACATAGCCAATCTGTGCTTTGGAAGCATCAACGACAACTGGACCAGCGTAAGATGATATATACCCGTAACCATCTTTGAATGCTAAATACCGGCAGTTGGGAATATTTATTGTGCCTATATGCTTGGCTGTCGTCGCATCCATGACTTCAATAAGATTGGAGCAGTTAATAACAGCATATAGACGGCTCCCATAGATTTTGAGTTCATTACCAACGTCTCCCAGCGATTGCGGAACTTCTGGATTAGCAGCCGAATAGATATTGCGGGTATAAACAGCTTTGCTAAAGTCGTAGTAGTCAAGAGTGGCTTTATTAGAGCCCATATTGCCTTCATTGAGTAGATAGAATCCAACGACTTCAGATTTTATGACGTCGCCTTTCTTCTCCTCTTCCGGTGGAAGAACCACTTCATCTGTTCGACAAGAATAGAGCGCGCTCAATAAAAGTAAGCAAACAAAGCAATGCAGTATATGCGACCTAATACTCATTTACGTTGAAACAGGGAAGTACAATCTTCCATTTTGCCATCAGTAATCCGATAAAAACGTTGATTAGTTGTGGGAGACTTTAATCCACCCAATTCCTCTATATATGGACCAATCTTAATGAAGTCAAAAAAGTCTATGGGCCAATCTACGGGTAGGGTAGTCATTCCTGTGTACCAAGCTACTTTTTTGTTTCGAAGCCGAATGGCTTGTGCCATTTTAATGACCGAATCCAAATCGTTATCTCCTCCCATTAATGCGACACAAGTCACATACGGATAAGTTTCCAAGATACTATCCAATAGTGGAAGTGTGAGTTCCTCGCCCAGAGATGTCCATAGTTGTGGACTATGGCATCCCGGGCAATGATGAGGACATTCACTTAAGTTGAGTGCCAATGTTGTTTCAGTTGGCACTTCCTGAAAAACAATATCGTAATCAGCCAGTCTTAGCATGCTAAGTCTTTTTGACCAGCGTAGTAACGACGACTTGCCTCTTGTTGACGAGCTTCAGAGAAGTTACTGATTCGCTTGAGATAACCAATGATACGAGTCAAGTAATCTACGTTCTTACTGCCGCAAACAGGACACTCTTTGAGATAGCGTTTGTCAATGTGTCCGCAGTCGTTACATACTGTATTTGGGATATTGAAGGTGAAATAGTTTGTTCCTTCTGCAGCTGCTACGCGCAGTAAGTTGCGATATTGCTCTTGGCTGAGATGCTCCTCTAAGTTGCAGTGGAGCGCAGAGCCTCCGGTTAAGTGCTCAACGTATTTGCGTCCGTGCAGGCGGAATTTGTCGATAACGTTAAGTGACGAATCTTCAACAATATAGAAATAACTGTTGTAGCAGTCACGCGGAACAACATAACCATCCTCGCGATCCCATTTAGCGTGTTTAACACCTACATTCTCTGCTGGAATCATCTCGCAGTTAAACATCACGTCGCGAGTGCGATATTGTTTGTTGAGTTTCTCTATGATGCCGAGAACTTCTTGTACGTAATGTGCATATTGTTCATTGTCAGTAATCTTAATTCCTAAGAACTCAGCCGATTCAACCAAACCATTAACACCAATAGTGAGGTATTGACGTCCAATATTGATAAATCCTGAATCGAAGAGCGGAAGCATTCCTTGCTCTTGGAGTTTCTTGAGGTTCTCATTATATGCAAGTTGTACTTTGTGCATCAAGTCAACGATTTCTTCAATGTATTGTTGATATGCAATACCTTGACGTACAGCATATTGCACAGCTCTGTTAAGATTGATAGTTAGAACTGATTTACTACCTGTACTTACACCGCCGGCACCTAATGTATAACTGAAGCCATTATCCGTAATCTCGTTACGCAGACGGCAACATGAAGCCAGCGAATCGGCATTATCGCTAAGGTACGTGAAGAATGAATGACCTTCTGCATACATTTGAGCAGTAAAATCAGCGTACTCTTTATCCTTCACATCGCCATTTTCGCTCAATAGAGCCATTGTTTCTACTGGGAACGTCAGTACAGCATGTAAACGCTCTTCATTGAACCATTTCATGAAACGTTTCTGCAACCAATTCAAGCCATCCCAATGAGGAGCTGAACCATCAGGGAAGCGGAAGTTACCAAAGATGGAATTGAAATAGTATCGATCGTAGTAACTGATGTTCCAGAATACTGATTGGAAGTTGCGAGCACCGGTTGGTTGGTTGATAGAATAAACAACTTGTTGGAAGCAGTCCGTAATAACTTTATCCAATGTACGATGTTTGAGGCTCAAATCTACCACTTCATCAGCACGTTTGTAGTAGTCCTCACCATATTCTTGCTCAATGAAATAGTTCATATACATTAAGAACTCAGGCGTAGCACACGCGCCCGAAAGCATCGAACTTACCATGAACACCATATTTACGAAACCTCCGCAGAACGATTTAAGATTATGAGGAGCCGTCGCATTTCCACCGATAGCGCGCGTGCCTTCCAAAAGCCACGGATACATGGTGATTGAAGCACAATAGTTCGCCAAACTTGTTTCATCGTTCTTGTAGATGAAGTGTTGCTTGAGAAGTGAGATATACTTGTCCGCTAACTCTTTACCGAACATTTGCTCAATACGGTTGGTAAGCAAACGACGATTTAGGCGGATATAACCAGCCTTAGGCAGTTCGCCGATAAGAGTGGCAATATTCTTCTTCTCTACATTGGCATTTGCATCGTACTTACTTCCGGTAGCGGCATTAGAAGCACCACAATAATTAATTAGGAAGTCCAGTTTCTCTAAGGTCTCACGATCATCATTATGACGCGAGCGATAGAGCATGTAGAGTTTAGCAACTTGATAGTATTTCTCAGCCATTAAAGCCACTTCGACTTGGTTCTGAATGTCCTCCACACCAATTCCGTCATATATGCGAAGTCGCGATAGGATAGAGGTTAGAGTGTCTTCCGTAGCGAATGAGCCAGCGGCGATGAACGCCTTTGAGATGGCGTTTTTAATTTTGTCAACGGCAAAGACTTCTTTCTTTCCGTTTCGTTTGGTAATGTAAGTGTCCATAAGTATTTTTTATAATATAAATTTCAAAATTGCTTTTCCATTAATACCCGGCATAGGGTAGTTTCGAATTACAGCATATTGCTGATTCAGTAAATTGTTTATCTCAATTCCAGCACTAAATTTCCATCCGTTGAACTGGAACAACTTATTGAGACTCAAATCGTGTGTGTACCATGGTTGTACATGATTAGCCGGAATATTGGCAGAATTATCATACCTTTCTCCGACATAGATAAAAGAGTAATTAAGTGTCCAACCTTTCCATGACAGATTGCCCGTTGCAGAACATGAATGCCATGGAACATAACTAATTTGGCCGCCAAAAGTAATTGTGTCATTGGGATTGGTAAAGTCCTGTGCTTTTTGGTACGTGTATGTTCCTGCCAATGATAAATGCACATCATGACTAAAGTCAAAATCCAAACCCGCATTCACATCGCATCCCCTAATCTCCACATAACCAATATTCATCATCATCCAGCGATATTGGCTATTCCCTTTAGGCACTGCCACAATTTTGTTATTAATTTGGTTAAAATATCCATCTGCTTTAATACGCAACTGCATATACTTAAGTGCATCGCTAACGATACTCAGCCGTTTAGTATATTCAATTCCTCCATCATATTGTGTTGCCTTTTCCGGCTGTAAGGCAATATTTCCCACATCGGTATAGTACAAATCGTTGAAAGTCGGCATGCGGTAGGTCTGCTTATAGAACGCACGGAAATAAAGATGCTCCTTCAATATTGGCTGATAACTCAAGAATATAGCCGGTGTAAAGTTATACTTAGTGTCCGTTGTCAGAACATCAGTAATGTCTTTTATAAATGTTCCGAGTACACTTGCTTGTGCGCGAATCCATTTGTAATGGAAATCTGTGGCTAAAGCTAAATAACCGGAGTGTCGAAGCGGATGTACAAAGGACACCATATTCGATTTAAGCCAGTTAAGTTGATAATCACCACTCAACGACAAGTCCCACCAATTAAATACCGAATAACGATTGGCAATACTAATATACACTTCCTGTTGTAGGAATTTATTGTCGATATACATCAACGTTGTATCTGGGTTGAGATAGCGCATATAGTCATTCGAGTATTTGGCAGATATGCTGAAATCATAGTTTTCAAAGAGCGTTTTGGTAAAGTTACCTTGTACAAAAGCATTTCTATCCCATTGGCGTTGGTCGCTTGTCCAAACATTCCTAATAATGGCACGTGGTATTCCACGTTCAGATTGATAATAATAACCTTTTATATGCCATTTCCCATCGGGTAGATAGCCAAATAGTCCCGCTTCAGCGCGAAACGATTGGATATCTCCATTTTGGCGAATGCCTGTTGTATCCCATGCCACTGTACCATCGGGATAGATGCGATGGATATTAAAGTGATAGCGTCCGTTTGAATACGTGTATTCCGCGTTGACAGAGAGATGTATTGTTTCGGTTAGTTTCTGTTCATATAATAGGCTTGGATTAGCCAATGCGAAACTACCGGCTTTCATGGATGCTACAACATGGTAATTCTTGCCATTTATGAACTTTGGTCGTCTTGTTTTTAAGTATAGCGTTCCAGCAGAGCCAAAATCCTTGGCAGACTGAAAGATTTCGCTTTTTTGTCCATTATAAAGTGCGACTTCTTCTAAATTGTCCGCTGAGAACTTACCTAAATCGACGATACCATTTTGTGCATTTCCAATTTCAATGCCATCGTAAAATACGCCCAAGTGATTCGATCCCATTGAACGCATATCCACAGTTTTCATGCCGCCTACGCCTCCATAATCTTTTATTTGCACACCAGAGAAGTATCGAATAGCATCTGCAACACTTTGCGAGGATAGGGTAGCTAATCTATCTCCTTCTAATCTTTGTGCAGGAACGACCGGTTCGTTCCTGAGACGTGCGGTTACTTCAACTTCTTGTATCCTAAACTGTGAAAAAACGGAATCCTCATAGGCAGTATCATGCGCCAAAGCCTGTGTTGAAGCACAGGTAATGGCACATAAAACCCCTAAGAAGATATAATTTTTCATTCTTCACGTTGAAGTAGGTTAGGATGCGTTAAATATCTAACGAATATCTAACGAATAACCAACGAATCACTAACGATTAGCAGGTTATCATAAAAAAGTTAAAAGTATACCAGCGGCAACGGCAGAGCCAATCACCCCAGCTACATTCGGTCCCATCGCATGCATGAGCAGGAAGTTAGAAGGATCAGCTTTTTGTCCTTCAGCTTGACTAACTCGTGCAGCCATAGGTACTGCAGAAACTCCCGCAGAACCGATAAGCGGATTGATTTTCTCTTTGGTAAATAAGTTCATGAATTTAGCCAGTAATACACCTCCGGCGCTACCCAAAGCAAAAGCGATAATACCCATTGCAAGAATTAGTAAAGTCTTGACACTGAGGAATGTAGCTCCTGTAGCGGTTGCTCCAACGGACAGGCCGAGGAAGATAACGACAATATTCATTAACTCATTTTGAGCAGTCTTACTCAAACGATCTACGACACCGCATTCTTTCATTAAGTTACCTAACATCAAGCATCCAATAAGCGGAGCAGCATCCGGCAAAACGAGTGCCACGATAGTTGTGATGATGATAGGGAAGATGATTTTTTCGGTCTTGGAGACAGCACGCAGTTGACTCATTTTGATTTTGCGTTCTTTCTCGGTAGTAAGCAGTCGCATGATAGGCGGCTGAATAACCGGAACAAGCGCCATGTATGAGTAAGCAGCGATAGCAATCGGACCTAACAAATGTGGTGCGAGTTTTGAAGTAAGGAAAATAGATGTTGGTC
>ONMT01000001.1 GCA_900319025.1 uncultured Bacteroidales bacterium
TCAAAAATCGTTGAAATGTTAACTGGATATCACCGGGTATCTCGCTGGATAATTTTGGCTCAAAAACTGGGCGATTTTAACATTTGGCATTTTTTCTCTTTTTAGCACTAAAAAGTCCCGCAGTTTCCTGCAGGACTTTTTCATGTATCTCAACTTAGAAGATTAGATTCTTTCTGTACGATAAGCCCATTTGGTACCTTTCATCATCTCTATGTTGTTCATGCGATTGCCGTTCTTGAAGGCTTTCTTGACAGGAGCATCCCAATCATCACCACCACCAGCTACATTAGCACCGCTAACTTTCCAAGTATAAACGGTAGCACCCTTCTCGTTGATGTAACGATACTCGTAGCTATAGTCCGTTTCGCTTAATTTAGCTACCAAGCACAGACCTTGACGCCACATGCCGCGAGGCGCCTCATTCTTACCGAGCGTCAACAATGTTTTACCATTCTCGTCAATAGTCTCGTAGTTTGCGTCTTCTGTACGCTTTACCCATGCTTTACCATCGCAGAAGGAAAGTGCACCAGCAAATTGCAGAGCAATCTTAACCTTACCGTTCTTGTCGATATAGCCCCATTTTTCGTTAGATTCAACAGCCATGAGGTCAGCATCGGTGAAACCAATACCATCCCATTCGTCGTAGATAGCTTGAACAACGATATTGCCCTTACCATCCATTAGACCATACTTCTTGTTATCTTTGTCATAGAAGCCAATACGCTCGCCACCAACATTCTGAAGCCACTTGTTGCTTTGGAGGCTATATGTAAACTCTCCAGTCTTGTCAATAACGCCATAGCTATCACCCATCTCAACAACTGCATAACCTGCATCGAAGTTGTTAGCATAATCATACAAAGGAGTAATTACAACCTCACCATTTTTGTTTAGGAAGCCAACTTTATCGCCTTTACTTTGTCTAAAAGCGACCAGACCTCCATCGGTCATAACACCAAGATAAACATAAGCAGGTTGGATAACGATCTCGAAGCTCTTGTTCAGCATTCCATAAAGCCCACTCGGCGACACATAACGGAGATAATCATAAAGGAAGTAAACAATACCCACATTTTCCATTTCAGGAGCATTCTGAATGTTGTTCTTCTCATCAATGTAATAAAGTTTATCACTTACATACACAGATGCATAACCGCAACTGAATTCATTAGCTTCTGCATAGGAAGCAGGAATAGCGAAGTTACCCTTCTCGTCGATGTAGCCCCAGTTATACTTCTCAATACCTTGAGCGTCTTTGCTAACTGAGCAAGCCGGCCACAACTTTGTGGTAGAAGTGTAAGGAGAGTGTTCATTGTTGCAACCAATAAACATCGCAGCAACCATCAAAAGGCCTGCAAAAAGAATTGATTTTTTCATTTTGTTTTGTTTTTAAGTTATTAATAAATTGTTGTGCTAACATACTCGTAATTGGAGTAAATCACATGCAACTTTTAAATTTTGCCGCAAAATTACTAAATAATATTTATTGCTGCAAATAAAATGTTAATTATTTTATATTTTTCTTGCATATTTTATGAATAAGCAGTATCTTTGCACACAAAATCGGAAATATATGCTATCGATAAAGACATTTTATTGCAATCCGTTCCGTGAATGCACGTACGTAATAACGTCCGAATCGGACTTATGCTTAATAGTAGATCCGGGTATGTATGGCGAGAAGGAAGAAAATCGTGTGTTGGATTATTTGCGCGAGAAGCATCTAACTCCTGCAGCGATACTGATAACGCATACTCACCTTGATCATATCTGCGCGTTAGATGTGATAGAGAAAGCCTATCCTAATACGCCGAAATATGGCTATAACTATCAATATGAGGACGAAAAAAGTCCGATAACACTTGGGGGTATGACGTTTAGGATGCTCTTTACTCCTGGTCACAAGGAAGATTGCGTATGCTATTATTTTGAATCGGATGGCATTCTGTTTTCAGGCGATACCCTATTCCAAGAGAGTATCGGTCGCACCGACTTGCCCGGCGGAGATTACACGACCCTACAAGATTCTCTCCGCCGTCTTAGCCTACTGCCTGACACAACAGTAGTGTATCCGGGTCACGGAAACACTACCACAATTGCGCACGAGAAAGCGCATAATCCTTACTTATAACGTAGGAATCCTATTCCGAAACGCTCAACCGCGGCACGCTCTAACTCTTCGCGTACGGAAGGATCCGCAATAGAGATAAGTAGTTTGGCGCGCTCCATAACAGGTTTATTGCGCAGATAAACGATTCCGTGCTCGGTAACAATATATTGTGCCTGGAAGCGCGTGGTGACAACTCCAGCTCCGGGTGCAAGATGTGCCACAATCTTCGATTGCCCCTTATTCGTCATCGATGGCAACGCAATAAAGCACTTACCACCTTCGCTGAGTGCACTTCCATACATAAAATCATGTTGCCCGCCTACTCCGCTGATGATGGTATCACCTATACTATCGGCACAAATTTGTCCGGTTAAATCCACTTCAACGGCAGAGTTAATCGCCATGGCATTCGGGTTTTGGCGAATAATTTGCGGGTCGTTGGTCCACGCTACATCGTATAACTCAATATCTTTGTTGTAATCCAAGTAGTCATATAGTGCCTTAGAGCCTAAGACGAGACTTCCGACACTCTTACCTGGGCGTATCTTCTTGCAGCTATTGTCAATAACACCCGACTGAATAAGCGGTAAGACGCCATCAGTTATAGCCTCCGTGTGTAAGCCCAAATGTTGGTGTCCGCGCAAAGCGTTGATGACAGCATTAGGAATACCGCCAACACCTATTTGCAAGGTAGCACCATCAGGAATCTCAGCAGCAATAAAATTACCAATCTTAGTATCTATTTCCGATGGAACAGGTGTAGGCACTTCGATAAGCGGTTCATCCGCACGGCAGATAGCGTCTAACTTAGAGATATGAATCTTGGCATCGCCTTGCGTATGAGGAATAAACTTATTCATTTGCGCGATGCGAACTCGCGCTACTTCGGCAGCAGAATATATAATATCCGCCGAGATGCCGAATGAGCAATAGCCTTCCTCGTCCGGCTCGGACACATGCATAAAAGCGACATCTACAGGAACTTGTCCGCTTCTGAAGAGGAAAGGAACTTCACCTAAAAAAGCGGGTATCGTATCAGCAACGCCTTCTCTCATCGCCCGACGGAGATTATTTGGAACAAAAATAGACTCAGCTTTGAACGAGTCCATCAACTCTCGCTTGGCATAAGGCGCATCTTCAGGATGTACTCCAAAACCAGAGATCAGACGCACACCACGCAACTCGCTTGCTCGCGCTGTGAGTGCGTGCAATAACGTCATCGGTATCGATGTGGACCCTTGGACAACAATAGTGTCGCCACTCTTAACAAGGCTTACCGCCTCACTGGGACTGATAATCTTCATTGAACTTAGCTAATCGTTTTTCTAATTCGGGGAATTGGTCATCTCTAATAGCGCTTGCGCAACCTCTCATTCCTTCTCTTACTGCTCCCGTGCTGCTCAGCGAAATAGCCGAGACGCCGTAGTAAATGAGTTTATTGAGTAATTGCTCGCCCGTCCAATCTTTATAACCGAAAGTAAAGAAGAATCCATCGCCTACATCTTGACCATCGGCATCCTTATCGTAAACAATGTGGAAACCATTATTGGTCATTATTTCCTTGATTCGGTGCGCCTTGCGTGCGTATTCAGCGGTATTCTTTACAAATGGTATCTGTCCTTGACATGCTGCGCGGAACATCGCCGCCATGCCATATTGAACTGAGTGCGTGACACCGGATGAGAGACTATATAATATAATATATATAAGGTTGCGCAAGAATTGCCCATCGTTATCGTATCGTTTGCCAAGCGCGGGATAGATACGCTTTGCCAGATACGGATTGACGGCTAAAATAGCTCCGCGCTGTCCAGCATAAGCAAACATCTTAGAGCATGAAATCATGTGCACCACGTTATTAGTGTATTTACCAACCGTAGGCTGATAAGGCGGTTCGTATGGCGTACCGCGTTTAGGATCGCGGAAGTCCATATCGAAGTACGCCAAATCTTCCATAACAATCACATTGTACTTGGTAGCGAGTCGTCCTATTATTTCGAGTTCGCGCTCCGTAAGACACATCCAACTCGGGTTATTAGGATTGGAATACAGCATTGCAGCTATCTTACCCGTTTTGAAATGCTTCTCCAATTCAGTTTTGAGTGCCTCGCCTCGAAAGTCTCCCACGTCGATTGAATCGACATTAACTCCAATGACCTTACATTGCTGTTTCTGCACGGGGAAGCAAGGATCGAGGAAAAGAACGGTATTGCGCTCTTCGTCAATCTGCTTCATAGTTGTATTGAGCGCAAATGCGCCCTGCATACTTCCCACACAAGGAACAATACACTCGTCCGGGATATCGAGTCCAGTGAAAGCACGTACGAACTCCGAGCCCCAATGTTTGAGTTCTGGGATTCCGGTAATAAGTGGGTACTTTGAGCCGCAGCCACGCAGTAGCGCTTCATGCTCCGCCCAAATACCTATTGTTTCAGATGCCAAACCCGGGTTACCTAACTCCATATGGATAAACTCCACACCCGTGGCGCGCTCAATATCGCTCACGACACCCACTAACTGACGAATAGAAGCAGAGCCTAATTCGTGCGCGTTACGTAAGCCAAAATCGATACACGTAGCATCGACTATCTCTTTATTTAATGGAAACATGATATCCCGCCTCTACGGCTGCTATATTACTATTAACAATGGCCTCGCCCTTGCGTGCAAAGACGCGACTTATACCTGCTATGATTTTATCATGGTCAATACCTAACATAGGAATAGCGGCTCCGAGAAGCACCATATTAGCTGCTTGTGAAGGAGCACCGGCTGCTTTAGCCAATTCCTCGCAATTGAGTAGCACATGATTCTTGTGTGAACGTATATGCGCTATCACCTCGTTGATATCCGGATAGTTGGGGATATTGACAAACGGAGTCTCATTGGTCACAATCCAGCCGTCAGGTTTAAGAGACTGCACATAACGCAGCGCTTCTAATGGTTCGAGCGAGATAATGAGATCCGCTCCACCTTTAGTAATCAAGTCGGAGTGAATAGGCTCATCGGACAAGCGCAGATTGGATTGTACGTCCCCACCCCGCTGCGACATACCATGTACTTCGGCTTGTTTGAGATACCAACCTTCATTCAGCGCTGCTTCACCAATAACTGTTGCGATGGAGAGAATGCCTTGTCCTCCCACACCCGCTAAAATGATATCACATTTCATTTCTTTGCCTCCTTTAAATGACGTTTCAGTGTTTGTATGCACTCGCGGCGCGCTATGACAACGCTCACGCCGTTGTAATCAATCTCCTCGCGCAGGGCTTGCTTGATTTCTTCCATGTTCTTAGGCAATGGCACCACTACGCGGATATGCTCTGGAGCGACGCCTAATCCTTGACATATTTGTTCGAGTCGTCCTGTTCCGGCGGAGTCTTGTCCTCCCGTCATTCCGGTAGTTAGGTTATCGCTGATGAGGACGACTACATTCGCGTTACTGTTGACGCAGTCCAAGAGTCCTGTCATTCCGGAGTGAGTAAACGTAGAGTCTCCAATTACGGCAATAGCCGGATGTTGTCCCGCATCCGCCGCGCCTTTCGCCATAGTGACAGAAGCGCCCATTTCAACGCAGGCGTGGATAGCATGGAAAGGTGAAAGTGCACCTAAAGTGTAACAACCTATATCGCCAAAGATTCGTGGGTTGGTATATTCACGCGCCACTTCGTTCAGGGCGGCATACATATCGCGGTGTCCACATCCTTGACATAAAGCAGGAGGACGGCTGACCACTAAGTTATCCGGTTCACGGGTTTGCAGCGGCGGAAAACCTAGAGCCTCACGCACACAATCGGGCGTCAGTTCTCCCATTCGCGGAAGGTCTCCCGTGAGACGACCTTTTATAACTACATCCGACGGAACTAATCCACGTAGCAGTTCTTCTACTACTGGCTGACCTTCTTCGATGACAAGAATCTGCTTGACACCGTCGGCAACCATTTGTTGGATAAGTGCTTCAGGGAGCGGATATTGCACAATCTTCAATATACTTGCCGATGCTCCTTTGTCATTACCTAAAGCCTCGCGGAAATAGTTAAAGCCTATACCGGTTGTAACGATAGCCTTTTCGGGTTGCGGACCTTTGTAATAAAAATTATATCCGGACTGCTCACTCTCCTTTATAAAGGTAGGCTGTGCAGCAACTAACTCCGCATAGTTGCGTTTAGCAAAAGCAGGCAAGAGAATGAAATGTTGCACGTTATGCGGGAACGACATGTCGTTTTGTGCTCTCACCTCCGCTGTTTGAACAACAGCACGTGAGTGCGCCATACGTGTTGTGACGCGTAAGAGAACAGGCTCATGGAGTTGTTCGCTGAGATCAAAGGCATAACGAGTGAGGTCATACGCTTCCTGCTGGTTACTGGGTTCAACACATGGTATCATAGCAAACTTTGCGTAGAAGCGACTATCCTGCTCATTCTGTGAGCTGTGCATACTCGGGTCGTCGGCAGCAAGAACAACTAAGCCTCCGTTTACGCCCGTGATGGCAGCATTCATAAAAGCATCCGCACAGACATTCATTCCGACATGTTTCATACAAACGAGGGCACGCTTACCCATGTAGGACATACCTAATGCCGCTTCCATAGCCGTTTTTTCGTTCGTAGCCCACTTGCAGAAAATAGCTAACTGCGGATTGCGAGCAACCGCCATCTGTATATACTCAGTCACCTCGGTGCTTGGTGTACCGGGGTAAGCATATACACCGCTCAATCCAGCATCTATAGCTGCTTGAGCAATAGCTTCATCACCTAAAAGTACTCGTTTCATAGTTATTTCCAGATATTAATATTAGCATCTTGATAAATTTCTTTTGGCATGACGTAGTAATCAGTCTGTGCCACCTCGAGGCGTTTTTTCTCTTCTTGGAGATAGCGCAACAAATAGGTGTACACCTCAGCGCGCATAATAAACTGCCCTACTGCCCAGCGACCTTTGTCTTCGTCCATGCCATCGTATAGTTTCATGATTTCATTGAATTTAACCAATAGTTTCTCCACAATCGCTTTATCGCGGTCAATCATTGGTTGGATTTTAGCTTCAAGCATTTTTACTGCAGCCGTATTGCCTTCTTTAATGACAGCGTTAGCACGATCGACATAGGATTGCATATAACTCGGAGCAGGAACAGCTGTAGCCTTCTCGAAAGGATTGGTTTTAACAAATCGGTCAAGGAACTCGTCCATGATAGCCATTGATTGCTCATCGTACTTTGGTAGCAGATCTGCAGCTTCTTTTAGCGTATTGTTGATAGCCGTTTCCTCTTGCATTTGCTGATGGTAATCTGTAGTAAAATTAGGAACAATAACAGGTATCTCTTCATCAACAATAACGCGAATACGTTCCACCGATTGCTCGTCGTGAGCAGTGAGCATCGCAGCATTGCTGCCTGATAATTCGTTTTGGAGAAATCCGTATTTCTGTGCATAAGGAGAGTTTTGCAGACGCGCCAGCACATCGGGATGAGCTTTGGCGTATGCTTCAATCTGTTGATCGTTCATCTTGCTAAACATCTGCATCTCTTCCGGAGTAAGACCTGTCTTTGATTGCATCTGTGGCGCAAGCGCTGCCATAATCTCGTCCTCACTCATAGTTGCCAATTTATCCATAGAGATGCCAGCTTTAGCGAGCATAGACATTACGTCTCCAGTAACTTCCATGTTTACTTGTTGCTGCTGTTGGGAAGATTTGGAACGGGAAGCGAGAAAATTCTTCCACTCATTTATATTCTGCGCACCCAACTTATTGAGTCGAACGTTTTCATCTATTACCTCTTTAATGGCTTCATCATACTTCGCTACGATTTGGCTGACTACAGGCTGATTACTGACGATTTGTTCAACAGATAAAGGCCGTTGAACTGCCTGATAAATCTGTTGGTACGTTTCAGCAGTTACTGCCATTGGCAATAATGCGACGAGAAATAAAAGTGTTTTTTTCATGGTTATATTTTTTAGGGTTATTGATTAACTATTTGTTCTATTATATATTGTGCAGCGTTACCATCTCCGAAGAGTGGCGGGAAGTGCACTTTTGTGCCTGCAAGTGCAGAATAGGCAGTCATTATTCGATTATAGTCTGCATCGGCAATAATTCCCGCTCCGGCTTCCACGATTTCAACCCATTCTGTTTCCGGCCGGAGGATAACAGTAGGTGTGCCATAGAAAAACGCTTCTTTTTGCACACCGCCGCTGTCCGTTAGAACAACCGAAGCATTTTTCTCGAGACGAATCATCTCGTAGAAAGAGACAGGCTCGATGATACGTAATCCACTGAGTGTCGTTACGAGATGGGCAGTGGCTTTCTTTGTTCTCGGATGCATCGGTACAACGACTTGTGTGCCCGATTGTGCAATAGTCTGCAAGGCGTTGAATATGGCACGTAAGTTTGTCTCGTTATCGGTATTAGCGGGACGGTGGATTGTAGCCAACACAAATTGCTTAGGCGTTAATCCGAGACGCTCAATAATATCACTTTTTTGGTCTGCCTTGGGACTAAAGAATAATGCATTGTCATACATAACATCGCCCGTAAGGATGCCTTTCAGTCCTTCCCGTTCCAAGTTGGTAACCGCCGTTTGAGTGGGTGCAAAAAGGAGTGAGGACAAGCGGTCGCAGACGATACGATTTATCTCCTCAGGCATGGACGGGTTAAAGGAACGCAGCCCTGCTTCGACGTGGTAGATGGGCACCTGCAGTTTAGACGCAGCTAATGCAGCCGCCAAGGTGGAGTTGGTATCACCATAAACAAGTACTCCGTCAAATTGATTGGATTGGAGTACGCGCTCTATACCCATCATCATTTGTCCGGTTTGCTCAGCATGACTACCACTACCAACGTTGAGATTATATTGCGGTTGGGGGATATTCAATTCACGGAAGAAGACGGACGACATATTGGCATCATAATGCTGGCCGGTATGTAGAATCACTTCTTCTATTTCATGGTTAAAGCGATTGCGAATAACACGCGAGATAGCCGCAGCTTTAATAATCTGCGGGCGTGCGCCTAATATGGTTAGCAGTCGCTTCATGTTAAAGTTTATAAGGTTTATAAGTGTTTATAGAATTCGGTTACGGCAATAATACCTTTTTCCCACACTTCGAGGTCCATACTTTCGTTTGGTGAGTGAATAGCATTGGCCTCCAGTCCAAATCCCATGAGAATGGTCTTCACTCCTAATACGCGTTCAAAGTCGGAGATGATAGGAATACTTCCTCCTCTTCGTGCAGCGAGTGGACGTTTACCGAAAGCAATCTCAAAGCCTTTCTCCGCAGCCTTATACTCGGGAATATCGATTGGGCATACATATCCTTGTCCACCATGCATAGGCGTCACTTTGACGCGTACGCCGACGGGTGCGATAGACTGCATATAGTCCGCAAAGGCGACACTAATTTTCTTGTGATCCTGATTCGACACGAGTCGGCAGCTGACTTTAGCAAAAGCTTTGGAAGGCAGAACAGTTTTGCTACCTTCGCCTATGTACCCGCCCCATATACCGCAGACGTCAAATGACGGTCGGCATGAATTGCGCTCCAATGTACTATAACCCTCTTCTCCGAAGAGTGAATCCACGTCAATCGCAGCCTTGTATTTATCTTCCGAGAATGGAATTTGAGCAATCATTTCTCTTTCAGCTTGTGGGATTGGCAACACATCGTCGTAGAAGTTAGGAATCGTAATTCTTCCATTTTTATCGACCACTTGTGCCAACATTTCACATAGCGCATTTAACGGGTTTTTAACTGCGCCGCCAAAGTGCCCACTATGTAAGTCTCGATTCGGTCCGTCCACTTCTATTTCCCAATATGCCAATCCTCGCAGACCGGTTGTAATAGATGGTGTATCTTTGCCAATCATTGAGGTATCACTAACAAGAATGATATCACAATGGAGTAAGTCCTTATGCTCCTTAATGAATGCTTCGAGCGACGGGCTACCTATTTCCTCCTCACCTTCGAAGATAAACTTCACGTTACAGTTCATAAGATTCTCGCTTACGAGGTATTCAAAGGCTTTAACTTGAATCATTGCTTGACCTTTGTCATCATCGGCTCCCCGAGCGTAGAGCCGCCCATCACGGATTTCCGGTTCCCAAGGATTAGAAAACCATTGTTCAAGTGGCTCGACTGGCATTACGTCATAATGAGCATAGACAAACACTGTTTTTGAAGCACCTATATTATATTCGCCATAGACGAAAGGGTTGCCGTTAGAAGGCATAATCTCCGCTTTATGACACCCTGCAGCAAGTAGCAGTTTTTTCCACTGCTCGGCACAACGTAACATGTCGTCTTTGTGCTCAGGTTGGCAACTAACAGAGGGGATGCGAATGAGACTTGCCCACTCTTCTAAAAAGCGGGATTTATTTGCTTGTATATAGTCTTGAATAATCATAGGCGCTAATTTTGCTGCAAAAGTACAAAAATTTTTGGGAATATGCAAATAAAATCGACTTTTCTATAAAAATAAAACACTAACGTATTCGCATATCGCAAATTTTGGGAACAATTTGGCAAGTTGTGCGTGCTGGATGGTTAGGCGTCGCAAGGTGTATAATTTCTGTTTTAGTCTTCCGCTCGTTGGTCGTTGATAAGGATAAACTCTTCCGCCGTGTCCATACTGGATTAACTGGCTAAATAGTTGCTCTCCTTTACGGTCAGAAAGGTTATTATACAAGGGAAATTCGTTTTTAGGGAGTCCCAATTTATTAACAAGAACCCATCCGAATGTTTGCCATATTTCGAGCATGTGCATTTGCTTTAAAACAGGTTCAAGAATCTGTGCAAGTTCGTACTCAGAAGCCGCATCGTGTAAAGCAAGTGCCCAATCTGCCAACTGGCGCAGCCCCACCCCAGAGGATGCAAAATGGTGCCACGCGTGCATAAATATATATAAGGAGTTATAGGCTTTGGATGGAATAGAGACTGAGACATTATTGACTATTATTGTGCGCGTTTTAGCCATTTCGCAAAGCGTAAACCGTTGATAGGCTTTGTTAGCACGTGGCATATGCGTCAACTCCATCGTTACACGATGAAGTTCGGCTATTCGGTCATTATTCTCGTCGAGTACCATCGTAAAATGAAGTCCTCCATGTTCCTCGGAGAACCAGTGCGCCTGCGGATACGCATCGCGGATGATTGGTATCATTCGGTCGTAGTCTTCCTCCCCTATATAAAGATCGACATCCGCAAAATCACGCACGTCGGGATTAGGATAAAGGAGTGCGATGGCATACCCTTTGATTAGGATAGGCTCAATATGATGTTTTCTTAGTAACGAGACGAGCTCTACGAGGAGTGCATTTTGATGCTCTCGCCGCTGGAGTGTGATGGCAATATTAATCTTTTGCTGTGCAGATTGCAGAATAGGAATATGGTTATTCAAAGCCCATAGTGCAACCATGTGCGCCATCTGCTGACGGTAGAGTTGATTCCATAACTCTCGCTGCATGAGCAGGGAAACATCCATCGTGAGCGGTTCGTTCCATAGAACAGCACGCAGAAGAGCAGCTATTTCGTCGGAGTAAAGTTTCATAATCGTTCGTTTTCGGGTGCAAAATTACATTTTTTTTTACAATTATGCAAGTAAAAATTCATTTTATTAACAAATTATTTGCACAAGTGCAAAAAAAACACTACTTTTGCAGCAAATTTACCATTAAATAACTAATCTATGAAAAAGTTACTTTATGCAATTTGTTTCAGCATGCTATTGGTATGCTGCCAGTCCAATTTGTATGAACAAATAGCAGTAGGCGAGCCGATTATGCCGGTTCGAATGCACTCGGATAGTGCCGAGATTGTATTGACGGACTATGTTCCAACGCTTATCGGTTCTAATGTCGAAAGACTTGCAAGGATGTCTGTAATGTCAATTGAGAATGATGGCAGAATAAGCGAAATACCATTTACAGATGGTAAGACAAGTTTTAGTATTGCCGTACTACCCAATAAGCCATTTCGCACAGGTTTGATTACGACTGGGAGCGAGCGGCACAAAGTAAGCATTCAATTGCCGTCGGAAGAAGCGCAGATTGTGGCATATATTCAGAATATGCCCATATCAGCAGCCGATATTAAAAATGAAGGCAATGGTAAATTCACTATTCATATCTCAAAACGCATTAAGGGTCGTTCTTTCCTACGTATTTTTGCCGCAGATGCTACAAATCTGTACAACGACTTACTAATTCCTTTACAGGACAGCAAACCAGTCTTGGATGCAAGGCAATTAACTCGTCACGATGCGGAAGGGCAAGTGCTTTATTCTTTGATGGTTGACCGTTTCGCCAATGGAAATGCTAACAACGACTGGAAAATGAATTCGCCCGAAGTGCTTGATATCGTCGATTATCAAGGCGGCGATTTTGCGGGTATCACAGCGAAAATACGAGAAGGCTTCTTCGACAGTTTGGGAATCAATACGATATGGGTGTCCCCCATTACGCAGAACCCTTGGGACGCGTGGGGTAAATACGAATTTAAGAACGGTAATAAATACGACTCGACCAAGCTCTATACCAAGTTCAGCGGTTATCACGGTTACTGGCCGATATACGCTACACGTTTAGACAAACGGTTCGGTACAGAAGCGGAATTCCGCGAGTTATTATCAACCGCCCACGCCCACAATATAAACGTAATACTGGACTATGTAGCCAATCACATGCACATCAACTCCCCGACCTATCAGCAGCATCCTGACTGGCATACGGACTCTATTCTGCCGGACGGTCGCCGTAACTTCGAGTTATGGGACGAAGCGCGCCTGACAACGTGGTTCGACCGCCATATTCCGACCTTGGACCTGGAGCGTGCAGACATATGCGAAGCGATGACAGACTCCGCTCTGTACTGGCTTGAGAACTTCGAGTTAGACGGGTTCCGTCATGACGCTTGCAAACATATTCCGGAAGGCTACTGGCGTTTGCTGACTCAAAAGATGAAGACGCGCTTCCCGGGCAGAGCTATATGGATGATAGGTGAAACATACGGCAGCCCTCAACTTATTGGTTCGTACGTCAAATCCGGCATGCTCAACGCACAATTCGACTTTAATGTATATTTTGCGATACGCGATGCATTAGTGCTCGGTAAGAGTTTCGAGACGGTTAATGCCACTATTCTGGAATCGCTGGCAGCTTATGGCGCTCACCACACGATGGGTAATATCAGCGGCAATCACGACCAAATACGTTTTGCCTCAATGGCGGGTGAGGCTATCGGCTTGAATACCAACGGTAAGGAAGAAGGCTGGACGAGCGATGTAGGTATCGGTAACGCCGACTTGGCATACCAACGCACCCTCACCCAGGAAGTGATTAATCTCACGATCCCGGGCGTTCCTTGCATCTATCAAGGTGACGAATATGCCGAAGTAGGCGGAAACGACCCGGATAACCGACACATGATGCGCTTCGATTCACTCAGTGCTGAACAAGAGGCATTCCGCAGGAAAGTGAGAGAGTGTATTGCCCTTCGCCGCCACAATATGGCACTTATATACGGCGATTATATTCCTATAGTTGCATCGCAAGACACGCTGATATATCAACGTGTATATATGGATAATGTCGTTCAAGTGACCATAACACGCGACTCAGAGCCCGTTATTGAAATAGTTGACAAGCATGAGTAACCGACCCAAAGCGCCATCCTTTTCGTCTAAATTAGGCATACTGATGGCTACTGCCGGCAGCGCAGTAGGCTTGGGAAATATATGGAAGTTCCCTTATATAGCCGGTCAAAACGGCGGCGGCGCGTTTCTACTGGTCTATATCATCTGCGTGATACTATTCGGTCTGCCATTATTAATGACCGAGTTATATATTGGAAAACAATCCGGTAAAAGCGTTTATGGAGCCTTCCGCACCTTAAGGAAGAATAACAGATGGCAGTGGTTAAGTTGGGTCTGTATGCTGACCGGCCTGGTTATTATGGGCTTTTATTTTGTTGTAACCGGTTGGTGCTTCCATTACTTTACTGCAGCCATTACTCATGCCTACAAGGGCATGGACTCCGCTTCCCTTTTGGACCACTTTCACGGATTAGTGAGCGACTTCCCGACTATGTTAAGCTACAGCTTCTTGGCGGTGCTATTGACAGCCGCCGTTCTGTGGTTTGATGTAAACAAAGGTATAGAGCGTTTGAGTAAGATACTGATGCCGTTGCTACTCATTATGATGTTCCTTATGGCAGGGCGGGTTTTAATGTTGGACGGAAGCAATATCGGTATTCAATTCTTCTTCCAAGCCGATTTTTCGAAGCTAACACCTCAAGTGGTCCTTGCCGCTTTGGGGCAATGTTTCTTCAGCCTGTCTATCGGTATGGGGGCACTCATTACGTATGGAGCTTATATGCCTAAAGAGCAGGATATTACCATTACCTCTGTCCAGGTAGCATTCTTAGACACCTTAGTTGCTATCCTCGCCGGCATAATCATCTTTCCTGCAGTCTTTGCCTTTGGCGTCAATCCGGCAGAGGGCCCTGAATTAGTTTTCGTAGTACTACCTGAGATACTGGAAAAGATGTCCTTCTCGTGGCTGAGCGGCATACTATTCTTTTCTCTATTAGGAATAGCCGCCATCACGTCCACGATATCCCTAATGGAAGTGGTAGTAGCCTTTGCCACCGAAGTCTCTGCTCACACACGCCATCCGTTAAACAGACACAAATCCGTTATTTTAGTGAGTATTACAGTGATGGTGATGGTGACCGCTTGTATATCCTCTATGACGGGATCACCCTCTTGGCTCATTATCGGCGGACATACTCTATTTGATTGGTTTGACAAATTATCATCTTGCGTGTTCATGCCACTTAATGCGTTTGCTATGGCATTGTTCGTGGGCTGGTTTCTTCCTAAAGACGGCATTGCACATCAATTAGGCAACCAACCGGGGATCAAGACTTATATAGCCGACTGCTATATACAAATCGTACGTTTTTTAGTACCTCTTGCCATTATAGCTATTTTCCTTAACGGTTTAGGATTATGGAAATAGGTAAAAATAGCAATTAAAATTATAATATTATGAAGAAAAACTTTTTATTTATTGTAGCCGTAGTACTTTTTTCGGGCTGCACCTCTCCCAAACACGAACATCGCCATCCTGAATGGGCGTATAACAGCACCATCTACGAACTCAACACACGCCAAGTGACACCTGAGGGCACATTTGCCGCAGCAGAGAATCTGCTACCGGAACTGCGCGAGAATGGGATTGACATTATTTGGGTTATGCCCTGTCAACCGATTGGCGTGATTACGCGCAAAGGGACATTAGGTAGTTACTACTCTATTGTTGACTATTGCCAAATCAATCCTGAGTTTGGTACTCGCGCAGATTTTGAGCACTTCCTTGCTAAGGCACACAAGATGGGATTCAAGGTCATTTTAGACTGGGTAGCCAACCACACTGCTCCAGATAGCGAGTGGACAAAGAACGATGGCTGGCACTATCGTGATAGTTTGGGTAACCTGGTAGTTCAATACGATTGGACAGATATCAGTAAACTCAACTACGACAACCAAGACATGCGCAACGAGATGCTTCGTTGCATGCACTGGTGGATGGATAGCATAGGCATTGACGGTTTCCGCTGTGATGTTGCGGGAGAAGTTCCGACTGATTTCTGGAATTGGGCAATGGCAGACCTGCGCCAAACCCATCCCGATATGTTCACGCTGGCAGAAGATGAGGACAAGGCAGACGATTTGACAGAATCTGCGTTTGATATGTATTATGGTTGGACTCTTCACCATATTATGAATGAAGTAGCGCAAGGCAAACAAAGTGTTGATGACTTGTGGAATTATTTCGCTAAGTGCGACACAACTATTCGTCAAGATGCTATTCGCATGAACTTCATCACCAACCACGATGAAAACTCATGGCATGGCACTGCTTATGAGCGCATGGGCGAAGGCACAAACCTGTTTGCTGCTTTCACTTACGTTGTACCAGGAATGCCACTTATCTACACCGGCCAACTCAGTGGTAATAACCACCGCTTGGAATTCTTTGAGAAAGATTTAATTGACAAAGACGAAGCACACTCCCAGGCATGCTTATACAAGAATCTGAATACACTTCGTAAGTCCAATCCTGCTTTATGGAGCAACGAGAAAGGAGCTCCAATGTTCCGTATTCCAGCTGATAACGATAAGATTTTTGCATGTGTTCGCCCACTGACTAAATGTCCGAAATGCAAAAACACAGTCATCGCAGTTATGAACATGTCGGCAGAGCCACAAGTAGTTACACTTGATCTTGCCGGCTACGAAGGCAAATACAAATGCTGCTGCGGTAAAAAGGTGGAGTTGGCTACAGCGCAAACGGTAGAACTTAAGCCCTGGAGCTGGAAGATTTTTACGAAATAAAACATACCTCACAAAAATCAAACAGACCGCCGAGAAATCGACGGTCTGTTGTTTTTAACTTTTCTCACTATCCTCTTTGGGAAGCTCGAGTAATTCGCCTTTGCGGGAGTAGAATTTAGTTTCTATCATTCCCAATGACTGATTTTCCTGCACATAAACGCCGTACTTTCTAAACCATGTGGTAGATAGGCGTTTGAAGATAGAGCCCTTTGTGACGTAAGCATATACATACGGATGCAGATGAACTCTAATGCCTCGTCCATAATGTTCACGCATTTGGGCAATATGTTCTTCAACTTGGTCAGTAAAGAGCAAAGTAGGTTGTACCTTACCTTTGCCCAAACACATTGGGCAGACCTCAGTCACATTCACTTCCACCGCCGGGCGCACGCGTTGGCGAGTGATTTGCATCAATCCGAATTTACTGAGCGGGAGAACATTGTGTTTTGCGCGGTCATTAGCCATAAGCTGACACATGTGGTGATACAATTGATCTTGGTGTTCCTTGGAGTCCATATCAACAAAATCAATAATGATAATACCTCCAATATCACGCAGACGTAACTGATGGACAATCTCGTCCGCCGCCAACATGTTATATTGAAACGCGTTCTCCTCGTGATCCTCAAATATCTTCTTAGAGCCTGTATTGACGTCGATGGCGAAGAGTGCTTCGGTGCGATCAATAACGAGATAGCCGCCATTTTTAAAGCCTACTGTTCGACCAAGTCCTGTCTTCAACTGACGAGTGATATCAAATTTATCAAAAATGGGCTCCTTACCTTTGTACTTCTTTACAATCTTTACGCTTTCAGGTGCGATCAGTTCTACGTATTCACGAACATCCTCGTAGATAGCATCGTCATTAACCTGAATACTTGTAAATTCCGGTGAAAAGACATCGCGCAGTATACCAATAGTACGTCCGAGCTCTTCACTCACGAGTCTCACTTCTGCGTCCTTGTTCTTTTTAACAGGTTGCGTCTCTTTCTCTCGTGGTTTTTGCAGGGTACGAATAGCCTCTTCCCATCTTTTTACCAAAATACGTAACTCATTGTCCAATTCAGCTACGCGCTTATCTTCAGCTACGGTACGTACGATTACCCCATAACCCGCAGGTTTAATGGATTGTACCAACTGCTTGAGACGGCTTCTTTCGGACTCACGTTTAATTTTAGAGCTCACCATCACCTTTTCAGCAAAGGGAATAAGTACCATATTGCGACCAGCGATACTGAGTTCAGCGGTGAGACGCGGACCTTTGGTATTAATCGGCTCCTTGCTAACTTGCACAAGCAGCATATCACCCACATGAACATAGTCTGCTATCTGTCCTTCTTTACCGACATCCTTTTGTCGTTGAAGTCTAGACATAGGGGGCAGCTTACGTCGGTCACTAATGGCTTTGGTAAGGTAGTCTTTAAGTGTCAGATATTGAGAACCTAAATCCAGATAGTGTAGAAAAGCTTCTTTTTCATGACCTACATCCACAAAGACAGCATTTAGCGCAGGCATCACTTTCTTCACTCGACCGTAATAGATATTACCTACTGCAAAATTATCTACATCGCGTTTTTCGCGTGTAATCTCTTGCAAGCGATCATCCTCGGTGAGAGCGATAGCGATTTCTTGTGGTTGTACGTCTACAATTAATTCGCTTTTCATGATTCAATATTTCAAAAAAGAGGCTTTGCAGCTAACTATTTTGCGCCCAAAATAGTCTTCGCCACAAAGCCAAGTTAATAATACTAATCGTCTATAGCCATTCGGCTTATAAACCAAGCCTACTTATGCTTATGACGATTCTTACGTAAACGTTTTTTACGTTTGTGCGTTGACATCTTATGTCTCTTATGTTTCTTTCCGTTTGGCATAAAACAATAAGTTTATATATTAATATTCTACGTTATTTCTTAAGTGCGAGAGTGAACTCGGGAGATGCTTTGAACGATACCACCTTATGAGCAGGCACAAGGACAGAAGTGTTCTTAGAGATGTTACGAGCCAATTTTTCAGCGCGTACTTTGTTATTAAATGTTCCGAACCCACGCAAGAAAACCGGTTCATCATTAGCAACAGATTTTTTAATGTTGCTCATAGCCGCATCAACGATAGCTTGGATAGTTGCCTTATCAACACCCGTCTGCATAGCTATTTCATTAACGAGATTTGCTTTTGTCATACTTATATGATTTTTAATTTATTTCTAAAAAACGCGAAAATCGGCTGCAAAATTAGTATAATTTTTTGATATACAAAAGTTTTTGGCAAAAAAAATTCGTTTTTTCCTATTTTTTTTGTAATTTTGCAGCCTGAATTGAACAATTAACATGAAAAAGAGCGAACTTCTTAATTATCAACTCTATACATGGTATGAACATAATAAACGAATATTACCATGGCGTGAGACGGACGATGCATACTCTATATGGGTATCCGAAATAATTTTACAGCAGACTCGTGTGGAACAAGGTTTGCCATATTATATGCGATTTATTGAGCGTTTCCCAACACTCGTTTCGCTTGCTCAAGCAAAGGAAGACGAAGTGCTGCGTTATTGGCAAGGTTTGGGTTATTACTCACGCGCGCGAAATATTTATAAGGCAGCTAGACAATTGATTGATAATCATTACTCATCTTTCCCTTCCACATTTGAAGAGATTCGTTCCTTGCCGGGAATAGGTGATTACACGGCTGGTGCGATAGCAGCTTTTGCTTATAACTTACCCTACCCTGCACTAGACGGAAATGTTTATCGAGTATTAGCGCGACTGACAGACTGTGAAATACCGTTTGACACTTCCGCAGGAAAAAGCCATTTTCACCGAGTTGCAGAAGAGTTATTAGATCGTTCTCACCCGCGTTTATTTGACTCCGCGCTGATGGAGTTTGGTGCCTTATTCTGCGTTCCCATCTCACCTGATTGTACTGCTTGCCCGCTGCAAATATTCTGTGATGCGTACGCGCACAATACAGTATCATTATTGCCCGTACGTAAGCCAAGACCGAAGATTCGTGACCGATACTTCAACTATACCATTTATATCACACCAGATAGAAAGACACTTGTACATCAGCGTCAAGCAAAAGATATTTGGCATCATTTATGGGAGTTTCCACTTGAGGAAACGGAGCAACTACTTCCTGTTACTGACTCACCCTATATAGATTTTACTCACCAATTATCTCACCAACGTTTGCACGCACGTTTTGTAGTCCGAAAAACAAATAACTTGCCTATCATTAATGACACACAAGTTATTGATTTAGCTGATTTAGATGATTATGCTCTATCGCGTTTGACTCTCAAAGCGCTTGCGCACTTTGGCATCTAATCACCGTTTATTATACTCCAATATCTGATTAAGACCAATAAGCACAAGGTGCTTCTCTAATTGGAATGCCATATTCCGGCAGTTATTCGCAATATAGGGGGCATTACCTCCAGTCAAAATAACTGTGAGTTGGTTAATCTGCGCGTTTAGTGAACGTACGTATCCTTTCACCTCATAAACTATACCGCGCACGACTCCGGCAGCTATAGCATCGCGTGTGGTCTTTCCGAAGAGCGGTATCAACTCGTTCTCATCCACATCGACCAAAGGCAGTTTCTTGGTCATGCGGTTTAACATCGTGAGACGCATTTTTATTCCGGGTGCTATATTTCCTCCTACGAATTCATTTTCATCAGATACGAAATCGTATGTGATAGCAGAACCCGCGTCTATAATCAGGATATTTTGTTTGGGGCAGAGGAAAGCCGCTCCAACAGCCGCAGCAAGACGATCTTGACCTAATGTCTCAGGAGATGAATAGCCATTACGAACAGGCACCGGCGTAAAGTGGTCAAAGAGTACAAAGTGCTTTGACAAGCGATTGAGCGCATTGACAACCGCCGGTTCGATGTTCACCACCGAAGAAATGATACTATCCGTAATGGGATAGAGATCAAACAGCCGCTCTATATCCGAAGCAGCGAAGGACTTATAGATAAAGCTCTTCACGATGCGCCCCTGATCGTTAAATAGAGCGACCTTGGTGCGCGAGTTGCCTTGGTCAATAGTTAGGTTCAATAAACAATAAATTATGAATATTATGACTCCTCAAGCGAGGTGTATAGGAAACGTTTAATTGATTTCTTTGGCGTTTTCTCGAACTCGTGCGGGAAGAGCTTGATTTTGTTTATCTGTTCGTAGGCAGCAATCTGTGCATTGAGGTCACGACGGTTCTTTTCCATAGCTTCGTCCAATGCCTCATGATCAAGACCAACGGCATCAACTGCGTCGTAATCCGGGCAGACGAGGGCTACGAGTGAACTATCTTTCTGCTGAATAACAAGTGACTCAAGCACGTAAGGCATGTTATTGAGTTTAGTCTCAATCTCTTCCGGATAAATATTCTGACCATTAGCGCCTAAGAGCATGGACTTATTACGTCCTTTGATAAAGAGGAATCCATCCTTATCGATATATCCCAAATCACCCGTTTTGAGCCATCCGTCTTGGGTGAAAGTATCTGCGGTAGCTTGGGCATTGCGGTAATAGCCATACATGAGGTTTTCGCCTCGTACTTGAATCTCCCCAATACCTTCCTCATTAGGACTATCAATTCGCATCTCCATGTATCCTTCCAAAATCTTACCACAAGAATACGTCCTTACATCCGGATAGAAGGAAACGGTAATCAGCGGAGCGCACTCTGTCATACCATATCCCACTGTCAATGGAAACTTAATACGACGGAAGAATGCCTCTACTTCGGAGTTCAGGGGTGCACCACCAAGGATAAGTTGTTTGAACTCACCACCAAAAGCATTAATGAGTTGTTGACGAATCTTACCAAGCACTACCTCATCGAGGAAAGGCACTTTCATCACCCAACTTACAGGCGGTTTTGCTATTTGTGGAGCAATCTGTTTCTTATAAATTTTCTCAACAATCAGCGGCACGGACACAATTGCAGTCGGTTTGACTTCTGCAAAAGCCTGTAACAGCAGTTTCGGTGAAGGAGTACGACCAATGAAATACGTATGCCCTCCGTGTGCCAAAGAGCCGAGGAAGTCCACAATACAACCATAAGCGTGAGCTAATGGCAAGAACGCCACATGACGACAACCCGGATACTGATAACCTGACTCGCCAAAGAACTTCACCTGTGCAGCTAAAGCGTTACACGGCGTGATAACACCCTTTGAGAAACCTGTTGTACCGGAAGTATAGTTGATGGAAGCCACTTCACCGTTGTCACGTTCGTCATAGACGATATCCTCTTTGGTAAAGCCATTGGGATACTGTTTGAGGAAGAGGTCTTCCACATCGCCCCAAGTGAATTCTTTGTGGGTACGCGCAAGGAGTTTGAAGTTAGCCAACGAGTAAACAGCTTTCACCTCCTCAAGCTGGTCCAAATCCATTCCTTCCCAAATTAAGTCTGAGACAAACAACAACTTGGCACCGGAGTGGTTAATAATATGTTGTGCATCGTTCGCTTTGAAGTCCTGCAGAATGGGCACAATAATACCTCCATACGTTACCGTAGCGAGATAAACTGCAACCCAGTTGCAGTTATTCTTACCCATCACAGCAATTTTTTCGTCTTTCTTGATTTTATACTGCTTAAACAGTATATGCAGACGAGCAATCAAAGCAGCCAATTGACTATACGTTAGTGTGTTAGTGGTACCATAGTCAGTAATCGCCTCTCTATCCCAGTTATTGCGGAAAGAGTTTTGGTACATTTTTACAAAATTGTCTTGTTCAGATGTCAACATAGTATTTTCAGTTTTCGGGTGTCGTTAATCAGCTTTATTAGCGAGTATAGAGATAACGCTTAATTGATTTCTTTGGCGTTTTCTCGAACTCGTGCGGATAGACTTCAATTTTAGCGACTTGCTCATAAGCTGCAATCTGTGCATTGAGGTTGCGTCGATTGGTTTCCATAGCTGCTTCAACCATTTCTTGAGTAAGATGGTCAGCATCAACAGCAGTAAAGTCAGGGCACACAAGCGCTACTATCTGACCGTCACGTTGAATAACGATAGACTCCATCACGTACGGCATGTTATTAAGAATAGATTCTATCTCTTCTGGGAAGATATTTTGTCCCGACGGGCCAAGAATCATGTTCTTGTCACGTCCTTTAATATAAATAAGTCCATCTTCATCGATATAACCAAGGTCGCCGGTTTTGAGCCAGCCGTCTTTGGTAAAGATCAAACGTGTAGCCTCTTCGTTCTTATAATATCCCTCCATGAGATGTTCACCACGTACTTGCAGCTCGCCAATACCTTGTTCGTTCTTATTAGCTACGCGTGCTTCCATCAGTCCATCGAGAGCATATCCGCAACTCTGCAGCTTATAGTCTTTCCAGTTTACATAAGAAATCAGCGGAGCGCACTCTGTCATACCATATCCCACTGTATATGGGAAGCGGATACGTTTGAGGAAAGCATCCACTTCGTTATTAAGTGGAGCACCACCGATAATCACTTGATCTACACAACCGCCAAAGGCATCAAGTAAAGCTTGGCGCAGTTTAGAGAGCACTACTTCGTCCAAGAACGGCACTCTCATAACCCAGCTTACAGGCGGTTTGGATATTTGCGGAACAATCTTGTTTTTGTATATCTTTTCCAAAATTAGCGGCACAGTCAGCACGCAGGTTGGTTTCACTTCAGCGAAGGCTTGCAGCAGCACTTTCGGTGATGGCGTCTTGCCCATGAGCCAAGAGTGACCGCCGGCGCAGAAGTTACTCAGGAAGTCAAATGCGCAACCAAACGAGTGTGCAAGCGGAAGGAATACTACATGACGACCACCCTTGTAGGTGACATGTGCATCGCAGCAGAACTTCACATTGCCTGCCAAAGCGTTGAGCGAGAGAATAACTCCCTTGGAGAAACCAGTTGTTCCGGACGTATAAACAAAAGAAGCAATGTCCTTATTCGTCTTGCCGGTATATTTTATTTCGTCTTGTTTGAGTCCTTTAGGATGTAGACGTTTGAACTCCTCAAGTACAGCGCTAACCGTAATCTTATTGTGGTCAATAGTACCTACGGAAGCGAGTGGTTCATAGTCATTGAGTGAGAATACCACCTGTACTTGTTCCATCTGACTGATATCCATGTTTTCGTACAAGGAGTCAGCGATAAAGAGCAGTTTAGACTCGGAGTGGTTAATGATATGTATCGCATCATTAGCACGAAAGTCTTGCAGAATAGGAACAATAATAGCTCCATACGTTACCGCGGCGAGGTAAGTTGTTACCCAGCTGCTGGTGTTTTTCCCCATAAGGGAAATTCTGTCATTTTTTTCAATACCACAGGTATGGAAAAGGATATGTAACTTTTCAATTTGGGTAGCCACATCTGCATAGGTCATGGAATTGGTCGTTCCATAATCAGTAAACGCAACGTCGTTCCAGTTGTCCAGAATCGCGTTGTGTAACGTTTCAATAAAATTCTCTTTAATCATTTTTCTACGGGTATATCAAGTAACTTATCTTCTGTAACGGGTTGCACGTTCTCCGAAGACACAATCTTATCAACAATAAATTGGCTGTTTCCGCGCCAAGGCAAAGTACCAAGGTAACGTTTCCAATGCAGTTTAATTTGGCGTCCGGAACGGTCGTCTATTTCTGCTGCCACTTTGTCATCAGCTACCGAGAACTTAAACTCATTCGATTGAATGGTAGCGTTAGAGTTCTTGGAGTTATAACCGGTCTGAATCATTTTTCCCTCATAAGTCTTAAAAATAAATCCCTCTTTCTGGAAATAGTTGATGTCACCTTCGTTAATACCTTCGCTATACACGAAGCAGAACTTAATGTAAATGAATGCCGCCAAAGCGAGCAAGATAATTGCGGTTGTCCAACCGATAATTTTTCCTTTTGTAGCCATAATTATTCAAATTAGCGTGCAAAGATACGGTATTTTTTTTAATCCTGCAAATATTTTATCAATTTTGTTAGCACTTTTGCCGTTGCACGGTCAGTTATTTGCTCTCTTTCACCTTTTAGGTGTAGTAATTCGGTGTAAACATGTTCCGGTGTAGCGACAGCAATCCAAACTGTTCCGACAGGTTTCTCCGTTGTTCCGCCACTGGGTCCAGCCACTCCGGAAGTCGCAAGTGCATAGTCGGTATGGAGCAGATTTTTCACTCCGCATGCCATTTGTGCTACGACTTGTTCGCTCACAGCGCCAAATTGGTCTAAATCTTCTCGATTGACATTGAGCACATGTTGTTTGACATCGTTTGAGTACGCGATGACGCTGCCCATATAAAATGCAGAACTTCCTGCGTGTTTATTGAGTAGTACTGCCAATTTGCCACCGGTACATGACTCGGCAGTGGCAATAGTGGCGTGCTTTGCTTTCAGCAGTTCGCCGACTATCACTTCAAGCGGTTTATCTTCCTCAGCGATAAGCCATTGCGCCACAAGAGACTGGAGTTGGGATATTTGTTCGTCCATCTGCAGCGAGGCAGAAGCATCGTTCTTGTCGAAGTAGCCGCTTAAGCGAAGACGAATGATTCCGTTCTTAGGCAGATAGGCAAGATGCATCGTATTCGGAAGTGCATTTTCCCAGTTCTCTATATGTATCGCAAGCGCAGACTCTGGAATTCCTTCCACTTGTATAGTTCGGTGAATGATAGTGGATAGTTTATTGCTAAGCGATGATTGTTCCAAGAACGGAATAACCTGTTCTGAGATAGCTATTTCCATCTCGCGCGGGACACCGGGTAAGGAGAAGAGTAGTTTACCATTTTTCTCAAACACCATTAATGGCGCAGAGCCTATTCTATTAGGCAGAACCGTGCAGTTATTCGGCACAAGCCACTGCGTCTCAGTAAGTCGATTGAGAACATCGGGTCGATCTTTGTAGAGTTGGCGGACATGGCTTTCCACCTCTTGAGACGGCACTAATTGTCCGCCGAAGTAATCGCATAGGACGTGTTTGGTGATATCGTCCTTTGTTGGACCTAATCCACCTGTTGTAATCACGATGTCAACTCTCGCCAGCGTCTCGGATACCGCTCGGCGGATGTGATCAGCATCATCGTGAACGGAAGTGACTTGGTAGATTTCTATTCCTAACTTATTCAGCTCCTGCGCGATAAATGCAGAGTTGGTATCAACAACCTGTCCGATAAGTAATTCGTCTCCTATAGTAATTATTTCTGCTCGCATTGTTTTTTCCATTCATTAGCAGTTAGTTCCAGTTCGTCGAACCAAGCGTGTCCAAAGCGTCTGATAAGCGGTTCGCGCAGGAACTGATATAAAGGTGTATGTAGTTTTTTTCCGAGTTGTCGGGCACAATGGCAAATATCCCATCGGTGATATTCAACGCCGATATAGTCACCAACTTTGGTGAGTCGAATGGGATAAAGATGGCACGAGATAGGTTTCTTGAAGTTAATCTTGCCGGCGTTATATGCTTTTTCGATAAGGCAGTAGCACCAGCCGTTATGGTCCGTACGCGCAAAGACACAGTCTTTGTCATTGACAATAGACGTTACGCGTTCGCCGGAAGGGTCGAGATAGGAAATACCTTGTTTAGCAACAATCTCCCGCGCTTCTTTAGTCATATCCGGAAGCAGTTGCGGCAAAATCTGCTCCACTTCCTTTACTTCCTCATCGGAGATAGGAGCGCCCGCATCCCCCTCAATACAGCAACAGCCGCAGCATTTATTCAGGTCGCAACAGAACTCCTTCTCGATTACGTCCAAACTAACTAATGTGTTCTGAATCAGAAACATACGCCCTCAATAAATATCTTTATTCCTATCGCCACGAGAATGACTCCACCGACCAGTTCGGCAGGAATATGCATAATCTTTTTCAGTTGCCGGGCAAGGAAGTAGCCAACGAGCGAGAGCGCAAAGCTAACGAAAGCTATAATAGCAATGCTAATCCATAGTTTCTCCGGATAAGGGATAAATACTACCCCAGTCGCTAAAGCATCAATAGACGTTGCAACTGCCATCATCAACAGATAAGGTATTGTCCAGTTGGCGTCATGTTTCTGCTCTTTCTTCTCGAAACTCTCAATAATCATCTTACCACCAATAAACGCCAAGAGGACAAGTGCTATCCACGGCGCGTAGCGGTCAAAAAAGTCCACGAAGAGTCTCCCTCCGAAATAGCCGATAAGCGGCATTACTCCCTGAAAGAGTCCGAAGAGGATAGCCATGATTATGGCTCCCCCATCGCGCTTTTTATCTCCGGGCTTTGCGTTTAAGCCTTGCGCGATACTGACAACAAAGCAGTCCATCGCGAGTCCGATAGCAATCAATATAATGGTAATTAAATCCACCGACTATCCTTTATACTTATATCTTGCACCGGTTTTACCTTTGGCGATGTTGGTCAGTTTGCCCTTAACAAACTGTTTGCGGATGGGTGATATACGGTCAGTAAAGACGTGGGCTTCAAGGTGGTCGTATTCGTGTTGTACGATACGCGCTTTGAAGTCGGTAAAGGTCTCTTCATGCCAATTAAAGTCGGCATCTTGATAGCGTATTGTGATTGTCTTCGGGCGAATCACATTCTCCGAGATTCCGGGCAAAGAGAGACAGCCCTCACTATAAGTCGCCGTTTCGTCGGAAGTTGCAATTATCTCAGGATTGATAAATACTTGCTTAAAGTCCACGCACTCCGGATAGTCTTCGCCTAATTCGGTGCCATCAACAATGAAGAGTCGGATAGACTTGCCCACTTGTGGCGCAGCAAGTCCACAACCTTCCGCAGCAGTTAAGGTCTCTTGCATGTCGGCTACGAGTTGCTTCACGTCTATCTCGCCGGGTTCAATCTCCTCTGTCGGTTTGCGCAGAACGGGTTGTCCATACAAATAAATTGGTAGTATCATAGCGTTGATAAATAATCTTCCAAGATTATGCAAGCAGCAAGTTTATCCACTACGGCTTTGTCGCGACGGTCTTTTTTCTTCATACCACCGGCAATCATAGCCTGGTGTGCGATAGTAGAAGTAAATCGCTCGTCGTACTCAACCAGTGGAATTGCAGGAAATTGTTTTCTAAACCAGCCAATAAATGGTCGTATGTACCGCATAGAGTCACTCTCCTCGCCGTTGAGTTGGATAGGATGACCTATGACAACAGTATCTATCTCCCCTTTCGCGAGTTCGGTTTTGAGCCAGTCTTGTAGCAATCGCGTCTCGATAGTAAGCAACGGATTAGCCGTTATGCGGAGCACATCCGTAACGGCTAATCCAGTACGTTTCTGACCATAGTCGATTGCGAGAATTCGCATAATCAATAGGTATCAGTAGTCCGTTTCAATAATTAGTTATTGAGCATATCTTGCATCGCCTCGTACTTATCGTCCATGTGCAGGCGGTAGTAGATACCTTTCAGGATAACCATGTATTCGCGGTTATCAGGAGCAACCTCCAATGCTTTCTCGAAGAAAGGCAACGACTCTTTGAGTTTATCAGAAGCCTTATTGAGTGCAGCCTTGTAAGCCTTAGCGTCTTGGATATACGTTGCCTCTTCGATAATCTTACTTGCTTCGTTGTAGTGTACACGGCCTTTTCCTGCGTGTGCTTCGGCGAGCATTGGGTTAATTTCAAGAGCGCGGTCGTACTCAACAAGTGCCTCGGCGTTATTACCTTGGTTAGCGCTCAAGTTACCTTTAATCAGGTGATATTCAGCCACTCCGGGTTCGCGTTCGATTGCTTGATTGAGGTACTCAATAGCTTTATCCTCTTGCTTGGAGAAGATATAGTAGTTAATCAGGTTCTGCAGGAACCAAGGCTCTTGCGGGAAGCGAACCATTGCCTCTTGCAGCACGCGTACTGCATTGACAGTGTCTTTCACTTCCTCCATATATTCTTGATAGAGGAACTGATTAACAGCTATTGCTTCGAATTCACCCTTCTTCAAGTCCTCCAGCACAGCGATAGCCTCATTGTGCATCTTAGCCTGGATAGCGAAGAGAGCTGCATAATACTCATATTGCTCGTAGATGGTATCCTTCGGCATTTGAGATTGGAGCTTATCCTCTTGCATCATCGGCAGGTCGCGCATTTTAAGATGACGCATAAACACATTGTACGCACCTTTGAAGTCACGTTGCTCGTTCAGATGAACGCCGTACTTGATAAACTCTTGGTTCTGGTAGTACTCTAACATTTTCTTGACGATGTTATTGCGCGTTTTAGTATCCACTACTTCGCGACCTTTCTTATCGAGAGTCGGAGTCATAGCTATCTCGTCCGCTTTTACCCAGTAGTCGTAGCTCTCCATGATAGCTTGACCTACTTGGTCTTGGTCAAGAGGTTGATTGAGCAATGCCATGCGGTTAGCTTGTACGTCCTGTTGATAACCAATCAGTCCGGCAACATACCAAGTGTTAGCTTGGTTCTTAGTTTCTTCGTTAGCCAGTGCTGCGCCTATGAGTTGACGTGCTTGGTCATAGTCAGGAGTCTCAGAGAGAATCAAACTCTTAGCTTTATTCACATTAGCTTTTTGTGCCATGCAGCCTGCGCTTATCAGCACTAATGCTGCCATTAATAATGTCTTACGCATATTATTCATTATTTTGGTTATTATTTTCTTCATTTACTTCCTCACCATTCTCAGACTCCTCTTCTTTAGGAACGATACATCCGCTAACGAGCGAGTCATTACGTTTCTGCAATTCGATGAGTTTAACGCCTTGTGCAGCGCGGCCGGTCTGACGGATAGTTGATATATCCATTCGGATAGCTGTTCCGGACTTAGTCATCAGCATGAGGTCGTCTTCATCGGTTACGGCTTCGATTCCTACGAGGTGTCCGGTCTTCTCCGTTATCTCGATGGTTTTCACGCCTTTACCTCCGCGGTTAGTGATACGATAAATCGGTTCTCCGTTCTCGTCGTCCACCGGTGTACGCTTACCGAATCCGTTTTCAGAGATCACGAGAATAGTCTTGTCTGTTCCTTTCTCTACACAAAGTGTGCCAATCACGCGATCTTCGCCATCATTTTCTAAAGTTATTGCTTTCACGCCGCTTGCGCTACGTCCCATTGGACGAACACCGCCTTCGTTGAAACGAACCACTTTACCGTTGTACGAAGCGACAAGCATTTCGCTTTGTCCATCGGTGAGCGTAACGCCAATCAATTCGTCGCCATCACGCAGACCGAGTGCGATGATACCGTTTGCACGTGGACGAGAATACGACTCGAGTGTCGTCTTCTTCATCAAGCCGTTTTTGGTCACGAAGATGAGGAAGTGGTTCTGAACATAATCTGCATCGTTCAAGCCTTTGACATTGATACATGTACGAACTTTATCCTCCTTCTGGATGTTAATCATGTTCTGTATAGCCCGTCCTTTGGATTGTTTGTTTCCTTCGGGCAACTCGTAAACCTTGAGCCAATACAGACGTCCCATTTCGGTGAAGAACATCATCGTGGAGTGCATCGAAGCTTGATATACTTTCTCGATAAAGTCCGTGTCACGTGCAGAGCCGGCTTTAGAACCGATACCGCCACGTGATTGTTGACGGAACTCAGTCAGCGGAGTACGTTTGATGTAACCGAGGTGCGAGATAGTAATAACCATATCGTCATCGGCGTACATATCTTCCGGATTGAACTCGGTTGCCATCTTCACGATTTGCGTGCGGCGCTCGTCCGCATACTTAGCTTTCACTTCCTCCAATTCATCGTTGATGACGTCGTAACGCATTACTTCGTTAGCGAGCAACTCGTTCAAGTGCGCAATCAGTTTCTCCAACTCTTGGTACTCGTTCTTCAACTCATCAATACGCAATCCTGTGAGTGCGCTCAGACGCATATCTACGATAGCTTTCGATTGCAGATTATCCAGGTTGAAGCGTGCTTCGAGGTTAGTCTGTGCATCTTGCGGCGTACGACTCGCTTTGATGATACGAATCACCTCGTCGATGTTATCCACGGCGATGATCAAGCCTTCCAAGATATGGGCACGCTCTTCAGCCTTACGCAGCTCGTAGCGTGTACGACGCGTAACAACGTCCATACGGTGATCAACGAAGTTACCAATCAGGTCTTTCAAGTTCAGCAGCATCGGACGACCATGTACCAACGCGATATTATTCACGCTGAAAGACGACTGCAGCTCGGTGAACTTATATAATTTATTAAGGACTACTTGCGCGTTAGCATCGCGCTTAACCTCAATCACGATACGGATATCACGTGTTGAAAGGTCGCTGATATCGGAGATGCCTTCTATCTTCTTATCGCTCACCAAGTCACCGATTTTCTTTACGAGGTCAGACTTAACCACGCCGTAAGGCAACTCGGTTACCACAATCTTCTCGCGTCCATTCGCTTCGGTCTCGATGTCTGCATTTGCACGAATGACAACACGTCCACGGCCTGTCTCAAAAGCCTCACGTACGCCCTGATAGCCATAAATCGTACCACCGGTCGGGAAGTCAGGAGCTTTCACGTACTCCATCAAGTCCTCCACAGTTATCTCTTCTACATTGGCATCCGCAATACGTGCTTTGCGGTTATTAACAAAAGCCACGCAGCCGTCAATCACTTCGCCGAGGTTATGGGTAGCCATATTCGTCGCCATACCGACAGCGATACCGGTACCGCCGTTAACCAGCAGGTTCGGGAAGCGGCAAGGCAACACAGCTGGCTCACGCAGACTATCGTCGAAGTTAGGAACCATATCCACGGTATCTTTCTCGATATCGCGGAGCATCTCTTCTGCTAACTTACTCAAACGCGCCTCCGTATAACGCATAGCCGCAGCGCCATCACCATCCACGTTACCAAAGTTACCTTGACCATCTACGAGGCAGTAGCGCATATTCCACGGCTGTGCCAGACGCACCAACGTTCCGTAGATACTACTGTCACCGTGCGGGTGATATTTACCCATAACGTCACCGACAATACGGGCACTCTTCTTTGTCGGTTTGTCGCTGCTTACGCCTAACTCGTTCATACCGAACAGCACACGGCGTTGCACAGGCTTAAATCCGTCGCGCACATCCGGCAGCGCACGGCTCACGATGACACTCATTGAGTAGTCGATGTACGACTTACGCATTTCCTCGTCAATCTTGACGGGAATAATCTTGTCGTGGTCAGTCATGTCCAGACCTTCCACATTCAGTCCTTCAGGCTGACCATTCGTTTGCTCTAAATCTTTTTCGTTTTCGTTGTCCATTGTATAATGTTTTTATTTATTATCAGTTTTCAGCAAACCCGCAATACGGAATTTCGCCGCAAAAGTACTACATTTTTTCGACATATGCAAATTTTTTGCCACTTTTTTTCAATTTTAAGCGATTTTGGGGCTTTTTAGTGTGGGAACCGATTCATTTCTATACCCTATCTCAAATCGCAAATATTGCACAAAGGAGCGAATCCCCCTCTCTCCCTATACCTTACCGCGTGCGCACACATACGTTTACAATAAAAGAACAAAAAAAAATAACACTTTTTGCCACAAATTCTTGCACATATCAAAAAAAGCAGTACCTTTGCACACTCATTACCCCAAAGGGCACTTCCGACTTGCTCAGACGAAAAATAATTGGGAAATAAATAATAAGAATTAAAAACACACAATTATGCGTAAATTATTCATCCTCTTTGTAGCGATTGTTTCGCTCAACAGCCTATTTGTACAAAAAGCATCATCCGATGAATATAGCGAATTCATTGGCACTGCCGCTATAGACGGAGTAACCTACTCGCTGAATTACAGCGCGTACAATACCCAATATTTTGTTGTAGATAGAGAAAGTTTACGTTATTTTGTGTATCATATTTGAAGGTACATTTTTCGTCATTTCTGGATACGCGTGGAAGCATGGCAAGAACCCGTTAGGAACCCGTTGAAGTTGGACGTTCCCGCGCACCTTATTTTTCGTTTTTTTAATCAACACGACTAAGACCGACTGTCAGTGTGTTTAGAAGACATAAACGTTGCACAGCAACAATAATCGTGCGGGGCTCATAAACAAAAAAATGCAGATTTTGCAACAAACTGCATTTTTTTCTTGCATACATGCAAAAAAAGCAGTATCTTTGCAGCCGATTTAGTTGTGAACGTAAAAACAAAACTATAAATACAATGAAAAAACTATTTCTTTTTAACGCACTCGGCGCTGAAATGAAATAAAACGCTGAAATAAAATTAGACGCAGAAATAAATAATCATTATATGGCACAAACATTCAGACTTGAGAGTGACCTTCTCGGCGAATTGAAAATCCCCGCAGAGGCGCTTTACGGCGTACAGACATTACGAGGATTAGAGAATTTCCCGATCAGTAAATTCAAACTTAAGGACTATCCGCTATTCATCAACGGTTTAGCCTATACCAAACTCGGAGCAGCGACAGCCAACCATCAGCTTGGTCTGCTGAGCGATGAACAATTCACGGCAATAGAACAAGCCTGCCGCGAGATTCTAAACGGGCAGTGGCACGATATGTTCCCGGTAGATATGATTCAAGGCGGAGCGGGCACTACAACCAACATGAACGCCAACGAGGTCATAGCTAACCGCGCGTTGCAGATCATGGGACATCAGCCCGGTGAATATACCTACCTGAGCCCGAATGACCACGTCAACTGCTCCCAATCCACGAATGATGCCTACCCGACAGCCATTCATTTAGGTTTATACGCTACGCACTTGGTATATATCCAACATCTGCAGGCACTTATAGACGCTTTCCAAGCGAAAGCAGAAGAGTTCAAGAACGTGTTGAAGATGGGTCGTACTCAACTGGAAGATGCCGTTCCGATGACTCTTGGTCAGACGTTCGGTGCTTTTGCCTCTATTCTAAGAGACGAGCTTACGCATCTGAATGCCTCAGCAGAGGAGTTTTTAACCATCAATATGGGTGCGACAGCAATCGGTACGGGTATCTGCTCCGAGCCTGAATATGCGTCGCTATGCACGCAAGCTATAGCGGACATCACAGGTTGGCGCATCCGTTTGGCAGAAGACCTTGTAGCAGCGACATCCGACACGAGTTGCATGGTAGGCTATTCGAGTGTATTGCGCCGTATAGCGACCAAACTGAACAAGATATCGAACGACTTGCGTTTGCTGGGTTCCGGTCCCAAATGCGGTTTGCACGAGATAGAGTTACCCGCCCGCCAACCGGGCAGTTCCATTATGCCGGGCAAGGTTAATCCTGTTATCCCGGAAGTGATGAACCAGATATGCTACAAAGTGATAGGCAATGACCTAACTGTAGCGATGTGCAACGAAGCGGCTCAGATGGAACTCAACGCCATGGAACCGACGATGGCTCAATGCTGCTTTGAGAGTTGCGAGATAATGATGAACGGATTTGATGTGCTGCGCAAATACTGCGTTGACGGCATCAAAGCAGACGAGAGCCGCTGCAACAATTATATCAAAGGCTCTATCGGTATCGTGACCGCCCTCAATCCTATCATCGGCTACAAGAACTCGACCAAGATAGCCAAAGAAGCCCTTTCGACAGGCAAGCCGGTATATGATTTAGTGCTTGAGCACGGTATTCTAACGAAGGAAGAACTGGATACGATTCTCTCTCCTGAGAACATGATTCGTCCTGTCAAGTTGAATATCAAGCCGAGGAAGTGATTGTAAATTGAGAACAGAAAATTGCTAATTGCAAATAGATAATTAACCTTATTAACTACTTAAAACACAAAATCTTATGGAAATTCAATCCTTAATGTACATTGTCCTTGCGGCCTCTGTATTAGCATTGGGCTTCGCCTTTTATTTCTACAAGAGCATGCTGAAGAAAGATGAGGGAACCGACCTCATGAAGAAGATAGCAGCTCACGTACGTCAAGGCGCGATGGCCTATCTGAAACAGCAGTACAAAGTGGTAACGATTGTATTTGTTATCCTTGCTGCCATTTTTGCCATTATGGCATATTTCAAGCTCCAGAATGGAGTGGTATGGTTTGCGTTCCTGACCGGTGGTTTCTTCTCCGGTTTAGCAGGTTTCTTCGGTATGAAGACAGCGACTTACGCCTCAGCCCGTACGGCGAATGCAGCCCGTCAGTCTCTCAATGCCGGTTTGCAAGTAGCCTTCCGCTCTGGTGCCGTGATGGGTCTGACCGTAGTAGGTCTGGCATTGCTTGACGTAGCCGGTTGGTTCCTTATTCTGAACGGCACGGGTCTTTTAGAGCTTGTAGGCGCAGAAGCAGACCTGATTACTATCACGACGACGATGCTGACATTTGGAATGGGTGCATCGACTCAAGCTCTGTTTGCGCGTGTAGGCGGTGGTATCTACACAAAGGCAGCAGACGTAGGTGCTGACCTTGTAGGCAAGACCGAGTACAACATCCCTGAAGATGACCCACGTAACCCTGCCACTATCGCAGATAACGTAGGTGACAACGTAGGTGACGTAGCGGGCATGGGTGCAGACTTATACGAGTCATATGCCGGTTCTATTCTTGCCACGATGGCTCTCGGAGCTTCCGCCTTCGCAACTTCAGCAGTAGAAGGCATGCAACTCAAAGCCGTTCTTGCTCCCTCTCTGATTGCAGCTTGCGGCGTACTGCTCTCTATCATCGGCATCTATATGGTAAAGACGAAAGAAGGTGCGGGAATGAAAGAACTGCTTCGTGCCCTATCTATCGGAACTAACACCGCCGCCTTCCTGATTGCAGGTGTTACATTCGCCATTTTTGCATGGTTGTTCGGAACAGAGACCAACCAATGGTGGCAGGTATCGCTGTCAGTTGTAGTAGGTCTTCTTGCAGGTGTGATTATCGGTAAATCAACCGAGTACTACACCTCTCAATCGTATAAACCGACTCAGAAAGTGTCTGAGAGTTCGCAGACCGGTCCTGCAACTGTTATTATCAGCGGTTTAGGATTAGGCATGCTGTCCACGGCTATTCCTGTAATCACGGTAGGTGTAGCCATCGTTCTTGCTTATTTGTGCGCGAACGGCTTCCAAGTTGAGTTCAGTGCTTCTAACTTGTCTATGGGTCTATACGGTATCGGAATAGCCGCCGTAGGTATGCTTTCGACGCTTGGTATCACTCTTGCGACTGACGCTTACGGACCTATTGCAGATAACGCAGGTGGTAATGCCGAGATGTCCGGTCTGCCAGCCGAAGTCCGTCAACGTACAGACGCTCTTGACGCTCTGGGTAATACGACCGCAGCCACCGGTAAAGGTTTCGCAATCGGTTCTGCAGCCCTGACGGCTCTCGCCCTTCTTGCATCCTATGTAGAGGAGATTAAGATTGCTCTTATCCGCACCGGAGAAACATTGCCAAACGGAGTGGAAGCAGCCAAAGCAAGTCTTGTGGACTTCATGGACGCCTATAACGTAAATCTGATGAACCCGATTGTTCTGGTAGGAATCTTTATCGGTTCGATGATGGCCTTCCTGTTCTGCGGTCTGACGATGAACGCCGTAGGCCGTGCAGCCCAGAAGATGGTAGAAGAAGTACGTCGTCAGTTCAAGACCATCAAGGGCATCCTTGAGGGCAAGGCTGATCCAGACTATGCCCGTTGCGTAGAGATATCAACCAAAGGCGCACAACAGGAGATGCTTCTTCCGTCTATTTTAGCAATCGTAGTTCCTATTTTGACCGGTCTTATTTTAGGTGTAGCCGGCGTGCTCGGTCTGCTTATCGGCGGTCTGGCTACCGGTTTCGTACTGGCAGTATTCATGGCTAATGCCGGCGGTGCTTGGGACAATGCGAAGAAGTATGTAGAAGAAGGTTACTTCGGTGGCAAGGGTTCAGACTGCCACAAAGCTACCGTAGTCGGTGATACAGTCGGTGATCCGTTCAAGGACACATCGGGCCCGTCTCTGAACATCCTAATCAAGCTTATGTCCATGGTCAGCATCGTTATGGCTGGTCTGACCGTAACATATCACCTGCTCTAAACGATCGCATATGGTTACGGTTATCGGCGCAACCAATATCGATATCATCGCCGCCACTTCGTCGGCGTTTGTCGCTCACGACTCCAACCCATCGCATATCACGATGGGTATTGGAGGCGTGGGAAAGAACTATGCTCATAACCTTGTTCTGTTAGGCGAGAGTATTCAATTCATCAGCCTATTCGGCGATGACTATTTTGGGGAGGTGGCACGCAAAGAGTGCAAACGATTAGGATTTGGCTTGCACCTCAGTCATACACCTAAAGGCTCCCGCAGTTCGATGTTTCTATGCATCAACAACACACTTGGTCAGATGCAGGCCGGAGCTGCTGATGTAGAGATAATCGAACAATATCTGACGCCCGAGTTTCTTGACGCCCGAAAAGAAGATATCAACAACTCCCAGTTGGTGCTTTTTGATGCCAATCTGCCCGTTGCTACCATGGTGTGGTTGCTGGAGAACTGTACCGCTCCTATGATGGCGGATACGGTCTCCCGCAAGAAAGCTTCGCGCATAACGGAGGCACTCAAGCAAGCCCATAATCCACACCTTCATACACTCAAGCTGAACCGAATTGAAGCACAATATATATTAGGAGAGGAAGCCGGCAAAGACTTTCCGTCTCTATGCAAACAAATTCATGAGTTAGGTGTAAGCAATATTTATATCACACTCGGCAACGAGGGCGTGTTCTGCTCCGGAACACCGTTCCAACTCGAACTCGTCAACCCTACCCAAGTCTCTTTCCCGCCTATTCAACCTAAGCAAGTCGTTGATACCAATGGCGCAGGAGACGCTTTCCTCTCCGGCGTGGCGTATGCTTTTCTGCAAGGCGTGGACTTCCCCATCACTGCCAAATACGGGCTACAGGCATCGCGCGCCACCATCGAAGTGCCTTCCGTCGTCAACCCGAACCTCAAAGAAGAATTGGGAACACTTTACAACCCTACGAAAATAATTACAACTACTGACAATGAACAAATACCTATCACTATCGCCTGAAGTCGCTCAGGCACTACAACAAGGCAAACCCGTCGTTGCACTCGAATCAACTATTATCTCTCACGGCATGCCGTATCCCCAAAACGTTGAAACTGCCCTTAAGGTCGAACAAACAATACGTGACAACGGCGCCGTTCCTGCTACTATCGCTATCATCAACGGCAAACTCAAAGCCGGATGCACACCCGAAGAAATCGAATACCTCGGTAAAAAAGGCCAAGCCGTCACGAAAGCTTCAAGACGTGACTTACCCGTGCTTATCGCTCGAGGCGAGGATGGAGCTACTACCGTCACTACTACCATGATCATCGCTGCCATGGCGGGTATTCAAGTCTTCGCTACGGGTGGCATCGGAGGCGTTCACCGAGGAGCCGAAACAACTATGGACATATCCGCCGACCTCGAAGAACTCGCACAAACACCCGTCATGGTCATCTGCGCAGGCGCTAAATCTATCCTCGACTTAGGACTCACGCTCGAGTACCTCGAAACCAAAGGTGTGCCCGTTATCGGATACCAAACCGACGAACTACCCGCGTTCTATACCCGACACAGCGGATTCAATGTGGACTACCGCATCGACTCGCCCGAAGAATTAGCCGCTGCTTTCAAAGCTAAATTAGACATGGGACTCAAAGGAGGCATGCTCGTCACTAACCCCATCCCAGAGCAGTACTCTATGCCTGCCGACGTCATCAATAAAGCTATTGACCAAGCTATCGAAGAATCTAAACAACTTGGTATTCACGGCAAACAAACAACTCCTTTCCTACTCGCTAAGGTCAAAGAACTTACTGGTGGGGACAGCCTCGCGTCGAACATACAACTCGTACTCAATAACGCGCGACTCGCTGCTAAAACCGCCACCGCCCTAACACTAAACCCTAAACCCTAAATGTCCGCAGGACAATAAGCGTGCGCAGCACAATAAACAAAAAAAGTGCAGGTTTTTGACGAAATTTGCACTTTTTATTTGCACATGTCGCAAAAAAGCACTACCTTTGCACCGAAATTAAAAAACACTAACCATGATTGAACATTGGTGGGGCTTTGCCGCAATGCCTCAAGGGATGGAATACCCCTCGAACGGACAAGAAAACCCATTGACGCTCGTCTGCCAGTTCGCATATGCAAACGGATTGGTCTATGTCTTTGCTGACCTCGATTATTTCTTCGGCGATATCGATGTCGACGGCGGACATATCGGCGAATGGAAGTCCAATCTATACCAAGTCCTCTACTCTCCTTCCTGCGACAATCTCCACGAGCACGAGATCCGCTATGAGGACGGCACATCGGCTGTGCCGGAGCCACGCGAATTGACCGGATACCCATCGCTCGTGCTTTCCAAACCTACATGCTGGCAAGACGAACTCGCACAGGACTATCCGGATTACCAAGTGCTGCTCCAACTCGAGGAGGATGATGACATCAACCTCCGCTTCTACGACTGCGGCACGCTCTTCTTCCTCATCAAACCCGAGGACCTGCAAGCCCGTAACTTCAACCGCGTTAAATGTGTCCTTTATTCCTACTAAATGATTAAAATGCTAACATTATGACCCCTGTTTTCAAAGACTACCTTGCTAAGAATGACATCAACGGTTATCTGACTGCCCTTCATCAGGAAGCCGACAACGGCGATGCCGGATCACTGCGTATCCTGCTATACCTCGCCGTCATGGTCTCAGAGGTGGAAGATGCAGTAGATTATGTCACTAAACTCATGGACCTTGACGACGACTATGCTTTCGAGGTATGGCCGCACATGTCCGATGCTATCAACGAACTGAACGAGGACCTCGGTACATGCGAGGATGACGAGAAATACAAATACGCCCTCGGAGCCAAATTCAAAATTGTTTACAACCTTGTTGACTTAGCCTACGAGAAGGCGCATCCAGACTACAAGTCTCCGACCAGACTCTTTGGGGATAAAACCGTTATCATGCAGCGAGCCTACTGCGATCATGTCGGCAAGCAAGTGTATCCGACTTTTGACCCGTCTATCAAAGTGCAACCTTCTGCACCAGAGGAGAGTGTGAAAGGCTGGTACTCGCTCTATCGTCGCAGCGATTGTTCTGCCAATCAGGAGTCTATATACAACGATGCCATCCCTTATGCCGAACAAGGGGATCCGGACGCGATGTTAGTTGTCGGATATCTTCTCTCACACGGCATTCGTACGCAGTATGACTATCCACGGGTGGACATTCTTTTAGAGAACAAAGAGCGCGCTTTACCTTTTCTCCAAGCTGCTGCCGATTACGGCCTTGTGGACGCTTACTGGGAGACAGCGGCTATCCTGTTCGGCAGGAAAGATGCGGAAAGCGAAGCACTCGGCTGGAAATACGTCGAGAAAGGTGCGGAAGAGAACGAAAAAGAATGTCTGCGGTGTCTGTTCGACCACTATGAGGGCAAGGACGACACGAAGGCGTTCGGGTATCTGGAACGGCTGTCTGAGGCGTGGAACACGCATGAGTACACGCTCAAGTTAGCGCGGTGGTGCGAAGAGGGACGCGGCTGTGAGAAGAACGAGAAGAAAGCCTTTGAGTTGGCGGAATATGTCTGGAGTCATTCCTCTGCCAGTCCGTACGACAGCAGTCAGGAAGATTCGGTGGACCTGCTCTGCCGCTATCTGAGAAACGGCATCGGCTGCGAAAAAGACCCCGAACGAGCCGGACAAATCTATCGTTGGTACAAGGACGACGAAGACCGCATGTGGGATATGCTAACCAGGTAATTGAGAATTGAGAATAGACCGCCGCTCACCAAGCAGCAACTGCTGCAGCAACGTATTAAACAAATGAAACAATAAATCCATACCGCTATGACAACTCAACAACCTCTCCAAGCAACACCTGAAGCCTTACAGGCTTATATCAATCAGTGTGCAGAATATTGCGAGAAAGCAAAACTCATTTTGCAGGAACAGGAAGACCCAAGTCCCATCGCACAGATGGCACGGGAAGTTATTAGACTTGCTAAGCACCTCGGTCAGTTCGAGCCCGCACTCAATGCTGCCTATGTCGTTACACGCGATATGGCGGAACTGCTCTACGAGCATCCGAGACTCTTGCTGCAACTCAAAGAGACTGAACTGGAAATCCTCGAATATATAGAGGCAAAGGAACAACACGACCTTGAAATAGTGTCGGATCTCCGCAGCGAGATCAAACAACTCAAAGCGAACATCAAAGCGGCGGACGAAGGACGATTTGGCGATATCAAAACAACGAGTATGCTCAAATCAGACCCCATGGAGTGGACTGCCGAATACGAAGCAGTCATTGACGAAGCCGACCACGAAGCATATCAACATCTGAAAGATTCACCGCGCGGAATGGGATTCTGCTTCGGCTACTGGGCGGAAAAACGTGCCGCACTCGCTAAACGCGGCATCGAGTGGAAAAGCCCTAATATATTGAACCCAAGAGTAATGTTTGACTAATAATTCGTAAATCCTAACTCCTATGTCCTACCTCGAATTACTATACTCTGGTCAATATGACCGGCTGGTCAAAGAGACCTTGCCTCTTGTCGAGACAAACAAAGAGGCTGAAACGGCTTTCCTCAGACTCTTCCTCTCACGAGACATCATCTTCCTGCTGGACGAAGCCGAGTCTATTGACCTATTGATAGAGGAAGCCGAAAAAGGAAACCGCTACGCCCAATACGCTTACGCCCGATGGCAGACTATCACACGGGGTGGAGAGGAGTCCATCTCTATCGCATACACCAATATGCAGGCGGCTGCCGACAAAAACCTGCCGGACGCTATCGCAGGATTGGCGATAACATACGAATACGGAGACATCGGCTCTGTCGATTGGAAAATAGAAGACGAACTGATGCAGAAAGCATTTGACATGGGTAGCGAATTAGCAGCTATCTATAAACTGCAGGACTACTGCTTCGGCAGACACTTCGAACTCGCTCAGCCGCATCTGGCAGTCGAACTCGCAGAGCAACTCATCAAACGGGATAAAGAAAATGGTATCGACCCGAACGGATGGTGGTTCTACTACCGCGCTACGGCTAACGAACCACGCACAGGACGCCATTACGTTATGGACGACTATCAGCAGGCACTCGACCTCGGAGTAATCAGAGCTTTTACGGACCTCATCATCGCCTATGGCTATGGGGAGACAAACAATGTGCTTATCGAGTCCACAGAATACACCGACTACCTCCAAAAAGGCATGAACCGTCTGTGCCCGGGGGCTTTCTTCCTCGATGCCGCACGAGAAATGAAACGATACGACGCACTCGAAACTTTCTATCATGACGACGAGGGCATTCAACGGCGCCAGATACGATACGGGGTGCTCCAAGACAGCCATGACCTCATCCACTCGCGTCTCTCCCAGGCCGCCCGACTTGGAGATACCGCCTCGTGGGAACAACTCGGAGACTGTTACTACCACGGAGACTATGGATTTAAGCAGGACTATAACAAAGCCTTTACCTGCTACACCAACGGTACTATCCACGATGCCGTCGGCTCCATAGAGAAACTATGGCGCATGATGCACGACCACCTCATCGACAGACCGCTCGACTACGTGGACTCAATCGCCATACAGGGAGCACGATGCGGTTCCAAACGACTGCTCGCAGAAACGGTCATCATCCATCAGGAAGGACGACTCGTCGAGTACGCCGACGAAATAGAACGCTTCTACGACCCCATCTTCGACGCTCCTGAGTTCACGCTCGATAATGACGAAGACTGGCAGGAGGTCATCGACGAACAACTCGGAGACGACGAAACCGAAGAAGATGACGGACGATACGATGCCTGGGCGTAATAACGTTTAAAGGTTTAAAGGTTTAACGTTTAACGATTAGCGATTATGGTAGCAGTTTATGTAAATCTGTATCAGAGTTTCAGTGACCGGGGCGCTTTTGTACAAAAAGGTGCTTGGCAGAGCTCCGAAATTGATGAGTCCGAAATCAAGGTGGGAGAGGAACTGCCTTGTTGGCCAAGCTTTGATGGTCCGGTTGTGACGGGTTATAGGCCAGGCTTGCTGGAACTGGATTATCATGGTGAGGCGATGACTATTAAATCCGGCGAGGAAGTGCAACTCGACAGTTCGCTCTTCTCACAGGAGTATGGCGTGAGTTGTTATATATTGAAATGCGTAAAAGTAGTGTAAAATGGCAAAAGTAACAGTTACCGGCTACGAGATCTCGTGCGATCCGGGCATACAAAACATAACTCCATACAGCGGTTCGATTGACGTAAAGGATATTGAGCCAGATATGGATGTAGAAAAAGTGATTGATAATCCCTGGTGGAGAGGCTCGATTGCATGTAAGTTCAAGAAATTGACCTTTGTGGAACTGCGTGAAAACGGCGCAGTATTTCGCTACGGCGATAGAGATATCTTTGTGGAGTTCGGTAAGAGCGAAAAAGTGGAAGAAGTGGGGCTGAGTTATGCCTATGCCGAACTGTATGTAGGAATTGAACAATAAATACTACCAATATGAAAAAGGTTCTTTTAGTAGCTGCCCTTGTGTTGGGCACTATCGCGCTTCAGGCGCAAGTATATCTAACGGATGTCCTCAAACCTGCAGAGGAACACCGATTGAAAACTACGACTTCCAAAGCGGATACGAAAAGCTATGATGCAATGCGTATTGCACACATCTACCACGTCAACGCTACCCTCGTTCTTTCCGGCGCAGCGCACGGACTAGTAGGTAGTGACGACCATGCGTACGCCACCTATAAGCTCAATGGCGCTTATTCGAAACTTACCTTCTGGTTAGGACCTACTTATCGTGCCGGGGGACTCAGTGCCAAATCACTTCTCACCATCACGGCCGATGGAAAGCGAGTCTTTGACCAACCCGTTTTCAACTACGACCCGCCACGATTCGTTACAATTGACGTCAAAGGCGTGGACGAGATTAAGTTCAAAGTGCTGGTAGGCGAGCTGGATATCGCACTGGCTTATGCGCAATTGTGGAAGGAAGGTGTGGCTGTCGTGCAACCCAAACTGCCCGTTACATATCCGCAAGGCAAAATCAAGTTTGTGGAGCAACTATTACCATACTACACCACCGGATATATCAATCCTATTCAGCCTAAAGACAAAGCTCCCAACTCACTTGAGGAGTATCCTAGTGTGGAGGAAAGTATCAGTATGTCCCGGCACGAGTTCAAGAGCGGCCTACAATTTACCTCGGACCAAAAACTCATCGGCAACCCGTCGTATTACTCCTATTTCTGGCTTGGTAAACGCTATGACAAACTGTCCTTTATCGTCGGACCGCGAGACAACCAGAGCTCCAACACCTCCGCTTGGCTCGTTGTCTATGGTGATAAGAAAAAAATCCTCTATGAAGAGATAGTCCGCCAAACCGATCTGCCAAGGCAAGTCGTCATCGATGTAGCAGGACAAGAGGCTGTCGCTTTCTCCTGCGAACTGCGCTCAAGCGACTTCCTCGGCTCCATCACCTTCGGAGCAGTGGATATATACGCTTATCCCAAAGGCGACACCTCCGTTCCGCAAGAGGGACTGGCTAATATCAATAAAGAACAGGTCGCCAAACTCAAATCGCCTGCTTCTCTCATGACCAATATCCTGCCCTATTCCGTAAGAGGCGTCGCGAAAGCCAAAAACACTCTCTTCACAGGAGAGTCCTCCTATATCACGTTCTCTATGGGAGGCGAGAAATTCTCCGAGGGACTGATCCTCGCCTCGGGAGCTACATTATTCGACGATAACATAGACGCTTACGCCACCTTCGACCTCGCAGGAGAATTTGACTATATCTCCTTCTATGCCGGCATGCTCACCAACAGACGCGTGCTCGAAGACGACAGACTCCGTATCTATGCGGACAACAAACTCATCTTTGATACCATTATCCATTGTACCGAACCTAACAAATACTTCGAGGTTCCTATCAACAAATGCCGCTCGTTGCGCTTCGCCAAACCCGGTAATAAGAAACAGAAACAATGCTTCATCGGAGTGGGAGATATAGCACTCTATCGCGGCAAACCTGTCAAGAATGACCTCTTCTACCACGAATATCCTGACTTCCCGGAAGAGGCAGATTTGATAGACCTGTGCCAACGCCCCTACTTCCACTATGTAGGACGATACCTCTCCTCGCTCACCAACTTCGACTTCAACGACTGCTTCAAACCCGGCGGCACTAAACGGGACTGCTTCAATATGAAGGACGGTTCTCAAATCTGCAAAGGTGTCATGCTTGAGGCTAACGTACCTCTGGCGTTGGAGAATATCACACTCACCGATGCAGCTATTATGTTCCTCGTCGGAGCAGGAAGTGCTCTCTCACAAAGCGATTTCTCAGCCTACTCGGGAACATCGGCAGGCGGAGGTCTTACAGGGGATTTGGCTATCCTCAGACTCATGAACCCCAAGAATAACGGACAAGCTTCCGTCGTCGCCTTCAATCCCTACGGACAATATAAGTCCTGCACCTTCACTGTCGCTAATAAGTCCGAGTACTGGGACGAAGTCGATAGGCTCGTTAACCTCGGCGAGCGTAAAGACCATCACTTCAAACTCAACATCATCGCCGACCAAAAGTTAGTGAAGCAGATTGATGTATATAATCTCATGCAACCGCAGACCTTCACCGTGCCTATCAATAACTGCCACTCGCTTGTCTTCTGGCTCGAAGACGGTCCTACACGTTCGGGACAATTCGTGCTCTACGACATGACCGTCAGCAAAAAACAGGCAGCGGTCCAACCTCCCATACCTTCAGATCGTGCCCCTGAGCAAAGAACCTCTAACAGCGCAGCGATCCAACAAATCAATGCACTGAAGTCCAACTCAATCAACGCCAACAAACAAAGCAATACACTCGCACCAAAAAAATAATCCACTAACTTCCCATACCTTCAGATCGTGCCCCTGGGCAAAGAACCTCCAAACACATGACCGAACACTGGTGGGGATTTGCCGCGATGCCTCTGGGAACAAGAAATTATGGAGATAACTCTATTGTTAGAATATAGCGAACGTGGACAACTACGAGAGTGGTTACAAAACAATCATAACACGGCTAAAGAGTGCTGGGTCGCCATTTATAAAGCGAACAAACCTGCACTGCCTTGCTTGCCATATACCGATATCGTTGAAGAGGCGCTTTGCTTTGGATGGATCGACAGCACTCTCAAGCGGTTGCCAGATGGACGATTGGCTCAACGACTCTCACCAAGACGCAAAAATAGTCATTGGACCAATTTGAATAAAAAACGATGCCGGGAACTACAACACAGAGGACTCATGACGAAAGCCGGAAGAGCAGCGCTAAAACGCTCCAACCTTCAACCTCCAACAGCGTAGCGGTCCAACTTCTAACAGCGCAGCGGTCCCATACCTTCAGATCGTGCCCCTGGGCAAAGAACTTCCAAGTAAAAAAGTGCAGGTTTTTGACGAATCTTGCACTTTTTTCTTGCACATATGCAAAAAAAGCAGTACCTTTGCAGCCAATTTACAAACGAAGGCTAAAAACTACTTATACGAAAAAGATAGTTACAACGTAAATTTAAATCTATTATCATGAAAAGAATTGCTTCTTTTTTGGCACTTATCCTATTTAGTGCTTTCACTTTTGCGGCGGTAAGTATTACCGTCAGTCCTAACAACGTCGATTTCGGCGAAGTAAGTATCAAAGGAAAAACCTCGGTTGAAGGCTCTACAACCATCGACGTTACCTACAGCGGTTTAATACCCTACTGCGGCGTTGTATTCGAAGATGACGCGATGCCAAGCGATGGAGCCGCTTTCTGGCTCGATGGAACCAACGTGGATGGCTGGATCTACGGTGGTGACCAATACACCCCAGCCGAAGGAAATGGACTCACATTGCACTACTATGCAGACGCGGCTGGCACATACACCGGTAAGATCCGCTTTTACAGTTATAATAGCGCAGATGACTGGTCCAATGAGGTTCCCGGCACGTCCTATTACCTGACGATGAAACTGGTGGTTACGGACGAAGCTATCGTTCCTAAAACCATTCCGTTTGAGCGCATTGAGAACACCAGCGGACTGAAAGATGGCGACACTATTATCTTCGTCAGCGAGGCAAAGGGAGCCGTTTGCGGTCCGCTGTACACCACCTATTTGCCGGCTATTACAGAGGGCGTAACCATCGACGCAACTAACCACAAAGCCGAAATCCCAGAGACCGGCGTTCAAATGTTCAGAGCTGCTAAATACAGCGGCAACTGGCAGTTCATTTATCCGGATGACAACGAAAAAGCCTTGCTTCTGGACTATAGCTCGAACAGCGGAAAGGGTGCCTTCTCCACTACGTATGAAGCCGGCAAAACGGTGAAGAGTTGGGAGATCAGCATCAGCAACGGTGTAGCATCCGTCATCCGTCCGAATGATGCAGATCCTGCATACCCGGTTCGGTTCAACGACGACCGCTTCAAGCCATACAAAACCGAGGCTACCGGTACTTCTTTCGCTATCTATAAGAAAGTAGGTGCTGCTGCAGAAATAAAAAGCAAGTTAGAGATAGGTGCCATTGATTTCGGCACCGTAGAACTGAACGAAACGAAAGAAGTGAAGGTCAACTACACCGCCGAGAACCTGACAGAGGATATTATGTGGGACATCACGGGAACAGACAAAGCGCTGTTCAGCGTTAGCCCTGAACAGAGCACAGATCGTACCAGCGGCAGTGTAACCGTTAAGTATTTAGGAACAGCCTCAGCCGTTAAGGCTATTGACGCCAAACTCTACGCATTGACTCAAGACGCTGCACTGGACGAATTGGAGAAAGAAGTCCCCATCAGCATCACGCTGACAGCAAGCACGATTAAACTCACGAAGATTGAGTTCGACGGAGCTCCGGATTCATTGGTTAAAGGTACATCCATTGACCTCAAACCGTACTTGAAACTGACGCCGGACAATGCAGCGGACAAATCACTCACATGGACGGTGGACAATAGCTACCAAGGTACCGTCGAAGATGGCGTATATACTGCTAAAAACGTAACGGGCAATGTGACTATCACAGCTACATCCGTTAAAGTGCCAAGCGTAAGCGCAAGCATTACACTCATGCAGTATGAGCCGAAACCGGCAAGTATAACACTGGACAAACATGAGATTACCACCTATATAGGCGAAGTGGTGACACTGCAAGGTACAGTAGGACCGGAAGGCGCAAGCCAGGATTGCTACTTCACCATTCGCAACAAGGATATTCTGACCTATAGCAAGGGAGATGTAACAGGCTCCGCCAAACTGACAGCCAAAGCGCTGTGCCCCGAAGGCACATGGGTTGTCGTTAATCCGAAGAACTATCAAACGATTCTGGACAGCTGCTTGGTTAAAGTCGTGCCTGTATCGGTTGAGGGCGTTGCTTTCAACCCAGCAACCAAGGAACTCGCCGTTGGTGCTACCTACCAATTGGAACCGGTTGTTACACCTGCCTCAGCGGCAAGCCAATATACAGCCGCTTACGAGAGCAACAACACCGTGGTAGTTACTGTCGATGCTGACGGTAAAGTGACCGCTGTTGCTGAAGGTACCGCAGAAATCACATGCACACTTGGCGGCAAGAGCGGCAAGATAACCATCAACGTCGTTGGCGCCAAGTTCTTCACCAAAGTGACAGAGGCAAGCAAGATGCAAGCAGGCGACACCATTATCTTGGCGAGCACGTTGACTATAAGCAGCGTAGCAACACCTGCAGCAGGCGGCAATCCTAACTCCAGCGGTAACCTGAATATAATCACCGAAGGAGTCACCCTGACCTCCACTACCGCCGCTTGCGAGACAGCTATGGTACTCGTTGTCGGAGGCACAGCTGATAATTACACCTTGACCCTCTTAGGCACCACAAGCAAATTAGCAGCAGCCGACGATAAGAAATTAGGCACAAGCGCCACCAAAAACAATACATGGAAATTTGACACCGACGGCACCGGTATTATCGTCAGAAATACCACCTACCCGGCTAAGTGCATCAGTTACAACAGCCAATCCGGTATGATTCGTCAATACGCAACCGGTGCAAACGTTACCCCACTCTACGTCTATGTTCGTCCGTTTGAGGCTCCCGTACTGCCCGATGCAACAGGTATCACGTTGGATCAGAGCGCATACAATACACATGTCGGCGACAAGGATATCACGCTCAAGGCCACTGTTACTCCGTCCGACGCAGACCAAGCCGTTATATGGGAGAGCAGTAACACCGCTGTTGCCACTGTCAACGCAAGCGGTAAGGTTCACCCCGTTAGCACAGGTACCGCCGTCATCACCGCGAAAGTGAAGAGCAACGAGAGTCTGAAAGCCGAGTGCACGGTAAACGTACTCGCTTGGACCGTTGAGTATGTCGAGTTCGACATCACCGGCAACCTGAACCTGAAAGTAGGCGAACAAGAGACGGTTACCGCTACAGCTTATCCTATCGGACACGGCTTCAAAGTTGATTACTACACGAGCGATGAGAATGTGGCCACCGTAACTATCGGCGGCGTAGTAACCGGTGTAGCAGCAGGCGATGCCGTTATTACCGCTAAGTCCGGAGACAAAGAAGCTACCCTGAACGTACACGTAACAGCTGCTGCCGTACCGGAAGACAAAGGTGCAATCTCAGTTGCTGACTTCCTGGCAGCGAAAGACGGATTTAATATCTACACACTGACCGGCGTAGTAGCTAACATCACCAATACTAAATACGGTAACTTTGACTTAATCGACGAGACCGGAAAGATTTACATCTACGGTCTGCTTAACGCTGCCGGAGAAGCACAGAAGTTCGCAGAACTCAATGTAGCCGAAAAAGACACCGTGACCTTGAAAGGTTCATATAGCGAGCACAATAACAAAGCACAAATAAAAGATGCATTATTTGTATCGGTTAAGAAATATGTTGAACCGGTAGGTCCGTCCACCGCTATCGACGCTGTCATGAAACAAGGACAGGCAACGAAAGTCTTACGTCAAGGACAACTCATCATCATCCGTGACGACAAAGAATATAACGCGGTCGGCAAACGCGTAAAATAACGGTTTAAATACCAAATACTATAAAAAAAGTGCAGTTTCAACAAAAACTGCACTTTTTTATTTGCACACTTGCAAAAAAAAGATTAACTTTGCAGCCGTTTTTGCTTTATTATCTAATACAATGAAAAACAGTTGGCTGATTGTACCGCTGTTATGCGTGCCGTCATTATTGTTTGGTCAGAACGATACGCTACGGATTATACGTACTTCTGATGAACCCAATCGCACGGAGGTAAAAGAACAGCGTTATGAAATGGAAGACACCGAGGAGTTGAAAAAGACTCCTGATAGCCTGTCACGCGTAGAGATAACCACAATTCATTATTTCATTGACACCCTTACGCAAGTAGCTTACGTGCCGGACAGCACGGCGAAACAGCGTGAGGAGATTATTCGTGTGGACTCGACTGACCGTCGCGGACATTATATTGAGGCGTACGTGGGTTTGAGCTACGGTAGTCTCGGTTACGGATTTACGGATGACGAGAGTAGCGTCAACGGGTTCGTCAGTCCTTTGCTGCAAATACAATATGCCTATTTCTTCCACCCGAACTGGGGTGTCGGAGCAGGACTATGGTACACCTATAGTTCTTCTACGGCGCACATAGGCGGTACGTACACTTGGGAAGGGCAGACTGATACCGATTTGGAGCAGCGTTATACACATACCTCTGAGGTCGTTGAATGGGACGAACGCCAGTGGATGCATAATTTAGCTATTCCTATCTCGCTCCAGTTCCAGTGGTTGCACAAGAGCGGCAAAGCCGGAGTCTTCGCTGCCGTAGGATTGGCACCCTCTTTCTCCGTAGCTAATTCGTATAGTGTAAAAAAAGGACAAGTGAACCACAGCGGCTATTATCCTGCATGGGATTTGACGCTGAAAGACATGCACGAGTTCGGCACAAAAGACTATGCGCAGGAACAGTCTGCCAAGGGCAAATTAATCGTCAGCCCGCAAGCGACAGTCTTTGCAGACGTAGGTGCATTGGTGCCTTTGACCAAACAAATAGATTTATTCGCCGGACTTTATTTCCAATGCGGAGCAAACGATGCCAACAAGTCTGACAAACACGCATTAGGTTGGAAGGATGAGAACTTCACCTTTATGGAGGACTACACCGGCGCCTACTCTTTGAATACGACCAAATCGTCCCATCCATACGAGGTGGGGATCAAAGTCGGAGTACACTGGCATCATATCGGTAAGGACCAACATAACATAATCGACTATTTCGACTACTTCACCCGTCATGATACCATCGTCTCGATACTCAATCGCCATGATACCGTCATTACCGAGCGTATCGATACTCTCACCCGCGCCCATATTGCCAAAGCGGCGGAGGAAGTGGAAAAATTCAACAAGATATACTTCGATTACGACAGTTACAAGCTTTCCGAGGCGTCACAGGACTACCTTGCGTCTATCGTAGGCGTGCTTAACAAAGTACCGGACGCAAAGATTTCGATTGACGGTCACGCTTCGGAGGAAGGGCAGCGGCTACACAATGAACGGTTGGCATATAACCGCGCCAAAGCAGTAGCGAAATTCCTCGTTAATCAAGGTATTGACAAGGAACGCGTCATCGTGATTGGTCATGGCTCGTTAGTGCCTAATGAAGAAAATATAAACCACGAATTGACTCTTGACCGACGCGTTGAAGTGAAAGTGGTGCAAAAACAAAGTGAATTACAATAAGGAGGACGTGATATGAAAAAATATATAGTATTCGTTTTACTGTTGGGCTTGACATGTAACTTGAATGCCCGTAACTTCGTCAAGAACGAGAATATCTATGTCAAAGTGGATCAGACGGACGCCGTCGGCGACTGGTCCAAGGACGGTGCCAAGTTGTTTCTGTACCTATGGAACGAAAGCGACGACAAATGGTTAACGCTGTCCCCTATTACATCAGGTAGTAAGATATACCGTGCTACGTTTGATGCTAATGGTAATTACAACAAGATTCTGATTATACGTAAGTCTTCAAGCGGTACTTCAGGAAACTGGGATAATCGTTGGAACCAGACATGCGATTTGAGTGTACCGTCCGCCATCAACTGTAATATCATTACGGAGTTTGCTACCAAAAATAATGTGTCGGACGTATGTACAGGTACTTCCACATGGAAGACCTACACCCCTGCCGTTTCCACCATTCCGAATGTCAATACCATCAAAAGCAGCGGTGTAACGGAGGAAGTTATCCGCGTTTGTCCCGACGCAGCGGCTGACCCGTTCTCTTTGCGCGTCAAACTTAATGCTGCTAAAACGGCCTATTTATATGACGATGTGAGCGGGCACGGCTGGTTCTACTCTGCCGATGGAAGCACATGGAGTTCCGTTGATTCGTACGCAGGAAACATCCGGGATGAGGAGAAAGACAAAGACTACCTCAAGAATAAATTCCCCGCCTCTTTACCTACGGCGTTCTATTACTACTTGTATTCCAACATTCCCTCCGGTCGTCGTTTGATTAAGATTATTCCCAATGCCGTATGTGAATTGGACTGTTCCATCACATCGTTTGAGACAGCCATCTCAGCCGTCAATGCCGATGATAACACCTATACATTGGACGGCATGGTGGCTTTCGCCGAGCCGAACGGCAAGCTGGTGATTGAGTGCGACGGCAAGTCGGTCACCATTAATTCTCCACGGAGCCCGCAGTCATTCTCCCTCAACAAAGTGCCGGCAGCCACTGTCGGAGGAACGACCACCACGGCCAAAGCATATTTTACCGGTAACACAGCCTGTACCAAAACCATCACCATCAATGTTCCAGATGCCACACAAGCCGTAGAAACAGTCACCAAAGACACGCTTGCAGGCGCAAGCATAACGCTCTCACCCGTTGGTGCTGACAGTAAAAACGATTATTTCTGGTTAGCAGGAAAAGATACTGTCAAAGGTGCCGCCCAAAACTACCAACTGCCTGTGTATAACAAAGACACCCAAATCGTTTATATCTATAAGGAGTTCTATCCTATCAGCGGAACGATGGACGACATGATGTCTAATGGCAATTATGAGGACAAAACATTCAATTACGGCAAGTATGGCCAGAAAAGCAACATAAGCGACTATAACTATTGGGGCATTCACCAGCAGACAAATCCTGATCAGGACATTCACTTCTATGACACATGCTCTTTGCGCGCTAAACCTCAAGACCCTTTGCATAACGGATTTGCCGTCGTGCGCAATGCAAACATGTTCCACTCTACCTTCGCTAAAATAAAAGCACGCGAAGGCAATAACTTCGCTTTGTTTGATGCCGCAACCGGTACCGCCGGAGGTAACAAGAGAGCATGGTACGCCACTACTGCTACCAATCCCGCACTCAAACTCAAAAAAGGAACTACTTACGTACTCTCTTTCTGGGCTGCCAACCTCAATAACTTCGGCGAAATGGAAAATGCCGCACGGTTTAAGTTCCGCATTCAGTATAACGGAAAAACGAAAGAATCCGCGGTGCTTGACCTTGGTTCTACCGAATTCAGAAATAACCTCTGGCACCAGCACTCCGAGACTTTCTATGCCGACGAAGATTGCGATAATGTGACTATTTCTGTTGTCAATCTCAACACCAATGTATTGGATATAGGTAATGACTTCGCGTTGGATGACATCCAGTTCCACGCTATCAGTAGTATTTCCAAAGTGGTCAAGTCACAACAGAAGTTTATTGTCACTTTCCACGAAACGAAGATAGACGCTTTCACAGCAACGGTGCTCCCAGTGGATTGTGACAGCGATTACTACACTATAGCCATGCACGTGGACTACAAAAATCCTAACGGACAACTCATCATCAAGGACCTCACAACCGGCACAGAATACCCATACGATGTCACGGCTCCATACGACACGCCATCTTCGCTGGACAAGACGATTACTATCTCCACCAAAGAGCCGACGCACAACTGGGAAGTTTATTTCGCCGGATGGCCGACTGCTAAGAAAACAGCAACGACCGTTATTCCGGGCTTCCCCGCAATCGAAGCAAACAACTTCACACTTACTACGCCCACCTGTTCAGACTTGACAACCACACTCACTTTTGACCTTGATTACACTTACCAGCAAGGCACTCTTACCTACTGGGTGGACGGGCAGACAGCACAAACGGGCACTTACAGTGTTGCCGATAAAACCAAACAGACACTTACCGGACTGACCGTTGCGGATATTCCTGCAGACGGACTTGCGACACATAAACTGCACATATCGTTCGACGGACCTAACAGTTGTATTAAGGAGTTCACGCTCCCTGCGGTTCCTTTCTCGCCCGTGATTAATAACGTATCCGTTAGCGGCGTTCCCGCACAAGTGGACTGCAATGCCGATGACTATACCATCACCGTCACCATCACTACTCCGTATAACGCTACAGGGCATAATATCGTCCTTACTTACGACGATAAAGGAGCTAAGACAACCACCATCCCCGCTACCGGTACGACGACCACGACGACCGTCACTATGCACAATCCGGGCGCTACTCCGCTAACAATCACCGCCGCCTTCGAGACTACTCCCGCGTGCACCAAAACATCCGACGCATTTACTCCGCCTGTACGCTTTGCTTGTAACGTGTATATAGAGACTATTTGCGAAGGTGAGAGTTATACCAAGCACGGATTTAACATCATCACACCGCCAGTAGGTATTGACACTTTCGCTTTGGGATACGATTCGCTCATACTGACCGTACAAACGCTTCCCGCTATTCATACGACTAACAGCTCTGTTGTCTGTGATGACGAGAACACAATCCGCCTGCCTTTCACTCCCGATACAGGGACGCCCGACTCTTTCGTTGTACGAATCAACAATACCGATTACGATGCAACAGTTTCAGGAACAGACCTTGTTTTTGCACGCCCGACTAATCTGCCCCCAGGGGATTATAACGCAACCGTCATTACCGGACGCAAGGGCTCTGCTTGCACCACTGCACAGGACTTCACCATCCGCATATCGGACTCACACCTGATGTATCGCAAGTGGGAGGATGTACTCTTCATCGACAACTCATCCAAACGCTTTGTCAAATATCAATGGTTTGAGAACGGAGCACTGATACCCGGTAAAACAGAACAACAACTTTATAATCCGGAAGGTCTGACCGGCACCTATTTCTGTCGGGTTACAACTGATGACGGTTCTGTTTTCTATACCTGCGAATCGGCATTTGACGATGTCCCACGTAGCCGGGATGCGGTCAACGACAAGCAACCTGCCGAAACCGTACGCAAAGTTCTGCGCCAGGGACAACTCATCATCATCCGCGAGGAGAAAGAATACAACCTTCTCGGCGGCAGAGTGAAATAGTCAGCAAGCTGCAAAAACCAAACTAATCAGCAAACTGCAAAAAACAAACTAGTCAGCAAACTGATAAAGCAGAAATAGTCAGCAAACTGCAAAAAATAAATAGTCAGCAAGCTGCAAAAAACAAACTAGTCAGCAAACTGCAAAAAATAAATAGTCAGCAAACTGATGAAAACAAAAATAGGCGAGACCAATCTCGCCTATTTTTGTACCAATCTCCCAACCTTTTTCAGTTTTAGTCATCGTATCCTTCTGTTCCCGAAGGTCGCCCGAAGGTCACCCGAAGGTCGCCCGAAGGTCGACCGAAAAAAAGCCATAGGTCAGCCGCCTGTCAACCGCAGGTCAAGCGGGACCATCACGGGCTCAAACAATCAGATAACAATAACGCACAAAGCACGTAAAAATAAGACCTTTACGCCAAATACAACTCTTTTCCAACGCTTTTTCGGCTCAAAATGCATTTTTTTATAAAAAAATTTGCGTATTCCAAATAAAAGCAGTACCTTTGCGCGCTTTTTCGTGTTTAGGCTCGAATAAGACGCCCGCCGGCAGTGCATGAGACACATGTCAACAGCACAGAAGTTCCGACGATCAGCCGCCTACACGATGTAATTTATTAACTACAAAAAATAATGTACGCTATTGTAGAAATTCAAGGTCAGCAATTTAACGTAGAAGCTGGCAAGAAGTTGTTCGTCAACCGTATGGTAGCCGAGAAGGGCGCTGTGGTTGAGTTCGACAAAGTGCTGCTCGTTGACAACGAGGGCAAAGTAAAAGTAGGCGCACCTACCGTTAAGGGCGCAAAAGTAGTATGCGAAGTACTTGATAACGAGTGCCGCGGAGAGAAAATCCTCGTATTCCACAAGAAACGTCGCAAAGGCTACAAGAAATTGAACGGTCACCGTCAAGACCTGACGAACCTTATTGTAAAAGAGATTATCGCATAATCTCAGTTTAAAGTTTAATGTTTAAAGTTTAAAGAAAGTAGATTATGGCACATAAGAAAGGTGTCGGTAGTTCTAAGAACGGCCGTGAATCAGAAAGCAAACGCTTAGGCGTTAAAATTTGGGGCGGACAATTTGCCAAAGCTGGTAATATCATCGTTCGTCAACGTGGTACGCAACACAATCCTGGTGAGAACATGGGTATGGGAAGTGATCATACTCTCTACGCGCTCACTGACGGAATTGTAACGTTCACCAAAAAGCGTAATAACAAATCTTACGTAAGCATTGAGCCTATCGCTCAGTAAATTACGTTTAGGGTTTAGTGTTTAGAGTTTAGAAAGATGCTTACACTAAAACAAATCTACGACGGCAAGGACAAAGTCATTGCCGGTTTGGAGAAGAAACATTTCAATAACGCTCACGAGGTAATCGAGAGCGTTATTGCCATAGACCAGGAGCGTAAAGCAGCTCAGCAGAAGAAAGATGCAGCGAGCGCGGAGATGAATCAAATCTCTAAGTCCATTGGCCAACTCATGGCGCAAGGTAAACGCGATGAGGCAGAAGCTGCCAAAGCCAAAACAGGCGCTTTGAAGGCTAATATCACTGAGTACGAGAAAGCGATGTCGGAGGCAGAGGAGCGCTTGACACAACTGCTGCTGACTATACCAAATACTCCTTACGATATCGTGCCTGCGGGTACGTGCGCGGAGGATAACTTAGCCGTTAAAGTAGGCGGCTGGGAATACGGTAAAGGTCTGGAGAAACTCGGTAAGACCGAGAATCCGTTTGACGCCGATGGCGCGGCTATTGCTCTGCGCGATTGGCCAGCAGAGGAAGACCCACAGCCTGCTTTTGCGAAGTTACCGCACTGGGAACTGGCAAAGAAATACAACCTCATTGACTTTGACCTTGGCGTTAAGATCTCAGGAGCTGGTTTCCCTGTCTATATTGGTCAAGGAGCTCGTTTACAGCGCGCGCTGATAAACTTCTTCCTCGCCGAAGCCAACAAAGCCGGTTACACCGAGATTATGCCACCGACTGTAGTCAATCAAGCATCCGGTTACGGAACAGGCCAACTGCCGGATAAAGAGGGACAGATGTACCACTGTGAAGTGGATGATTTATACCTCATTCCGACGGCAGAGGTACCTGTAACGAACTTGTACCGCGATGAGATCATCGACGAGGCACAACTGCCAATTAAGAACTGCGCCTACACGGAGTGCTTCCGTCGCGAGGCAGGCAGTTACGGCAAGGATGTGCGCGGACTGAATCGTCTGCATGAGTTCTCGAAGATAGAGATTGTTCGTATCGATACTCCGGAGCACTCGGATGCATCGCATCGTGAGATGTTAGCGCACGTAGAAGGTCTGCTCAAGAAGTTAGAGTTACCTTATCGTATTCTGCGTCTTAGCGGCGGCGACATGTCGTTCACGGCAGCGCTTTGCTACGACTTCGAAGTCTATTCGGAAGCACAGCATCGTTGGCTGGAGGTTAGTTCAACGAGTAACTTTGACACGTACCAGGCAAACCGCTTGAAATGCCGTTACCGCAAAGCGGAGGACAAGAAAGTATATCTTGCTCATACGCTGAATGGTAGCGCACTGGCTTTGCCGCGTATCGTAGCAGCCTTGTTGGAGAATAACCAAAGCGAAGAGGGTATCCATATCCCCGCAGCGCTCCAACCATACTTCGGCGACGACATGATTCGCTAAAGCAAGAACAAACAAAAGTGGCATACAAATTGTGTATGCCATTTTTAGTATATAGCATGTAAAACAAGAAAAATACTATTAAATGAACGTTCAGATAAACATTGTAATCATCGCCTTAATTGCTTTTGTACTATTGCTGATAGCAATGATTATTCTCATTCAAGTCAATGGAAAGCAGCAATTGGAACGCCAAAAAGAAATAATAATGCGATTAAGAACTCATGCAGAAGAATTTATGCCGCCAGTCCTCAAAGCCTTGGACGATTGGAAAATGGAAGTTAACACTGCCATCAAATTGGCGGCAAAAGATCGTCCCATAAAAAGAGGAGAAAAGCGTGACCAATACGACTATCAATTATTTAACTCTATCTTATATTGTAACAATTCCAATTACTTCTTTCGTAAAATAGATGAACGTTTAAATAATTTTTCCAGTAAAATTCACCGATATTACGCATTAAGCGACCGTGAGCTTCTCTTTATATGTTTGTCCTTATTATCTCTTTCAGACGAACAAATTGCAATAATAATGAACTACTCCAGTGCAAGCATACCTACCACACGCAAACGTATAGGCAAAAAGCTTGGAATCAACAATAATAATGAATGGAATAGCACTTTGCTTGATTTAGTTCAACAAAACTGACAACTTGTGTGATAAAAAGTTGTTTTGTGTTCATCTAACACACTAATATTCAGATATTTTAGTGTTATAATTGTGTTGTATTATTGCATCATATTATTTGTACAACACAAAAAAATGTAGTACTTTTGCACCGGATTTCCAAAGTAAAAGTCACTTGCGCAAGTGCTATAATTATTAACATTTTAAACAACAAATTTATGGAACACAAAAATTATTCGGAGTATAAACGCTTAACACTTGTTGAGCCCCCATATTTGTATTATTCACTGCTATACATAATTACTATTTTAGCAATAATAGTGGCAGTGTTGTCGGTAAACTACTTTCACTATGAAGAAATAGATCCACAAAAAGCAGTTATCTCCTTTTTTATTTTTTTCATAGTAGAGACCAGTGTTATCATCCGGCTCAGCCGCGAAAGGGCACTAATCCATGACAATGGTAATTTAGAGGTGTATGGATTGTACAATCACAAAATCACTCCAATCAGTACTATTAAACAAGTTATTTTCAAAAAGCGTTATACGATTTGCGGTAAAGTTGATGTTATCCAACTTAAACTGGCTGAAGGGGAAATGCCCAACTTGCTACTCAAAGATATCGAGCATTTTGTTTTGGAACTAAAAAAATATAATCCAACAATCATTATTCCAGAACTTCCTGTTTCCTAATCTTCTTCCTAAGAGTACAAAAGTGCAGAAATTCAAATTTTCTGCACTTTTAATTTTTCATATCTCCTTACTTAAAGTATTATTTTTGTAAAAAAATAAAAAATACTTGCATATATGCTAAAAAAGTTGTACCTTTGTCGCCGAATTAGTATGTATAATTAAACGGCAATGAGTTTTTGGCAAGTAATAATGTTTACCATACCGGCATTAGTGGTGCTAATCAGCGTATGGATTGTGATGAATAAGTTATTCAAGAACGAGGAAGAGAAGCGCCTGTGGGAGCTGAAGTTGGCGAGTCAGAAAGAGATATCCCCTACCCGACTTCGTGCCTATGAACGTTTGGCATTAGTTCTTGAGCGTACTCAACCGGAAGCGTTAGTAATGGGACTGAGCGAGCGTTTGGAGTCCGCCGGCGAGAGCATGGCGAGTCTGCCGGTGATGAAGATGCAGCAAGAGTTACTGCGGACAGTGCGATTAGAGTTCGACCATAACCTAAGCCAGCAGATTTACGTGAGCGACGAGACGTGGTCAAAGATTATCGGTGCGCGCGACGAGATGGGTGCATTCATTAGTGCGATGGCGATGCAGTTGCCACCGGAGAGTACGGCGATGGACTATGCGAAAGTGCTGATGACCGCATACCGCAATAACGGAGAGACGCCACATCAGATGGCATTAGATGCGCTCAAGGACGAAGCAAGAGGGCTACTATAAACGGCTAAAGCCGTATTTTTAGATTGTAGATTTGAGAGGAGATATTTTTGTCATATTGCTAATGGTGATGGGGTTGGTAGCGTGCCAGCCGGATACGACGTGTCGCCAAGATATTAACGTATGCGCAGGCGTAGTGCTACAGTGTACACACACAGACACATTGGACGCAGTGAGCTCGGTGACTAAATGGGACAGCATCACAATTCAAGGTGTGGGCAGCGACTCGGTACTATACAAAAACGCCAAGGGGGTTGACCATGTTTATCTGCCGCTACGAACTGACACGACGGTGACCGCTTTTACGCTTACGTGGCAGGGTAAGAAAGAGACATTGTATATCCAACACGATAACACACAACGCTTTATCTCAATGGCGTGCGGCTGCGCGGTTTATCATACGATAGAGAAAGTGTGGTGCAAGAATGTATGGGCAGACACAGTTACGATAATCAATGCTGCTGTGGAGACATACAAGCAAGATAATATTCGCATTTACGCTACGACACACGACGAGAAGAAATGAGAAGACTGCTGTGGATAATAGTGTTAGTAATGGCGATGGCGAGTGCTTATGCTCAAGTGCCGCAAGACTCACTTGAGGTGCGCAATGACACATTGCAGGTGCTGGTAGCGGATAGTGCCGGAGCGTTTATGGTGACCGATACGATAGTGGAAGTAGAGCAACCTGCGGTGAAAGAAGACACAATCCAGGAAAAAGGAAACGTGCTGACCGGCAAGTACGAGCGACTGAAAGACGGAACACGTATCTACTCCGACTCGGTGATCTATCAGGGAATGAATATCAAGTTAGACCTCGCGACAACGATATTAGAGGCTGCGATGTCGAAAGGAAATATTTTGAGTTTTGAGGCAGCGTGGAATGTACGTTTGAAACAACGTTACTACCCGACTTTAGAAGGCGGTTATGTGCGCGCCAATGCTTCAGCAGATGGCGGCAGGCAGAAAGGTGAAGGCGGATTCTTCCGCGTGGGACTGGATATCAACGGTTTGAAAAAACACCCTGAACGTTTGAACGCAGCAATGGTGGGTATTCGTGTCGGTACAGGCTTACAGAGCTATGACCTGACCGGCGTGACGATGAACGACAACTACTGGAGTGGCGGCAAGCGCTTGGATTTTGTTAATCAGTTTCATGCCGATTGCTGGGGTGAAGTGGTTGCCGGTTGCCAAGTGCAAGTGTGGGAAGGCTTTCAAATGGGTTGGTACGTGCGACTGAAGATTTTATTCACGCGCAAAGCAAAAGATGGGGAAGTACTACCCTACTACATTCCTGGTTTTGGGTATCGCGACGATACGAACTGGGGGATAAATTATTATATTGGGTACAAGTTTTAATTTGGCGGCTGGCGCATTATTGTACCTTGTAAATTGTACTTTGTAAATTGTAATATATAACTTAAATTTAATTTTTTATGAACAGCACAAATTTAATGAACAAGGCTGCAAACAACATTCGTATTCTGGCAGCGGCTATGGTAGAGAAAGCAAAAAGCGGTCACCCGGGTGGTGCACTTGGCGGTTCGGATTTCGTTAATGTACTCTTTTCGGAGTTCCTTCGTTACGACCCTGAGAATCCAGGTTGGGAAGCACGCGACCGTTTCTTCTTAGACCCAGGTCATATGGCTCCGATGCTATATAGTCAGCTCTGTCTTGCAGGTAAGTACAGTCTGGATGAGTTGCAGACGCTCCGTCAATGGGGCAGCGTCGTTCCCGGTCACCCGGAGCGCGATATTGAGCGTGGTGTAGAAAACACGAGCGGCCCGCTTGGTCAAGGACATGTATTCGCAGTTGGAGCAGCTATCGCGGCTAAATGGTTCAACGCCCGCGTAGGCGAGATGCACAATCCGAATATCTATGCGTTTATCTCAGACGGCGGTGTACAAGAGGAGATTTCACAAGGTGCAGGTCGTATTGCCGGTCACTTGGGATTGGATAACCTAATCATGTTCTATGACTCAAATGAGATACAGCTCTCTACCGGCTGCAAAGAGGTAACGAGCGAAGATGTTGCCATGAAATATGAGGCATGGGGTTGGTTTGTACAAGAGATTGCAGGTAACGACCCCGACGCTATTCGCGAGGCTTTGAACAAAGCGATTGCAGAGAACAAACGGCCGTCTCTTATCATCGGTCACACTGCTATGGGTAAGGGTGCTGTAACCGAGAGCGGCGAGAGCTTCGAAGGTCAATGCTCCACGCACGGACAGCCGCTTAGCAAATCCGGTGCTTCTTTCGAGAAAACGGTTAAGCACTTGGGCGGTGACCCGACTAACCCGTTCCAAATCTTCCCCGAAGTGAAGAAACTGTACGACGACCGCGCTGCAGAACTGCGTGAATATGCTAATAACTACTACGTTAAGTACCGCGCATGGAAAGAGGCAAACCCGACTACTGCCGCTGAGTACGAGGCATATATGAGTGGCGAAACACCTTGCTTGGACTGGAGCCTTGTTCACCAGAAAGCAGGCAACTCCACCCGCGGTGCCAGCGCAACGGTGCTCTCATTCTTGGCGGAGAACGTTGGAAACATGATTGTTTCGAGTGCAGACTTGAGCAATAGTGATAAGACGGACGGCTTCCTGAAAAAGACTCACGCGCTGAAGAAAGGTGATTTTACAGGTCAGTTCCTGCAAGCCGGTGTGAGCGAGTTAACGATGGCCTGCCTGTGCATGGGTATGGCTTTGCACGGCGGTATCATCCCTGCTTGCGCTACGTTCTTTGTATTCAGCGACTACATGAAACCAGCTGTTCGTTTGGCAGCACTAATGGAGTTACCGGTTAAGTTTATCTGGAGTCACGACGCATTCCGCGTAGGCGAAGATGGCCCAACGCATGAGCCTGTAGAGCAAGAAGCACAGATCCGTCTGATGGAGAAACTGCACAACCATTCCGGCAAACCGTCCATGCTCGTTCTCCGTCCGGCAGATGCCGAGGAGACCACTCTCGCATGGCGCTGCGCTATCGAGAACACCGCTACACCGACAGCCCTCATCCTCAGCCGTCAGGACATCGCTCCGGTGCCCAACGTCAACCTCGAAGGCTTCCGTAAAGGTGCATATATCGTATCGAAAGACGAGAATCCACAAGTAGTATTGCTGGCTTCCGGTAGCGAAGTTGCGACGTTAATGGCAGGCGCAGAGCTGCTGCGCAAAGAGGGCATTCGCTTGCAGGTAGTGAGCGTTCCGAGTGAAGGATTATTCCGTCAACAGCCTATTGAGTATCAGAACGAGATTCTTCCGAAAGGCATTAAGCGCTTCGGAATGACAGCCGGTTTGCCGTGCACGCTCGAAGGTCTGGTAGGCGACAATGGCGCTATCTGGGGACTTGAGAGTTTCGGCTTCAGCGCACCGTACAAAGTGCTTGACGAGAAACTCGGCTTCACGGCACAGAACGTCTACGACCAAGTGAAGAAGTTGCTGTAAAGGTAACGAAATGGTGACAATTTGAAAAATATACTGCTGTTTGACCCATTTGAAAATCGGCAACCAGCAGTGGCCGATTTGTCAGCAGCAGACATGGAATACTTTGTTCAAGTAGGTTTTAGTCTGCATAGACAAGTAATCCGTTATGCGTCCACCATAGAAGAACGCCTCTTTTATATCCGGCAATGTGCAACGCAGTTCTGGACAAAAGACAAACTGATTGCGAATCTTAAAGCAGATGTATTCCATAAGGAAGCTGCTCCGAATAATTTTCAGTTTGCCATTCCTGACAGCCGTTTACGTGACAAAGCATTGCAAGTGTTCCGCGAAGATGTGGTCTTGGATTTCCTAACGCTTCCTGATCCGGATTTTGTCGATGAAAAAGATGTGGAGCAGCAGATAGTAAAGAATATAAAGGACTTTATTATGGCGCTTGGCGGCGACTTCAGTTTTATGGGCAACCAATACCGATTGATTGTTGATGGAGAAGAGAGTTTTATTGATTTACTGTTCTTCAATCGCCGTTTGCGTTCCTTAGTAGCTGTTGAACTCAAAAGCGGCAAATTCAAACCGGAATATGCAGGAAAGATGAATTATTATCTGTCTGCGCTGGATGAGTACGTTAAAATGCCGGACGAAAATCCCAGTATTGGTATTATTCTTTGCCGTTCGATGAACGAGAAGAAAGTGGAGTTCTCTTTCCGCGACATGACCAAGCCGATGGGTGTTGCCACATATCATAGTAGCAGCGAGTTGCCGGAAGCATACAAAAATATCTTACCATCAGCAGAGGAATTGAGCAAACTACTATAACATATCGTCCCCTCTCCGAGATGGTGCTTCCGAGCACTACGGGAAAGGAGAAAATTACAATTCTACAAGCAGAGTTTCACTCTGCTTTTTTTGTGCCCAAATCAAAAACGGCGTTTGGCGAGGGTTTGAACTCTTTTGCGTGTATGTACGTACGTACGCGTGCGCGATGGTCAATTAGTTTAACAATTTAATATAGCCATAAAGATAGCAATAAAAATTAGGTATGCACGGGATACACCCGCGCACACCCATACTGACCGTTACTTATTTGAAATCGCGATACCACACCTGCTCATCCACATTAGGCGTTTTGTCGGTATTGCGGTACATGAGTTTGATGCGCACACCTTTCAACTCGCGGAAACCCTGACCGTATCCCTCTTTTGCCTCAATCTCGTCCATAGCGGCGTTGATTGCGGCTTGGCATTTCTTGTCGCATTGCGAGGCGGTACCATTTACGATAAAATACTTCGAGCCATCGGTAATCGGAGATTTGGCTATCTCGTTGATTTTTTTCTCGATGGTCGGATAAGCGAAGAGCGCATAGTTGTTCAGAACAGCTTCGTCCTGACCGTTGGCATCCGCATCAACGCAATACATACGATCACCGGTTACAGTGGATTCACAAGCCGTAAAGGCAAACATAGCCACGCAGGCTACTACTGCAAATAAGATCTTTTTCATAATAGTTTTGTTTAAATGGTTAGTAATAGTATTGACCGTGATTAAACTTGGTTAGTCCGGTTGCTCGTCAAGGGAGAGTTTAACGGTCAGTTTGTCGCCCGTTTTCACCTTTTGGAAGACATAACCGAGCAACTCTTCACTGGCATCAAAGACTGCGAAATAGAAGGTCTCCTCGTCCTGTGCTCCGACACTGCTCGGTGCAAAATCATCCGGCGACTTGAGGTCGAAATGTGCCACGCCGGCAGCATCCGTGGTCGCAGAGGCGGTATAGTTCTGCTTGTATTCTACCCCGCCGATGCCCTTGTAGTGCATTTTCCACACTACGACACCTGCCTGCGGCTGGTTGTTCTTGGTTACTTCCACATCTACTGTAGCCTCCGTCTTGAACGTGCAACTACTCATCACTACGGCTACCAGAGCTGCCAAAAGAATTTGAATCTTTCTCATAATAATATCATTATTTTAGTATTGATTTACACAACGTAAAAAAGACAGCACGCGACACAGTCGGGGAAAATCTACAACAAACCCGCTGCAAAGATACTACTTTTTCTTGGAACGAACAAGGAAAACCGTAAAAAAATTCATTCTGAGTGTATTTTTTACGTAAAATTCTTCAATTAGCACTACTTTGCCACCCGAATCTTAATAATCGTACATTTTTCGGGGCAGAAATGGGCTTTTTTTGAGTCGGTCTTCTCTCGGTTGTATCTCGGTCATCTCCCGCTCGTCGCTCGGTGGCGGGTCTTATTTGTCTAAATCTTAATAATCGGATATTTTGCAAGGATAGTCTAAGCATAGCGTAAGAGTAGCGTAACCTATGCTGATTTGGAGGATGAAAACAGATAGTTGAAAAGGAGATGAAATCTTAATAATAGGAAATTTTTCACAAAATGCCCACATTTCTTGCATATCTCAAAAAAAAGCAGTACCTTTGCAGCCGCAAAGGTTTTTTGCCTAAAATGAGTTGTAAATCGTAAATTAAAATATATGGAATATAATTTTTCTGAGATTGAGAAAAAGTGGCAAAAGGAATGGGAAGAGAAAGGTGTTTATACCGTTTCGAATGAGTCCGAGAAGCCGCATTACTATGTACTGGACATGTTTCCGTATCCATCGGGAGCGGGATTGCATGTCGGTCACCCGTTAGGCTACATAGCGAGCGATATCTACAGCCGCTATAAACGTCTGCAAGGCTTTAATGTATTGCATCCGATGGGTTTTGATGCATACGGATTGCCGGCAGAACAATATGCCATTCAAACCGGTCAACATCCGGAAGTAACGACTAATAAGAATATAGCACGCTATATTGAACAACTGCGTACGATTGGTTTCTGCTACGACTGGAATCGCGAAGTGCGCACCTGCGACCCGAAGTTCTATAAATGGACACAGTGGGCATTCCTCAAGATGTTCAACTCATACTACGACACGACTTTGCAGAAAGCACGTCCTATCACGGAATTAGTGGCTAAATGGGAAGAGAACGACCCGACTTGGAAGACGCTGAGCGAGAAAGAGCAACAGGAACGACTGATGAACTACCGCATTGCGTACTTGTCCGATACGAAAGTGAACTGGTGCCCGAAATTAGGCACAGTATTGGCTAACGACGAGGTGAGCGAAGGACTGAGTGTACGCGGTGGTTATCCCGTTGAACAGCGGGTAATGCGCCAATGGTCTTTGCGCGTAAGTGCTTACGCCGGTCGGTTGTTAGAAGGCTTAGACCGCGTCGATTGGACAGAGAGCCTCAAAGAGACTCAGCGTAACTGGATTGGTCGCAGCGAAGGCGCAGAGATGGTTTTCTTAGTCAAAAGTCCGGGCAAAGCGCTAAAGTCAAAAGCCGAAAGCGAAGATTTTCCGATGACTATCTTCACCACCCGCGCGGATACGGTGTTTGGTGTGACATTTATGGTTTTAGCGCCTGAGAGCGAATATGTTCAACGTGTAGTAACCGATGAGCAACGCGAAGAAGTAGAGGCATATCTTGCTCGCTGCAAGAACCGTACTGAGCGCGAACGCATCGCTGACCGTCGCGTAACCGGTGTATTCACAGGTAGTTACGCTATCAATCCGCTAACGAATGGTGAGATACCTATTTATATTTCTGATTACGTGCTCGCGGGTTATGGAACTGGCGCGATAATGGCTGTTCCGGCACACGATAGCCGCGACTACGCATTTGCCAAGCACTTCAATCTGCCGATTATTCCGTTGATTGAGGGCGCTGACGTGAGCGAAGAGAGTTTCGACGCTAAGGAAGGTAAGATGATGAACTCCGGTTTCCTAAACGGCATGGAAGTTAAAGATGCAATCCAAGCGATGAAGGAGTATATCACCAACACAGGAATTGGTCATGTGAAAGTCAATTATCGTCTGCGCGACGCTATTTTTAGCCGTCAACGTTATTGGGGCGAACCGTTCCCAATCTACTACAAGGACGATATGCCTTATGGTCTTCCTGAAGACGAGTTACCATTGCAACTGCCTGAGATAAAAGAGTTTAAGCCTACGTCAGATGGTCGTCCGCCACTTGGTAATGCCGCAAACTGGACGTATAATGGTTATCCGCTTGAGCTTTGCACGATGCCTGGTTTTGCCGGTTCAAGTGCATACTATCTGCGCTATATGGATAATCATAACGACCAAGCGCTTGTGGACAAAAAAGTGAACGAATATTGGCGGCAAGTGGACTTATATATCGGCGGAACGGAACACGCAACCGGACACTTGATTTATAGCCGCTTCTGGAATAAGTTCCTATATGATTTAGGCTACGTGTGCGAAGACGAGCCGTTCAAGAAACTGATTAACCAAGGTATGATTCAAGGCCGTTCGAACTTCGTATATCGTTATATCGGCGAAGGCGCAACCGGTAACTTGTATATCAGCTATAACCTTATCGATAATCCGGAGTACAAGGATAAAGTGCAACCGATACATGTGGATGTGAATATTGTTCATAATGACGTATTGGATATTCACGCCTTCCGCGCTTGGATGCCGGAGTTCAGAAATGCTCAGTTTATCTTTGCCGACGGCACAAGCAACGAGGTAGAAGACAATCCGAATATAGGTGTTTCTATGCCTAAGCAGTATATCTGCGGTTGGGCAGTGGAGAAGATGTCGAAGTCGATGTTCAATGTTGTCAACCCGGACGATGTGATAGCTCAATATGGCGCAGACACGTTGCGTCTCTACGAGATGTTCCTTGGTCCGCTGGAGATGAGCAAACCATGGGATACAAATGGTATCGACGGCGTTCACCGTTTCCTGCGCAAGCTATGGAACATGTACGAAACGATTACCGACGACGAGCCGACAATGGACGAATTACGCAGTTTGCATAAACTGATTAAGAAAGTAACGTGGGACATCGAGAACTTCTCGTTCAACACATCTATTCCGGCATTTATGATTGCTGTGAACGAATTAGGCAAGTGCAATAAACGCGCTATCTTGGAACAGATTGCTGTGCTGATTGCTCCTTATGCTCCGCATATTGCTGAAGAAGCATGGCACCGCTGCAAAGGCGACGGATGCGGTTTCGTTGTGAACGCAGAGTGGCCAAAGTGCAATGAGGAATACTTAGTTGAGAATAATATCAACTACCCGATTCAGTTCAACGGAAAAGTGCGATTTACGCTGTCGCTGCCGAAAGAGACGCCTAAGGACGAGGTAGAAAAGATTGTTATGGCTAATGACCAGACTGCCAAGTACCTCGCCGGCAACGCACCGAAGAAAGTGATTGTTGTTCCGGGCAGAATCGTTAATATCGTGCTATAAGATGCGATACGGCTATTCTATACTCATCGCGCTGGTAATCATTCTCTGCTCATGCAGCAAGAGCGACCAGCAGAACGGACTCATCGGTTGGGATATCACGTTCGGAGTAAGCGGGAGTACGTCTCCTGCTGCTCCTGGACTGACAGCCGAAGGAATTGATTCCATCTGTACGATTGTCGCCGGCGAAAATGAATATAGCAAGATTGGTGCGAAACACGTCATCTTACGAAAAGTCAAAGATGCCGTAGAAGTGAAACAAAAAGCAAAAGACTTCTCCAAGGCAGTAGATGACCGAATTAAAGGCCAGTGGGGAGAAGTTGTACAAGTGGATAGCCGCTATACAAAACTACAAGTTGTATTTACTTCCGATTTCGATACAAGTACCGAAACGGTAGCCATTTATAAGTATAAATAAGCATTTTAGAAGGCAAAAAAGCAGAAAAAAGAGGTTTTTCTTCATTTTTTTGCTAAAAAATTTGGTCAGTCCGAAAAAAAGCAGTACCTTTGCAGCCGCTTTTGAAAAAAGCAGGAGAATCAGTAGCTCAGCAGGTAGAGCACATCCCTTTTAAGGATGGGGTCCTGGGTTCGAGCCCCAGCTGGTTCACACAAGCAGAGGTCGCGAGATCTCTGCTTTTTTATTTGGTAGAAGTCCAGGCAGTACAAAAAGATAAAAAAATGAACATACCATTAACTTATCATCGGCGCGAAACGACCACGATACAAGTAGGTCATTTAACGATAGGTTCCTCTGCACCTATTCGCGTGCAGACAATGGCGAACACCTCGACCAATGATATTGAATCCAGCGTAGCTCAAGCCCTTCGCTGCGAGAAAGCGGGCGCAGAGCTATTCCGTTTCACTACGCAGGGTGCACGCGAAGTGGAGTCATTGGCTCAGATTGAGAAACAATTACACGCGGCAGGGAGCACCTTGCCGTTAGTAGCGGATATACACTTCCGCTCGGATGTGGCAGATTTAGCCGCTGCCGTTTGTGAGAAAGTGCGCATTAATCCGGGAAACTATGCTCCGGATTCGCAATCCGTCAACGAACGTTTCTCGCACCTTTTGGACCTATGTCGTCAGAACCAGACGGCTATCCGTATCGGCGTTAATCACGGAAGTCTGTCTGCACGTATTATGGAGCAATACGGCGATACACCCGAAGGAATGGTTGCCAGTTGCATGGAGTTTTTGCGTATTGCCAATCTCAAGCGCTTTACCAATATCGTGCTCAGTATCAAAGCGTCCAACACCCGAATTATGGTGGAGACAGTGCGTCTGTTGGTGGCGACGATGGACAAAGAGAACATGCACTACCCTATTCATTTAGGCGTAACAGAAGCTGGCGAAGGTGAAGACGGACGCATTAAATCAGCCGTAGGAATAGGAGCACTTTTGGCGGAAGGAATTGGAGATACTATTCGCGTTAGTCTCAGCGAAGAACCAGAAGCGGAAATACCTGTAGCTAAGGAACTTATCCACTATTTCGTAGATCCGGATAGTCCTCGCTACAACGAAAATATCATCATCACATACGACGAAGAGAAGAATAGCCTGTTCTACTATAACACAGAGAAGGATTGGAATCAGTTCCAACTGCACGCCGCAGCCGAGTGCGGAAGACTCTTGTGGCAATATAACTGCGATAAATTAGAGTTACTCAATCCAACCTTTGACTTAGCTCGAGTAGAGAATCTGAGCAAAGATATTCTCCAAGCAGCCCGAATTAAAATGTATAAGACCGAGTTCACGTCCTGTCCAGGCTGCGGACGAACGATGTTTGACCTACAGACCACTATCGCACAGGTTAAACACGGGATCATGTCCCGATTGGGTGCGAAAGCACAAGGACTAAAAATAGCCATTATGGGCTGTATCGTTAACGGACCGGGAGAAATGGCGGACGCTGACTATGGCTACGTAGGCGCAGGACGCGACCGCATCAGTTTATATAAAGGCAAAGAGTGCATTCTCAAAAATATACCTCAAGAAGAGGCTGTAGAGCAATTAGTACAGCTCATTAATAGCGATTGTGCATAAAAATGCAAATTTAATTTGCATATATAATATTTTTGCAGTACCTTTGCACCAAATTTGGCATCATTAACAAATAAAATATATTGATATGAAAAAATCACCTTTACAAATTGCCCGTCAGGCTTACCAACCGAAAATGCCGGTTGCCCTGAGCGGAAATGTTCGGTTGAGCACAGGCGCTGCTACTCAATCTGTAGCAGACCAAGCCGAGATTAAACAATTGTTCCCCAACACGTACGGTTTACCTATCATCACGATGGAGCCCGCTGAAGGAGAACCCAAGAGTGAACCAATTAACGTAGGCGTTATCCTCTCAGGAGGTCAAGCTCCTGGTGGTCACAATGTGATCTGCGGCTTGTTTGATTGCCTCAAACGTCTAAACCCTGCTAATAAATTATATGGTTTCCTCGGAGGCCCAAGCGGTCTGATTGATGGTAAGTACCAAGAACTCACAGCCGATATCATTGACGAATACCGTAACACCGGTGGTTTTGATATTATCGGTTCCGGTCGTACGAAACTGGAAGAGACGTGGCAGTTCGATAATGGAATCGAGATTTGCAATAAGTTAGGTATCAAGGCCGTTGTAATTATCGGTGGTGACGACTCGAACACCAACGCTTGCGTATTGGCTGAGTACTACTTGCAGAAACAATGCGGCATCCAAGTTATCGGTTGTCCAAAAACTATTGACGGTGACTTAAAGAACGAGATGATTGAGACGTCATTCGGTTTCGACACCGCTTGTAAGACTTATGCCGAACTCATCGGTAACATCCAACGCGATGCCAACTCCGCTAAGAAATACTGGCACTTCATTCGTCTCATGGGACGTAGCGCAAGTCATATCGCATTAGAGTGTGCTTTGCAGAGCCAACCGAATATCTGCCTTATCTCCGAAGAGGTGGAGGCGAAGAACATGACGCTTAACGATATCGTTGAGCAGATTGTTGAGGTTATTGTTGACCGTTCGAACGAAGGATTGAACTTCGGTACAATACTTATTCCGGAAGGTCTGATTGAGTTCATTCCTGCAATGCGTATTCTTATCCAAGAGTTGAATGACTTACTGGCTGAGAACGAAGAGTTTGCTACTTTGGGAGGCGATGATGCTAAGCGCGAATACGTTAAGTCGATGCTTACTCCGGCTTCCTGCGAACTATACCGCTCCTTACCAAAGGGTATTGCTCGTCAGCTGACACTGGATCGCGATCCTCATGGTAACGTCATGGTGTCACAAATCGAGACCGAGAAACTTGCGCTATTCCGTCCAATTTCGATGCTGACTACTGCTACTCTATCGGCGTAACTGCTGCACACCTTATTGCAGCAGGTAAGACTGGATATATGTCACTCGTACGCAACCTCACACACCCGGCTGCGGAATGGATTGCTGGTGGTGTACCTATCACGATGATGATGAATATGGAGAAACGTAATGGTAAGATGAAACCCGTTATCCAAAAGGCATTGGTTGACCTTAATGGTGCGCCGTTCCTGTACTTCAAGAAACATCGTGCTGAGTGGGCTGACTCCAAGAGCAGTTACATCTACCCAGGACCAATTCAATACTACGGACCGACCGAAGTTTGTGACCAACCAACTATTACACTTAAATTAGAACGCGGTGCAAAATAAACTGCTATTAATATTACTGATGCTATGTTCGGGGCTGTGCTTTGCACAAGTCCCGACAGAGCGTCTTTATGAGGCATGGCTCAAACAGGACATGTCTATTTGGCGCGCCTATCTCGATAGCACAAAGTGGTCCTCTCTATCTTTAGCAGACCAAGCGATATATATCAACTATGAGTATGGATATGTCGCCTTGGTGGCAGATGACCAAATCGCAGATGACAAAGAGGCACGCATTGATACGTTTGCTACACATCTACAGAGCTTACGTTATTACTTACCGTCAGCTCCTTTCATGGCGTATAAGGCAGCAGAGTGTGCTTTCCGCGCTAAGGCCAGCAAGCTTGACCTTATACCGATGGGACTTAAAGCGCAACGTTACGTTCGTTCTGCTTTTTCGTATGACAAGAAAGACCCATTTGCTCTTACGGTAGCCGGCGTATTGGATTTCTATACGCCACCTTTGTTTGGCGGAAGCCGTACACGTGCGATGCACTACTTCAAAGAGGCAACAAAGTATTACGAGCAAGCCGGCGATACAACAAAAAACTGGAACTACCAAATGGCTAAGACGGCAGACACCTTCTTCGCACCTAAGAAATAAGTTTGAATAAGAGACTACACATAGTGATTACGCTATTGTGCGTAGTGTTAGCATTACCGACCTACGCACAATACTTAGGAAGTGGAACCTCTGCTTTCGCCTTTTTGGACTTACCCGTCTCCTCCCGTTTGAATGCGTTAGGCGGAACAAACGTAAGTATCCGCGATGGCGAGATATCCATGGGTATGTGCAACCCTGCCCTTTTAGGCTCCATGACGGATAAGGTCTTAGAGTTAAACTACGCCTATTTTCGACCAGGAACGAACTTCGCCAGTGTTCTTTACGGGCACAATTTTGGCGAAGCAAAGTTCATTAAGGATAAGCACGATGTGTCCGACCGACCCGAAAAGCCCAACTACTTTGCAGTAGGTGTGCATTTCTTAGACTACGGCCGTATTCCATACGCTGATAGCAATGGCGAACGCAGCGGTCTTACGTTTGGTGCACAGGATATTCTCATTGACGCTATGTACGCGCGTCAACTCAGTCCTAATTTCTCTATTGGCGTAACGCTTAAGCCGATAATGTCGTTCTATGAGCACTACTCTGCCTTCGCTTTGGGAGCTGACGTAGGCGCACACTTTCAGTTGAGAGACTCGACATTCCAATTAGGTTTAGTACTGCAGAATATCGGTTGGCAACTAAAGGGTTTCTACTCCGACGAGGGCGGACAAGTTCGCGAGATGCTACCGCTTAATCTGCAGTTAGGATTTAACTACCGCTTTAAGCACGCGCCTATTCGTATCGGTATGACCATACACAATATCCAGCAATGGAACTTAGGCTACGAGCACACGAACTTAATCAAAGACGAAGTGGCTGATATTAAATGGTACGACATGATGTTCCGCCATACCATCTTCTTCCTTGATATAACTCCCAAAAGCGAGCGATTCTACATCACGCTCAGCTACAACCACCGCCGTCGTGCCGAAATGCATATCCAAGACCAATTCTCTATAGCAGGTTTGGCAATCGGCGCAGGCGTACGCATTTATAAATTCCGTGTTGGATTCGCATTCACGCAAGCAACAAAGAATGTTTTCACCTACCAAGCCAGCCTTGCCTTGGACATCAATTCATTACTCAAATGAGAAAAATTATTGTAGCAATAGACGGCTATTCGTCATGTGGTAAATCAACCGTAGCCAAACAATTGGCTCAGTACGCAGGCTACACCTATGTGGATACAGGCGCTATGTATCGCGCAGTTGCTTTAGCCGTCTCACGCGCTGGAGTGGCTGGAGATGAGAAACAGATTATTGCTCTCTTACCGCAGATAAAGATATCGTTTATCCAAACTTCTAATGGTCAGCACGTTTGTCTCAACGGCGAAGATGTCGAGAGCCATATACGCACAATAGAAATAGGCAACATGGCATCCCAAGTGGCTGTAATTGGCGAAGTAAGACATTTCCTTGTTAATCAACAGCAAGAATTAGGTGAAGCGAAAGGTATAGTCATGGACGGCCGCGATATCGGTACAGTGGTTTTTCCAAACGCCGAACTCAAACTTTTCCTTACCGCACGACCCGAAGTGCGTGCACAGCGACGCTTGTTGGAGTTGCAAGAGAAGGGAGAACATCCTGTTTACGAAGACGTACTGCATGACGTCAATGACCGCGATTATCGAGACACGCATCGTGCCGAATCGCCACTGCGACAAGCACAAGATGCTATCGTCGTAGATAATTCCAACATGACCAAGGAAGAACAAATGCTACAAATCCAACGCCTTTTTGATGATTGTATCAATAGACAATAACTCCGGCTTCTGTTTCGGCGTCACAAGCGCTATTCGCACAGCGGAAGAAGAACTGGCGAAAGGTCAGCTCTTCTGTCTTGGAGATATTGTGCACAACGGACAAGAAGTCAAGCGACTGGAGCAACTCGGACTCGAGACTATCGATTACGACGACTTACGCACCTTACATAATATACGCGTGCTCCTGCGCGCGCACGGTGAACCACCTTCAACCTATCATATCGCGCACAATAACGGTATCGAGATTATCGATGCCACATGTCCCGTAGTGAAAAAACTACAGGAACGCATTCATAAAACCTACATCGAACATCGCGATGCGCAAATAGTTATATACGGAAAAGCGGGACATGCAGAAGTCATCGGCTTGCAGGGACAAACGAACAACACGGCGATTATTATTGAGAGCGAAAAAGACTTAGATAAAATTGACTTCACTCGTGATATCTATCTCTTTTCGCAAACCACTAAGTCAGTAGAAGGATTTAATGACTTAGTAGCCAAACTCTCTGCTCTCCACTCTCCAAACTCCATTTTCGAGTACCACGACACCATTTGCAGAAGTGTCGCTAACCGCGTGGAGCATCTTAAAGCCTTTGCTGCCGAACAGGACTTGGTCCTTTTTGTAGGTGGTCGCAAATCCTCCAACGCCAAAGTGCTGTTTGAGCACTGCCGCGAAGCCAATCCCAACACCATATTCATCGAAACACAGGAGGACTTGCAAGAAAAGCTTTCGACTTTATATCGGAGTGCTCGTAAGCACCTTTCGACTTTTAACTTTGGACTTTCGACTAAAATAGGTATTTGCGGCGCGACCAGCACACCGCAATGGCTCATGCAACAAGTCGCAGAAGCTCTTCAAAAACTACAAAAATAAATCCTAAACAATACTTAGACTTAATCGCTGCTCTTGAGCCACTCCAGCAACTCTTTCATAGAGGGAAAGACAAGGTCGGCTCCTTCGTTCCATAATGCAGCATCGGCAAGAGGACCGGTGTTAACAGCAATAACAAACAATCCGGCTGCCTTTCCCGAACGCACACCTAAAGGTGCATTCTCAATCACACAACAATCTTTCTTTGGATACTTACTTCTATCCCAAGCAAGCAGATATGGCTCTGGGTCTGGTTTGCAATGCGTCACATCAAAGGCAGTTATCATTCGCGAACGATCAAAGAACGGACCTATTCGAGTGTTCAGGTTATCTAACAGAGAAGATTTTGCGCTCCCTGTCACTACCCATATTTCTTTCTTGTTCTTCTTGAGAAAACGCAGTACATCCACTACTCCTTCTATCGGCTCAACCTCACCCAATGTTCTAAATATTTCACATTGCTCTTCGTAAATATCCCAAATCTCATCCTCACTGGCTTCACGATGCTCCAGTTCCCAAATAGCCTCGCGGATAACCTCTTTACCCGTGCGACCTTCATTCACAAAAGCATCTTCCTCGGAGAAGTCAAATCCGTGTCGATGCATAACTTCCGCCCAAGCACGAGCGTGCTTGGGCATGGAGTCATACAGTATTCCGTCCTGATCAAAGAAAAACGCTTTCATTATTGATGTTGCTCACGCAATAGGTCATTAACGGTCTTCACCGGATTAAACGTTGAAATAGGTACTTCCACAAAGTAGGTGTTCCAGCGACTCATAGCACCATTCCACAAACCCGGCAACTCAAGAGCCAACAACTCTTTACCATCTTTGGATTTATGGGAGATAAAACCTGTCTTCGGATCAACGAACTTAGGCAGGTCGAATGGTTTGCCCTGATAATCCTTGATAGCGCAAACGAGATCTACCGGATTAAAGTGCGTAGAAGTAGCCATTAAGGATTGGTCTTCAATCTGCGAGGACTCCAGAATCTGGCAGGAGATAGAACCATCCTCTTCGCGTACAAGGAACGGTCCGCCGCCAGGCTCACCTGTGTTCTTCACTACTCCGCATACGCGGATTGGACGATTGAGTTTAGCCCGCTCTTCGTCGCTCAGATTCGGGTCTTGCAGCTTGTCGAAGATCTCTTTCTGCTTCGTAACGAGAACACCGGCAAGTATTTGCTTATAGCGAATCGTATCTTTCTTGAGTCGGTCAGGCACTACATTATCAATATTCTTAATGAATACAATATCGGCATCCTGTTGGTTGAGATTCTCAATGAGAGCACCGTGACCACCCGGTCGGAAGAGAAGCTTTCCATCTGGAGTGCGGAACGGCGTACCATCCGGATTAGCTGCGAGCGTGTCCGTTGACGGCATCTGCTCCGAGAAGGATATCTCGTACTTCACTCCGTACTTAGCCTCGAACTTCTGCAGGTTTTCTGCAATATGTTGACGGAAAAGTGGCAGATGCTCATGCGAAACAGTAAAGTGGATATTCGTAGCACCGGTCAATGCGCCTTCAGCCAAGTGTTCCAAAGCCGGAGTACGTGCGCCATCACGATACTTATGGAAAAGCAATAAGCCCTTCGGCAATTTGCCATAAGCCATATCCTCTAAGAGATAGCGAACAGCTTCTTGTCCGGATTTGCCTGCCAATTGGTCGCCAAAAGCAAACTTATCAATATTGGTCAGAAACTCCTTAATAAATGGTGTCTCCACGCCATTATCGAGATACTCAAACAAGTTTTTGAACATACGACTTGCAGCTCCGCTGGCGGGAACGAACTTAAGTACTTTGTGTTGGCCTTTGAGGTAGTTGTTCCATGCCGCGATATATTCTTCCTGCTCGGCTTTCTTAGGCACCATGATGCCTTTCTTAACGGAAGCAGCTGCTACGATGTCCAGACTTGGGAAGCCGGTTTTAAAGCATTCCATTTGTTGATTGGCTTTCTCTACTGAGATGCCATGCTGAGCCAGTTGCTCAAGATCAGATTGTGTCCACATAGTGATATTTTGATTTATGGTTAGAGTATATATTTATACCTTCTTTTTCTTTTTATAAAAGATTAAAGTTAATTGTATATTCTTTTGCGCTGCAAAGTTACTACATTTTTCCCATGTATCCAAATAAAAGTAAAACTTTTTAAAAAAATATCACAAAACTTGCATAGTTGCAAAAAATGTTGTACCTTTGCACTCCGAAAAATAAAACATAAAATGGAAACAACATTGATAAAAAAACACCTGCGCAATTGGTGGTATGATTTTCGAGGTGAAATTATCTTTGGTGCCGTATTGTCAGGATTAGCGGCGCTCAGTTTCTGGTTAGCAACGTATATTCCGGATGAGATTTTCGAAATATACATCAATCCAACAGAAAACGTGGCAACGGCAACCTTATGCTTTTTCGGTGCATGGATACTATTTCGACATGCGGAAGGAATCAAAATTCGTAAGGTATGGGCTGGCATTTTAATTATGTGGGGTTGTATTCAAGTCACGCTTTGGTTAGCCCGATACGTTTGGGGCTTCACTTCTATTGGGGCAACTCCCGAAGACCCGCTATATAACACATCTATTACAGTGGGGAACACCCTTGCTTGGTTACTATTTATCTATCCATCCTTAGTGCTGCGTCCGGGCTGGCTGAACTGGTGGCGAACACTTTTAATATTGTTCCCCACTATTGTACTTTGTGCAGTGGACTATTTTGTACCGGCAAACTTATTACCACTTATCCTCCTTTACCCCGTAGTGATATTCATTATGATTTGCTCTCATATCAGAAAATACCGCAAGTGGTGTAAGGACAACTTCTCGTCTATGGACAAATTTGACTTACATTGGATTGTGCGCTATCTGATTATGCTGTCAATAATTGCGATATCGTTCTATTTCATTTGCCTATGCTATGTTAAGAACCGCATGTTCACACAACAATGGCTTCTGTTCTTAATTCTCGGCTACAGCACAGAGCAGATTTTGTTCCGAAAAGACCCGTGGGCGGAATTAAAAGAGGAGAAAGAAGATGAGCAAGGCACAAAATACGAAGTGGACGTCAATCAAATGAAGTTATTGGAACACTGGATGGAGACGGAGAAGCCTTACCTTTCCCCCGATTTTCAGTTGACAGACTTGAGGCAAATCCTCCCGCTTAACCGCACCTATTTAAGCCAATTTATCAATACCGCATACGGCTGCTCTTTCTATCAATTCGTCAATAACTACCGCATTAAAGAAGCAAAACGACTTATGTCAAAGTACCCGCAAGCAAAAATGGTCGACATAGCCAAACACTCCGGCTTCTCATCTTCGTCTGTCTTCGCTCGCACTTTCGCTCGTGAAACAGGAACAAGTCCGAAAGAATGGTGCCTAAAAGGTTGCTGATGAGGCATTTTATTAATTTGAAGATTCCGTAAAAACGATTAAGAAGGATATCGAAGTCTTGCATGCAGGTCGGCATAGTCCGCCTGCATTTTTTGTACATAGGCCTCGTCGGTAAGCAATCGCTGCAACTCACGACGAATAATGCGATTCTTGAACTTAGGACCAACCGCCTCATAGATAATCTGTCTGCCGCAAATAATATTCGGCAACGTGTAGAACCGAATCTTAAAGATAAACGGTTCAAGCCATCCGAGCCAGTGCGAAGTATAGATACGATAAACCACAAACTGCGGACATCCGAGTAGTGCCACTTCTAAGCACGCTGTGCCGGAGGTAACAATAGCAGCCTTCGCTTTGGAAACAGCATCCCACGTGTCGCGAGTAAGTTGTTCCCCCGCGTGCAGATACTTTGCATAGAAAGCATCCTCGATAGTAGGCGCAGCAGTAACAATAATAGCATCTATCTGTCCTTTCTGCTTCGCCTCCCGAGCCGCAATAAGCATCTTGGGCAAACAATTGGCAATCTCACCGCGACGACTTCCCGGAACAAGCACAAGACTATTTGGGGTGCCTGAAGACTGGTCTGCAGATTTCCTTTGCGATGTGTAGCTCTCAATCGCCCTAAAAGTGGGATTACCTACGTATGTGCACCGATAGCCGAACTTAGCATAAAACTCCGGCTCAAAAGGAAAGATTGCCAGCACTTCGTCACAAAGACGCGCAATCTTATGAATCCGGTGCGTCTTCCATGCCCACACTTTGGGCGGAATATAATAAACAATCTTAATATGAGGCAGATGAGTTCTGGCAAACTGCGCCATCTTGAGGTTAAAAGACGGATAATCCACCAAAATCAGTTGGTCAGGCTGTTCGCGCAACAAGGCTTCCTCGGCGATACGGAAGTTCTCTTTTATCTGCTTGGCATGGCGCAGCACTGCTATCACGCCCATAAAAGCCATATTACGATAGTGCTGGAAGAGTTGTACGCCCTGTTTGAGCATACAATCTCCTCCAAGCCCTACGAATTGCGCTTTAGGATCCTTTGCGCGGAGTTGCTTAACAAACTCCGATGCATGAATATCTCCCGACGCCTCACCGGCGATAATGAAATACTTCAAGATGGTAAGATATTATTCGGGCAACATCACTACCTCAAAGACATTACCGGCAGAAACGAGTTTCTTGAGTGTATTCTGTACACTCTCAGCGGTAACGGCCTTCACAGCCTCTTGATAATCAGCCACGAGGTCAATATTATAACGATAATAGTCCTCTAACGCATCTATCCACCAACCATTCTTCTCTACATCCTCAGCAAAGTCTTTCAGCATAGACTCTTTCGCCTTCTGAAGGTCATCTTCACGAGGACCGTCTTTGATAATAGTTTGCACTTCCTCGTGGATAATTTCCATAAGACGCTCCTGTTTGAGCGGGTCGGTATCGAACTGCATAAGCAAGGCTGCACATGGAACAGGAGTACGGCGTAAATAGCCCACTGTACTTACTCCATATGAACCACCCTCACGTTCACGAACGGACTCTAAATAACGCATATCCAGCACGCGACCGATAACTTCCATATTCAGATCATTGGCGAGCGTGTAAGGCATATCGTATGAGGTATACTGAATACGATTGGTTGCGGTTTTGATTTGCATATCGCGGGTGAAGTAGTTCTTCTGCTCACCCTTTGGAGCACGAATGCCACGGTCTTGGAAACGCTCTTTTTTACCTTTGGTCTTCAGTCCGCCAAGCCATTTGCTGATTAGAGCACATGTCTCGTTGTCTTCAGCATGGATATTACCTACAAGAATAAAGGTGAAGTCTGCCGGATTAGCGAAACGAGCTTTGTAAATCTCAAGCACTTTATCGAGCGACACTTTTTCAAGCAAATCTTTGTTAAGCAACATCACACGCTCAGAGTGGTCAGCCGCCATCATCGAAACAGAGTCGCGGAAAATAGCTTTGTGGTTCTTATCCTTGTTAGCAAGCTGGTTAGAGAGCATATTCATCAGCGTCTGATAAGCCTCTTCGTCACGACGCGGAGCCGTGAAAGTCAGATACAGCAGCTGCAGCATCGTCTCAAAGTCCTTAATAGAAGACGAACCGGAAATCTCCTCGTCGTAGCCGTTGATGGACGCATTCAGGCTGACCGTCTTACCGGACAGCGCTTTCTGCAAAGCGATATACGAGAAATCGCCCAAGCCCATAAACGAAATAACATCAGTCGTGAGCATCGAAGACGGAAGGTCAGCTGTCTCTATCAGCGAACGACCACCATCAGAGTATGCGTACAGATTGATCTCGTCCGACTTGAACTCCGTCGGCTTAATAATAACGCGTATGCCATTCTTAAGCAACAGTTCGGTCGTACCCAATTCTGAATTGGTCATCGTTTTCTTGATGGCGCCTGCTTTAGGAGCTTTCTTAACCAACTCATTATCAACAACTTCCTCTTTCGGAGCCTCGATTTCCATCTTCTCTATTTCATTATAGATAGCGAGCACTTGTTCCTCGGTCGGGATATTCACGCCCTCTTTCTGCGGTCCCATAATGGAGATTCCAGGGTTCGGAGTGAAATAAGCTTTGGCTGCTTGATTAATAGCATCAGCGCTTATCATCGGCAGGAACTGTTTCATTATCTCATACTCCGCCTCTATTCCGGGGCAGGACTCTTTGCGCGTGAAATTACGAACGTACTCACGGGCAAGCGTCTGGTTCTTACGCGTGTTGCGCTCGTTATACGCTTTCTCCATATCGTTCATCGCCTCGGTCTTAGCCAGCTCAAGCTCTGCATTAGTGAAACCGTAACGACGCATTTTCTCCAATTGAACAAGCAGCTCTTGGAGAGACTCTGTCTCACGTCCTTCTTTCGGAACGCTGATAGCCTTGAAGCCGTCCTTGAGTTTGAAGAACTCGGTATAATACGCATAGAAACCTACAGACGCAGCCTCCGGTTTCATCGTTATCTCCTCAAAGCGGTGGTTGAGCATACGACGAATGAGTTGGTGAACAATGCTCTGACCATACTCAGCCAGCGTACCTTTCAGTCCTTCAGGCAGTTGCGGATGAAGGTACTCTACAGAAATCATCGTCTGCTGTGCCTCTTTATCCGTAGCGATAGCAACGGTTGGTTGGCTGTAGAAATCAACCGTATATAGAGGACGTTCTCCCCTATTCTCACGAGCCGGGACATCAGCCCAAAGCGCTTTAATCTTTTTCTCAATCTGATCTACATCAATATCACCAACTACGATAATCGCTTGATTGTCAGGGCCATACCACTTATGATAATAAGCACGAAGTGCATCGTAAGCGAAGTTATTGATAACGGCCGTATCGCCAATAATATCGCGCTTGCCGTATTGAGAGTTCGGATAGAGTTTGGCGCGAATGATATTTCCCATGCGGCCATTTGCATTATTGCGAGTACGCCATTCTTCACGAATAACACCACGCTCTGCATCTATCTCCTCCGGCAGCAGAAGCAAACCGCATGCCCAGTCGTGCATTACCAATAACGCTGAGTCAATAATTCCCTCGCGGATGGTCGGCACGTCGGAAAGGCGATAAACAGTCTCGTCAATGGACGTGTAAGCATTGATATTACCGCCAAAGTTCACACCGATAGACTCAAAATAATTAATAATTCCTTTGCCCGGAAAGTGTTGAGTTCCATTGAACGCCATATGCTCCAAGAAGTGAGCCAAACCGTTCTGGTTATCCTCTTCCAACACCGCGCCTACTGCTTGAGCAATATGGAAATCGCAGCGCTGTTTAGGTTGTTCATTATGACGGATATAGTACGTCAATCCGTTCTCTAACTGGCCAAAACGTATTGCCGTATCAAGCGGCAGTTTCGGCAATTCTTGGGCGCCGACACTCCATACCATTGCCAGTGCGAGCACGCTCAAAATAATCTTTTTCATATGATAATTATTTAGTTTCACTTGTTTTCTTTCTCGTTGAGCGACGCGGTTTAGGCTGCTGAGCCTCCAACGCAGCATTCGCTTCTATGATTTCGTCACCACGACTCTTCCACGGACGCGGACCAAGAATACGCTCTACGTCCTCGGACGTAATCACCTCTTTCTCTATCAGCAGTTCGGCTATCGCGTGGTGCCCTGCCTCGTTTTCCGTAAGGATTTGGCGCGCACGAGCCATCTGCTCCGAGATAATACGAGCAGACTCTTTATCGATAATCTCCGCCGTCGTCTCTGAATAAGGCTTCGTGAAACCATACTCATAGCGGCCCGTAGAATCGTAATACGACACGTCTTTGAGCTTGTCCGACATGCCGTAATAGGCTACCATCGCATAAGCCTGTTTCGTCGCACGCTCCAAGTCATTGAGCGCTCCCGTTGAAGTCTGATTTAGGAAGAGCTGTTCGGCTGCGCGACCTCCTAATAACGAACACAGTTCATCCAAAATATGCTCCTCGTTCGTCAACTGGCGCTCTTCCGGCAGATACCATGCCGCTCCAAGTGCCATTCCGCGTGGTACAATAGTCACCTTAACTAACGGATTTGCCCAACGCAGCATCCACGATATCGTGGCATGTCCCGCCTCATGGAAAGCAATGGAACGCTTCTCTTCTTCCGTCATAATCTTCGTCTTACGCTCCAAACCGCCTACTATGCGGTCAACAGCATCCATGAAATCTTGCTTGCCTACCGTCTTGTGGTTATTACGCGCAGCTATCAAGGCTGCCTCGTTGCACACATTCGCTATATCGGCGCCGGAGAAACCTGGAGTCTGCTTGGCGAGGAACTCAATATCCACTGTACTGTCAATCTTAATCGGACGCAGATGAACACCGAAAATCTCCTTACGCTCCTGCAAATCAGGCAAATCCACATGAATCTGTCTATCGAATCGGCCTGCACGCAAAAGCGCAGAGTCTAACACATCGGCACGGTTCGTGGCGGCGAGAATAATAACTCCAGAGTTCGTCTCAAAGCCGTCCATCTCCGTCAGCAACTGGTTAAGCGTCGATTCACGCTCGTCGTTGCCACCCGTCATCACGTTCTTGCCGCGAGCACGACCTACAGCATCTATCTCATCTATAAAGATGATCGAAGGAGCTTTCTCTTTCGCTTGACGGAAGAGGTCACGAACACGACTCGCACCCACTCCGACAAACATCTCCACAAAATCAGAACCCGACATCGAGAAGAATGGCACATTTGCCTCACCCGCTACCGCTTTGGCAAGCAACGTCTTACCCGTTCCCGGAGGGCCTACCAACAATGCCCCCTTTGGAATCTTACCGCCAAGTTGAGTATATTTCTTCGGATTCTTCA
>ONMT01000114.1 GCA_900319025.1 uncultured Bacteroidales bacterium
AAACGTTTAGCCTGCTCCATGAAATAGAGTTCTTTAAACGGCTGTGTCGGTGTCATAATCGCACCTACAAAAGGTATATGAAGCGCAGCTTTTAACCACCACATATTGCCCGGCATATAGTGTGCCAGCGTGTTAATCGGCATCGCAGCACGCAAGATCGTCATCGGAGAACGACTAACAGTACCACCGGAAAGAACAATTCCATGCACTTTATGCTTGGCAATCTCTTTCGCAATCTGTATACCTTCTTCAATATCTGAGCCGCGCCAGCAGTCGTCCCACATGTTCGTCTTAACAACTACTGCCATATCTTTTCCGGCGTGAGCCATCACTTCGTCCAACACCTCATTGAGGAAACGTACACGATTCTCAAAAGAGCCGCCATATTCGTCATGACGATGGTTCGTACGCGGACTAATGAATTGCGAAATAAGATAAGCATGACCCGCATGAATCTCTACGCAATCAAATCCAGCCTCTCGGCAGAAATCAACTGCCTCACCAAACTTCTTAACCAATGCCTTTATCTCACTCACTTTGAGACGGCGGTGAATAGTCGGCGAATAAAGGTTAAAGCCATTCGAAGCCGAAACCGGCATACAATGACATGTGCTCCAGTGCGTCATATTGCCACAGTGACCCAGTTGGATACTTGCTTTGGCACCTTCGGCATGGACTGCATCGGTAAGTTTCTTCAGTCCGGGCAACGCCTCAGGACGAACATATAACTGACCGTCAAAAGAAACACCGGATAAATCAACTGCACAATATGCCACTGTCGTCATTCCCACTCCACCATGAGCTACGGACACATGGTAATCTTCTAACATCTGGGACGGCGTATTGCCCGTGCACATATTCTCAAACGCTGCCGAACGGATAAAACGGTTGCGCAACGTAATTGGCCCTAATTGATAAGGGGTAAATAATTTATTTGTCATCGTAATAATTGTTTGACAATTTAGTAAATAAACGGAATGATACGTTTCAACTTCTTGCGGTCAAACTCGTCCGGAAACTCTTGCTCATACTTTAGATAGATCGAGTTCGCACGCGGTACAAGATTGCAGCATGAGAACCACCAGAACAGCAGTCCGGCAAATGACCATGTCAAAATAGCAAAGCCAAACCACTCCGTAATCTCGCCGAAGTAATTGGCACTCGTAACGTATTTATACAATCCTTTCTTAGGCAGATAGTGGTTCGTATCACCCGGCTTGCGCAGATTCCGTATCACATGGTCAGAGTGCATATTGATAATCCAACCTGCGATGAATATGAGCGTACCGATTATGAAACGCGGATCATACAACCATGCCGTAGTGTACATCTCCGGGAAATACTTTGGTGCCAAATGGAACAACCAGAAGCCTTGGATATAACCATTCATCAAGTTCCATATAACGGACAGCAACATGATTACTATCGGCATTTGGCCCTTACCTTTCAGCAAGAATGGGAAAATAAACGAGCGCTGAAAATAGTGGAACTCAAAAATAAGAAGGAACACCCAATAAGGAGCACGACGCGTTACTGTATATGGCGAAATAGCCCACAAATAGAGCACAATCAAGAAAACTGGCATTTCCATCAAGAACCAGCCTATCTTATTATTGATTGCAGGCCCCCATTTCTCCGAACGCATTTTTCCATAGCCCGCATCGACATAGTAAAGCGTCACAAATATCACTAACCCTATTAGGGCTACAATAAATAAGAAATTGTAAAAAGAACTTAAATCTGAGTAAATAAATTGTTCCATAAGCATTTTCACATAAATAGCGTGCAAAAGTACACATTATTTACGACACGACCAAATAAATCTTAAAAAAAGTCATCTTTTTCCGCGTTTTTGGCAAATAAATAAGCCAAAAACAATAATTCCTATACCTATCCACTTCCAAAATGGCAATTGCTCCGCGAACAAAACAAGCATTATCAATGCCGTAAATACAGGACGGATATTATTGAATACATTCGCTTTCGTAACTCCCAAATAACGCACACTATAGCAGAACAAAATAAATGCCGTCATACCCGATAATACGGCAAGATATGCCACACCGCCTATCGCTTCGCCGGAAATCGAACGTACCCACTCTGCCTCAGGATAAAGAATCGCTTTCCCGCCCGCGAGAACATAAAATAGGATTAGTCCCACCAACTGAGCCCAAAACACAATCGTCAACGGACTATATTTGGCAGGAATCTTCTTCAAAACAATAGAATAACCAACTGCCGTACAAACAGTTACTATCGCCAACGGGATACCTATCCTATTGCCTATCGCAAAATTCGCACTGCCCGCTAA
>ONMT01000012.1 GCA_900319025.1 uncultured Bacteroidales bacterium
ATGAGATAGACAAAAGGCACTATTTGGCGCACTTTATTCGTCTGCAAGTGCCCGATGAAGTGCCAACGGATATCCTTTGGCAACGGCAATTGCTTGGCACAAAGTTCTTGCACCCTACTCTCCCCAAAATCCCTTTCGCCCGCATTGTACGCCTCTAAGATTGCCTCGGTCGGATGAAACTTACTGACACAAACCAGCTGCACTCCTTGCGGGAGCGTAGCACGAATAGCAGCAATATTTTGGCTAATAGACGACATAGTCCGTTATCAATCCACAGCGCGGATAACTTCCATAATGGGTGTACGGGCGATAGAGACGATCTCACAATCGTACCCATTTACGGCCTGCGTAAGGTTCTTCATCGCATGGGCAGCCGTAGTAGCTTGCACAAGCAGGGAAACAGTTTTGCGTGTCTCCTTACCGCTGTCTTCGATAGTGATAAGCTCTACGCGGCCTTTGTACCACTTATCCGCTTCGGGAGAAGTAACCATCTCGAAGTACTGCTTTTTGGTACATGACGGCATCTCGAAGTCTCCAAAGATAAAAGGCTTAATGTGCTCAAGCAGACGCTTTTCCACATCGGCGGGAGTCAGACCTTCCACAAGATAAGTTTCCTTTACATTACCCGGGTTATCTTCACCCGTTTGGCGCTGGTAATTAACTTTAATTTCGTAAAATAACATATTGATTCAATTTATTTAACAAGGTTGATAATATCGGTTGCGGACAATGGTGTATCGGGGAACTGCAGGAAGTTCGCCGACCAGAACATCACCGGTGCAGTAGGTTGCGCTTCGATGACGTTGTCAATCACGTTTTTATCGTTCTCACATAGTCTCCATCCAGGCAAAAGAGTGAAGACGACATCGCCTGTTTGCTTCTTATTGAGCGACGAAGCGAGGTCTGGATAGACGATGGCCTCGTGCTGCGGGAAAGCGGCTTGTATGCCTTCAAAGTCCAGAAGGAAATTGGCGACTTGGCGCTGCATCGTTTCAAGTGATATCTTCTTCTGCGCAATCAACGTGCGGTTAAGGAAGATACTATTTCCATAGCCACCATCGACCCATCGCTCGTGGCCATACAGCGCCATGAGGAAAGTGGAAGTAAGTGCTGCTACACGGTTGACATTCAAGTCTTTAGCAGGCAGACCGGCTGACTGCATCGTCTTTTGCCCTATACCAAGCACAGGGCGTCCAACGACAAGGAACTCAACGTTTTGTTTGCCGAGGCGCTTAATGAGTTGCTCCATGAGATAGCCGAGGTCTTGGTTGAGCCATAGATGCATATCTTCTTGTTCTGCCGACTGTATGCGGTCGGCTTGTGCATTGGGCGTAACGGTATTGAGTTGCAGGAAGAGAATATCCGGCACAGCATCCACGCCGAGCGCTTCGGATTTCTGTAGCGCCAGCGCCAACTCCACGACTAAAGTGTTCGCAACCGGAGCGTTGATGAGCACGTCGGCATTCTTATAGGCGAAGGGCTTACGTATCTCCTCGGCGGTAGGCGACGTATAGGACGTGATATTCATTCTCGGCGTCCATTCACGCTCAGCGAGTTCAGCAAAACGACCGCTTATATTCATTGCATCCGCAGCAGAAGGGAGTCCCATCGGATAGAACGAAGTGCTTGCCCAAGCTAACTTGTCAGGATTAATCCAACAGCAAGCATTGGCACTATGTCCTGCCATAAGGATAGTCGTTTCGGGCTGAATACCGATAGCAAAGATTTTGGCTTTATCGCCTATTCTCATTCTGAGATTATCACCGATAGTGGGTGCGAGTAGTGCGACGGGAGAATATGCCACAGCTGCGCCTATACCTTTCTGGCTATCGTCTATTAAAAGGGAGTGAACTCTTCTGTCTGAGCGCAAGAAATAGTTGTCCATCGCATAGCCATGATGAGCCGGTGTTGTACCGGTCATAATAGTAGCCGTTGTCTCATCTCCACCATAAACGAGATGGGGAAAAGAGCAGGTGGACTGGTAAGCTTCTTCGCTCAAGGTACGCAGACCGCCTTGCTGCCAATAGGGACGCAGTTGGTCTAAGTTATCTTGACGCAAGCCATCGACAACAACCACTACGGTCAATCGCGGAGCGGCAAGTACTACGGTCGAAATAAGCAAGCCTATTATGATTAACGCACTATGTATATGAGTCTTAAACATAAATGTAGCAATGGGAATAAGAATAATCTCCAGTTAAATCCTACCAAAGGATGAATGGAGAAGAATGTTAAAAATATAACTACAGCAAAAAGAAGGACGTAGATAATGACAAAAGGTAAGTCAAAGTACCACGACCATTTGTTTCGTCTCAAGTCAAACAAGCTCATGGAGAGCACAACGATGATGAACACTACTAATCCGACGTACCAAGTCTTATACCAAGGTATTGGTGCAACGACAAACGGCTCAATATGTGCATCCTTTACGAGTGGCGTTCCATCTGCCAAAGTAGCCGTCTGCATGTACTTCATCAGCGCCTCCGGCAAGAAGAGGACATCCTCTCCTGTCATTGGTTTATCGGCACGCGTGCCGAATATCATATTGATAGCAAAGTCCTCCCACGAGTCTTTGCCCGTATAATGCTGAATATAGCGCCGATAGGTTACACCTTCCCATTCGTTATAGGTCGAGAGAATAGTATCGCCCAGGACATGCTTTAGCAAATAGTACGGTCGCGTCGCACAATTGTCAAAGACGAAATTGTAGAGATAGGACCTATTCTCCGGCCGGAAATTAGTCCACAGCGCTTGTGTCACTGCTTCCGCTTGCTCTTTTGAGAGGTTAAGAGGTTGCTCGTAAACCGTACGATGCTCCATCTCGTTCTCCTCCAAGAACCATGTCGTCGGGTCAATTCCTAATTGATAATAGGTCTCCCCCTTTACAAACTTCCAGTAGAAGTTATCGGTATTAAAAGTGAACACGCCGTAGTTAAAGACAAAATCTACATGTCTCTCGGTGTCTTGCACGCGGAGAGCTGTGTGTCCGTATCGCGAATACAGTTCCTGTCCGGGTGAGCAAGTGAGAAGCGATATGTATATAACAAGCAGTTTAAACATGGATGGATGCGATTATATAGGTTGGTACAAAAGTCATTACGATGCCTAAAAAGAATCCTGCGATGACCTGTAAAGGTGTGTGCGCTTGCAAGTACAGGCGCGCGTACATGAGAAGAAGCGCCAAGAACAGGATAACGGATATAGCGACAACCGGAAGCGGCAACGAGTAGTTGAATGAATACGCCAATATACCTCCAAAGAGTCCTCCCAGTCCTGTCAAGTGGGCAGAGATCTTCCAGTGGCTGTTTATCAAAAGCACGATGACTAACGCAACCGTTGCCCCCACTCCGACAAGTGATACAAAGGGCGCATGGATAACCTTAAAGAGGAAATAACTCCAAAAGGCATAACAAATTATCGTGTAGAGATAGATTGGTGTCCGCTCCGGCGCATTGGAAATGCTTATATCCGCTATGTCTCCTCTCAGTCGCCGTATCACCATCAATGAGAGCGGTATCAAGGCGGTCATAAAGAACGTTCCTATACATGCTACCAGCCAATAAGCAGTAGGAAGCGGAAGTTGCTGACTACTAAAGGCATAGCAGAACAGGATTATTCCGTAAGTTGGCATAAAGAGCGGGTGTAATACCCCACTCAATCCCATAGATAATATGTATAGTATTCGTTTCATTTACGCTTGTTTACGCAATCTGGCAACTGGGATATCCAGTTGTTCGCGGTACTTAGCGATTGTTCGACGCGCGATAGGGAATCCTGCCTCCGAGAGCAAGAGCACAAGGGCGTCGTCCGTGAGCGGATTTTGTTTATCCTCTGCGGCAACTATTTCTATCAGTTTATCTTTTATCTCTCGGGTCGAAACCTCTTCTCCTTCGGCATTAGTCATGGAGTCAGAGAAGAAATGCTTGAGCGGGAAGATGCCATATTCTGTCTGCACGTACTTGGAGTTGCACACACGTGAGATGGTTGATATATCATAGCCCGTATCGTCCGCAATATCCTGCATTTTCATTGGTTTGAGGCTCAGTTCGTCTCCCTCGAGGAAGAACTCATTCTGTCGCTGCAGAATCGCGGTCATTGTTTTACGTAGCGTCTCGTTGCGCAGATTTATGGCATCGATAAACGTATAGGCAGCGTTTATCTTATCTTTAAGGAACAACGCCGCAGCCCGATTGTCTTTGGACTTGATTTGAGCTTGCTCTTTAAGCATCTGCTGATACTCACGGCTAACGTGCAGTTCGGATATCTCGCCTGTGTTGAGAGTCAGAATCAGTTCACCATCCCTATTCTCAACAAAGAAGTCGGGTATAATCGTGCTCACCTTGCTCTCATAAGTGTTGCCGGTAAACGTATTCGCGGGCTTTTGGTTAAGATGCAATATCTCATTGACCGCAGCTTTGAACGAGTCGTCATCAACATCGAGTTTCGCTTTGACGTAATCGAAGCGGTGTCGAGAGAAAGCATCAAAACAGCGTGTGAGAATACGTTGCGCCAGCTCATTGGCAGGGCTATCGGGTTTTTCTTTCAGTTGTTTGAGCAAGCACTCTTGCAAATCGTAGGAGGCTACGCCGACAGGGTCAAACTCCTTGATTTGGTTGACGATATCTTCCATTTCCGCATCGGAGACGGTGAGCCCTTCTTGGAAAGCGAGGTCATCGACCAGTTGCTCCGTTGTTCGGCGCAAGAATCCGTCCTCGTCAATATTGCCCAATACCCACTTGGCAATATGGCGTTGCGGTTTAGTCATCTTAGTCAGATAAATCTGCTGCTTGAGGTACTCGGAAAAAGAAGTGCTTCCTGCAAATTGTATCTCATCCGAGGACTGGTCAGCGGAGTAATTCTGATTACGCGCCACATAGTCAGGTGTCTCATCGTCGTTGACATAGGCGTCGTAGTTGAAGTCGTCATTTTGCAAGGGATTGGAATAGTCATCCTCTTCGTAAAAATCATTCTCTTCGTATTTCTCCGCTTGCACTTCTTCGGGGTCTCGCCCTTCCTCCAGCGCCGGATTCTCCTGCAGTTCCTCGTTAATGCGCTGTTGCAAGTCACACGAAGGCAGTTCAAGCAGTTTGATTACTTGAATCTGTGCCGGGGTCAGTTTCGTTTGAAGCCGCAGTTGTTGTGTGACTGTTAGTTTGCTCATTTATTTATTATCTCTAAGACGTTGCGCGTAATATACTGTAATTGTTCTTCGTCCAACTCGGTATGCATTGGGAGTGACAGGACGCAAGCAGCCAATCGTTCTGCAACAGGGAAGTCTCCCGGCAGATAACGCGGATCTTGGTATGCTTTCTGAAGATGCAATGGTATCGGGTAATAAATCATTGCGGGGATGTCCAGCGCAGCCAATTGTTCACGAACTGCATCCCGATTGACATTGATAAGGCGGAGCGTATATTGGTGATAGACATGCGTTGAAGCGGCTTCGCGACCCGGAATAAGTATATGTGCATTATTCGCAAAAGCCTTGTCATAATACGCCGCGGCACGTTGACGGGCAGCGATATACTCATTCAAGTGTGGCAGTTTAGCATCCAAAATAGCAGCCTGAATACTGTCCAAGCGAGAGTTAACGCCCACAAAATCGTGGTGATAACGCACAAAACAGCCGTGATTAGCAACGGCTTTCATTTTCTGCGCGAGTTCGTCGTCGTTGGTGAAGATAGCACCGCCGTCGCCGTAGCAACCAAGGTTCTTCGAGGGGAAGAAACTGGTGCAGCCGATGTGCCCCATTGTTCCCGCTTGCCGTTTCACGCCAGTAGAGAAGGTGTATTCAGCGCCTATGGCTTGGCATGCGTCCTCCACTACATATAAGTCATACTCACGCGCAATAGACATAATCTGCTCCATATCAGCGCATTGTCCAAACAAGTGCACCGGCACAATGGCTTTGGTCTTAGGAGTAATCGCTTTGCGTATTCCTTCTATGGAGATATTCATCGTCTCCCAATCGACGTCAACGACCACCGGAGTAAGTCCCAATAAGGCAACCACTTCGGCTGTTGCGATAAATGTGAACGTAGGCGTAATCACTTCGTCACCGGGTTTCAGACCAAGTGCCATCAAAGCTATCTGCAGCGCATCGGTGCCATTACCAACGGTAATCACATGTTTTGCGCCAGTGTATTCCTCCAAGTTGGCTTGGAATTGAGCCACTTTAGGTCCTTTAATAAAGGCAGCAGACTCTATCACTTCGTTAATACCTTTATCTACTTCCGCCTTGATATGTTGATACTGCGTTTGCAGATCTACCATTTGTATTTTCTTCATCTTTGAGAGACATTATGCGTTTGTTCAATAATAAACTCCACAGCAGCAGGTGTGCAGCGAGTTACAGTTACGTATGGTTTGCGACATGAAACTTGTACTGGCAGACGATCTACATCTTGCGTAGGGTATTTGCACCACACTTCCACATCTTTTTCATCAACATCGTTAAAGTGCGCTATGCCAATGCGTAGCATTACGGACACTTCGGAAGGGAAAATGCGCAAGTGTGTTCCCTCCGGCACATTCTTAGTTTTAATATGTTTTACAATTACTTTCTCCGTAAACTGCTCTGTCACCACGCGCACTTGCACTTCGTTTTGCGCAAAGCGGACATTGGGAAGCGGAGCAATCGTTGCCGTTGAAACGATAGAATCCTTGATATCTTTCAGTACTAAAGGCAGCGTCTCGACGGAATCTATTTCGTTCAATTGCTTACTACTTCCCAAGACGGTCACTTTTTTTGTGAGCAGTGTCGGTTGACCTACCAGTTGGTATTGGGCAGCCGGCGTAATATCAGCTACGAGACGAATAGGCACCTCTTTGCTGTGTTGGCGTGCGTACGTTCCGACAATCTGTTCCGGAGAAATAGATTGCAATTTTGTTGTTCCTTGCAGCAGACTATTGACTGCGGTGTGGATTACGTCGGAAGAGAGGGTAAATGTTCCTCTCTCGCGTTTGAGTTGCTCGCCGATATTGAATGAGTACGACAGCGGATTATCGCTGTACATCTTCAGTCTTCGACCGGCATCCCGCAACTCCAAAGAGATTGTTGTTGGTAAACTGTCGGACAACAATATATCTTCTGGCACTCCAGTGTATTTCACTACCATTGGTACGACGGCACTGCGCACGGAACTCATGGCGTGAGCGTACCAGATTAGTGCTGCAAAGACCACAAAGCAGGCAAAAACGCATACCTCGCGCAAGCTAAAACGCTGCAGGATATTTTTGATTGTATGTATTACCTGTTCGCGAGTCATTGATTATTTTTTCTCATCAACAGCCTCTTTTGGAGCTTGTTGAGCATCTTCAGCAGATACATAAACGCTGTTTTTATCCACTTTGATGGTCACATCTTTAGCAATAGTGATAATAAGCGCATTATCCTGCACTTCCTTAATCTCACCGTAGATACCACCTGCTGTAATCACCTTGTCGCCTTTCTTCATGGCGTCACGCTGCTTCTGCAACTCCTTCTGTTTCTTCGTCTGAGGACGAATCATAAAGAAATAGAACACTACAAAGATAAGCAACATCATGATCCAGAAAGACCAACTGTTACCTTGTCCACTTCCATTTACATCAGAGCCTGCAGCTGCTGCAGCGCCCATTGTAACTTCTTGCAATAAAATAAAATTCAACATAGTTGCTAGTTATTAGTTAGATATTTGTTAGTTATTAGTTAGTTATTATCCTGTTTGTTACCTGATTGTCATGGCTTTAAGCAATTTGTTTTGTCGCTTCAAATCATGCAAAATCTCATTCAATATACCATTGATGAAGATATAGCTCTTATCGCCGGAGTAATCTTTCGCCAGTTCGATATACTCATTGAGACTCACTTCGAGTGCTATCTCCGGAAAATACATAATTTCCGTCAAAGCCGTTTGCAAAATGACAACATCCATAAAAGCAAGTCGGTCCGCAGTCCAGTTCTTCAGATGGCCATGAATAAGCGCCAGACACTCGTCGCGGTGTTCGATGGTACGGTCTAATAGGTCCTTAGCAAACTGGAGTTCGTCTTCTTTATCAAAGAGTTGCAGCAGTTCTTGATCTGCTCCATTTTCTTCGCGGAACCGCCGAACGGTCTTCACGGCAAAGCTCAGCACATAGTTCAAATCTGTTGCCCAGTTTTGCATATCCAACGCTATTTCCATCTCTTCCAGACCGGCTAACAGCTCTGCATTATCGGGCAATAGCTCTGAGAAAATCTTCCGCCAAATGGCTTTATCGGCTTCATATCCGGTCTCTTCCGCTTGCAGATAGTCCTGATAGAATGGCATTGTAATCAGCTGATTATAAATAGCTTCAACAGCAGAACGTCCCACTTCCCAACTCAAATGCTGTTCATCCAAATAGTGCCGCAGCATGCGATTCTCAAACAGCTGTTTGGCAAATAAATTATCTACGAATCGGCGATTGGGCACATACTCTTTGTGCGTGAAACGTGCGCGTTGTGAAGTCTCGAAGATTTGATCTTGCGCGTACGTGGTTAACTCGTTCACAAAGTCCAATAACGCCATATACAAACTATAGGTGTCGGAGAAACTGCGCAACAACTCTTTGCGCGCGGTTGAAGGTGTCTTATCGCCGCACTGATAATACGCAAATAACGTCTGAATGGTACGGGTACGAACTAAACTTCTGGTTATCATTATTACTTTTTAATTAAATTGCGCGCAAAATTACATTTTTTTTTTGATATATACAAAAAAAGTAGTACTTTTGTAGCGATTTTTGAAACAAAAACGTAATTTATTATGGAAGAGAGAAGATTTGAAGACCGAAAAGAGCCGGAAATTGTATATTCCCATTCGGTCAAAGCAGGGAAGCGCATTTACTATTTAGATGTAAAAAAAGCGCGTAATGAAGATTTGTATCTGTGTATCACAGAAAGCAAAAAGAAACTCGGAGGTGAAGATGAAGCTCCGCAATTCGAAAAACATAAAGTGTTCCTATACAAGGAAGATTTTGCACATTTTATGAAAGGACTTGAAGATGTAATTAGTTACATCAAAGGTCAACTGGGTGAAATCGAAGAGCGTAGAGGAAGAGAGCCGGAAGCTAATTTGGAAGAAGAAGCTACTGCTTTTGTAGCGGGAGAGCCGGCAAAAGAAGAGACAGAGGAAAAACCGCGTCGCGGATTATTCGGTCGCTTCAAAAAAGACTAAGTATCTTTTTAAACGGATATCAACTAAAGAGCACGGAAACCGACTAAAGAGAACGTATTGCTTCTACGATACAATCTGCGATGTCTTCCTTCGAAAGAAGGGGGACATCTTTTTTTGTTCCATTAGCAAAGAGAAGTGACACTTTGTTGGTATCCACTCCGAAACCTGCGCCTTTGTCTTGCAAGGAGTTGAGAACAATCAGGTCTAAATTCTTAGACTGAAGTTTATGCAGCGCGTGATTTTGTTCATCGCAGGTCTCTAAGGCAAAGCCGACTAATTTCTGATTTTGTGTTTTTGTTTTTCCCAAAGTAGCGGCAATATCGGTTGTGGTTGTTAGAGAAAGCGTCATTTCGTTCTGTTCAGGTTGCTTTTTTATTTTCTCTTTCGCCACATTCGAAGGTGTAAAGTCCGCCACAGCTGCACATAAGATTGCTACATCGCAGGAAGGGAAAAGTTGAATGGTTTGTTCCGCCATTTGCGCAGCAGAGGTTACGCTGATGTTACGCAGCTGTTGCGCTGTTGCAAAGAAGGTAGGAACGGACGGATATACAGCACTCGGACCGCACACAAAATCCACTTGTGCTCCACGTCTCCAGCAACTCAGAGCCAATGCGGTTCCTTGTTTGCCGGAAGAATGGTTAGAGATGAAACGAACAGGATCGATAGCTTCTTGCGTTCTACCGGAAGTTATAAGGACGTGCTTTGAAGCTAAGTCCTTGCCTGTCAGCGCGTAACGTAATGTTTCTGCCAGCGCAGGAACTTCTTGCATTCGTCCTTTTCCGGTTGTACCGCATGCCAATTCGCCTGCCGCACAATCAAGTAAGATAATATTAGACCACTCGGATAGTTTGCGTAAGGCTTCTTGCGTGGCAGGACACTCGTACATTTTATCATTCATAGCCGGCGCTATGACCACGGGTTTGCGCATGGCGCAGAAAGTGGTTGTAAGTGCATCGTCGGCAATGCCGTTCGCCATTTTGCCAAGCACATTTGCCGTAGCCGGCGCAATAATCATCGCATCTGCCCAATCGGGTAAGGAGATGTGCTCGGTTGAATGTTCGTTAATAGCGGCAAACACATCGGAATAGACTTTATATCCGCTAAGTGTCTGTAGCGTAAGTTCAGTGACGAACTCCAAAGCATTTTTGGTGGTCGTCACTTTCACTTCGGCTCCCTCTTTACGTAGTAAACGTATCAATTCGGGGATTTTGTAAGCAGCAATTCCGCCGCTTATACCTACAACTATATGTTTGCCTCTGAGCATTTTACTTTAATTGATCGTCCTTAGAACCAACGTTGAAGACCAATTGGTCGTCAATGAGTTCTTGCGTAGCGATCAGAGTGGGCTTTGGCATCATTTCGTAACTGCGAGAGATTTCAATCTGCTCACGGTTTTCGAAGGTATCGTCCAATGCATCTTGTGGCATAGCAAAGTCTTGCAACTTCGTATCCAATTCTTTCTTCAAGCTATTAGCAATTTGATTGGAGCGTTTGCCGATGATTGCAACGGTTTCATACACATTACCTACTTTCTCTGTGAGTTGATTTAAGTCACGAGTGATAGTTGTTTTAGGAGCTTTTGATAGTTTATAATTCATTGTCTTAAAATATTTAGTCTACTTTTTGTAAGATTTTTTCTATTTCCTTATATATTTTGTTCGCCTGCGCGCGATGCTTCGAATCGGGATAGTCCGTAATGAAACTATAGTATTCGTCTTGTGTATCGCGTGCGCGGTCAACACGTTTTTCTTCGAAGGAGTTCACCATTTGTTGGTATTTAGCCATGAAGACGAGCCAGCTCAATTCTTCCTGGTGCTTATTGCTTGGGTAATCGCGCAGCGCATTCTTTGCCGTTATCTCGCAGCTGGCGTAGTTATTGCCCAGATAGGTACCTAAGTTATAGTAGAGTTTAGCACTCAGATACTCTTTGTATGCCAACTTATCGTACATCTCGTTCATTTCCTGATAGGCTTGTTCGGAGTACGGGCTATTGGGATATAACTCCACAAAGGAAGTAAAAGCGTCTATGGCGTTGCGCGTTATTTCTTGGTCCAAACGTGCGTCAGGAGAAGCCAAGTAATAGCAATGTCCCACTTGGAAACGTGCTTCGGTAATATATCTGCCTTTGGGGTAATTACGGATATAGGCAGCATAGTAATCGGCAGCTTCGGAGTAGGATTTACGTCCGAGGTGTGTTCGTGCCAAGTAGCAGAGCACATCTTCGCTGCGCTCTGTTCCTTTATAATACGGAGCTATATCGTCGAAAAGCGTTTGGGCTTTCACATATTCTTTGGCGTTGAAATATGCTAACGCTTTTTGGAACTTATAGTCCGCATCTTTGGACTTGAGAACTTGTTGGTACTCCCCGCACGAAGCAAGGAGTACTAACGCACCCACTATGATTACTATTTTATTTTTCATTCTGTGCATTCAGCATTAAGCTGTCTGCTGTTTTATTCTGTTACATCCGCCATCCAGCGAGAAGAGACGGAGATTCTCGTTCCGTCGCCATCAGCAATAATGAGGTGGCAGGAAGCATCTTCGGTTTTTTCGATCATATCGAGGGCTTTTTCTTCGCCGAGAACCATACAAGCGGTCGCTAAAGCGTCAGCTCTGATACCAGACTTAGCAACGACGGTAGCGCTGAGAAGTGAGTGGTTAACGGGATAGCCGGTACGTGGATCTACGGTATGACTACGACGTTCTCCGCCATCATCATAGTAGAAACGACGGTAGTTTCCGGAGGAAGCGATACATACGTCGTTTACTTCGATAATCTCCTCAATTTCTTCGATTTCGCCGGTTGGGTCATCGATAGGTTTGGTAATGCCCAAACGCCATTTGGCACCTTTGCTACTATGTCCTTTGCAGACTACTTCACCACCGATATCAACGAGGTAGTTTTCGCAGCCTTGTGAAGCGAGGTAGTTAGCAATGACATCGCAGCCGTATCCTTTTGCGATAGCGCTTGCATCGAGTTGGATTCGTGTATCCATCTTAGCTACGCGATGATTTTCTTCATCGAGATAGACATATTGGAATCCGACGAACTTGAGGATACTATCAATTTGATGTTGCGTTGGGGTATGTCCTTTTTCTTTGGTACCAAATCCCCACTCGTTAACCAACGGTCCGCAAGTGATATCGAAGGCTCCATCGCTTAGTTTGGTTACTTCTTCTGCGGTTTTGAACATTACGACAAAGAGCGAATCGACTTGCACGTCATCGTTGCGATTGACACGGCTAATGATAGACTTTTTGTTGTAGATGCTCAAGGATTCGTCCATACGGGCTAACTCCGCTTTGATTTCGGGTTCCATGTCCCGTGTAGCTTCATAGCGGATGTTGTAATACGTACCGAACACCAATCCCTCGTTGTAGTAATACTTCTTTTTCTCGCAACTAGGCATTACGAGTAATAGTGCTGCAGCAGCAAATGCAATAAGTGTACGTTTTTGTTTCATAATTATGTGTGTTTTTTTGGTTATTATTTCGCGGTTAGAACCATACTCCGACGCCGATAACGCCGTTGAGTTTTTGGTTATAGAGTTTCTCGTCACCACTACCTTTAATATAGGCATTGTCTTTATTTACACCATCGGGATTGAGCGATCCTTGAGCGAAGATGTTCAAAGAGCATACGTCAAAGTCAAACTCTTTCTCAAGACGGAGCGTGAGGTTTGTTACGGCAAATTTGCTATTGCCATAGATATCGCTTGCCCAAGGGCTAATGCCGATTTGTCCACCAAGCGTAACGCCCGCATCGTCCCAGCAATGGTTGTATCCGAGTTCGAGATATGTACTAAACGCGCGTTTAGGGTCACCCAAATCGTTCCACACAAAGTCCGCTCCTGCAACGGTAGTGTACCAATTGAAATAGAGGTCTAAATCCAGGAAGTAATCCAAGTTATAGCCGACCCAAATCTCCGTAGTGGAAGTGGTATTGACGTTGCCATCTGCGTCGAAGAGCTGTGCATCTTTCTTCCAGGACAGGAAGTTAGATCCGTCGCAGTAATAGTAGTGGTTCAAGCCCAAATGCAAGCCAACGATTGAGAAATTAAGCATCACGTCCAGCTCGGGCATAAAGCGAGTGTTCGGGTCTATTTCAACTCCATCTTCGTCGAGATAAGTTGGTGCATTTTTCTTAAAGCGCCAATCGGAAGCGCCAATATTTCCCCATACTCCGGCACGGAAAGAAGTCAATTCTCCGTCGTAACCGATTTCGAGGTCCGGTTGGAAAGAGAGACCACCGTTATATTGTCCACGCCAGATATAAGCACTAACAACTTCTGCGCCGGCATCATAAGCAAACTCGACATCTGCTTTAGCTACAGCGACAAAAGTAATGAGCAGTACTACTGCTACCCAAAATTTCTTCATCTTTTTCAATTCAATAAGTTTAAATTGCGTTTTTGGCTTCCCAAGCAATCCGGAGGGCTACTTCGAGGATTCGAGTGTCATTAAGGATAACGATACCGCCGTCTGGTCCGGGCTCGATATGATAGCCCGTTTCAGGAGTTCCTTCACCATTAAAAAATGCTCTAACTTCATCGGCAGCAACCCCTAATTCATTGGCAATTGCTACCATACTGCCGTGTGGCAGGCTGTCTTTCACGTCGCGGAGACGATTAAATGTTGTTCTTGTCATATTGTATTAAAGTTCTTATCGTTCTGAGTTGTTCTAAGTTATGTACTTCCCGTATTGTGGGGTTAAACGAGTCGTTTTTGCGCATCTAAAAACGCTTAGTTTTTCTTCGGATTACGGGTAAGTAATGAATTTGGCGGCAAAAGTACAACATTTTTTTGATATACGCAAATTTTTCCGCGAAAAAATATAATTTATTTATTTTTCCTTTTCCTCTTCTCCATAAAATCACACTTGAATTCCACTTTCGATTACTTATAATTTAGCGCTTTGAAGTTATTTTTTTATGGTTAAGTTATACTTGAGTCCCGATGGAATCAGGCTTCTAACATGCTAAGGTCATAGTTGTAACATAGTAATGGCATAGTAATAACATACTAATCACATACTAATCACATACAATTTTTGGTATTTTTTTTGATAAAATATAGAAAAAAAGATGAAAAATTTGTGTATTTGCAATTTTTGTTGTAATTTTGCGGCGCATTTATGCGCAGAGGGGAAAAGTGAGTGGAAATTAAATCGAAAAGAAAGAGAAATTAAGTGAAAAGAACGAGAAATTAAGACGAAAAAAAGGAAAAAACATGGATAAATTTTTCATTTCAGGAATCCAGCAAGTCGGCGTAGGGACAGAGAACTTCCGCAAGTCGTGGAATTGGTTTATCGAAATGTTTGGCGTTGACGTAAAGATTTTGGAAGATGACACAATTGCAGAACGGATGTTGCCTTACACAGGCGGTCAAGCTCAAAAACGTCACGCATGTATCGCGGTCAATCTGCAAGGTGGTGGAGGTTTTGAGATTTGGCAGTATAGTGAGCGCAAGCCGGTATCTGCAAAGTTCAATCCCGCAGTAGGTGATTTAGGCATATTCTGTGCGAAGGTTAAGTGTCGCGATGTAGCTGCATTTTATGCTAAGATGCGTCAGCGTTGGTCGGAGTGCAGTCCTATATCGGCGACTCCGGACGGCACACCTTGTTTCTACGTGCGCGATTTATATGGCAACTGTTTCCAACTGATTGAAGACAAGCGTTTGTACATCAACGAGTGCAAGTTGACGGGCGGTATAGTTGGCGCGATGGTAGGAGTGACCGATATGAAGAAATCGATTGCTTTCTATCGCGATATTCTTGGTTATGACAAAGTCATATACGACAAGAAGGGCGTGTTTGACGACTGGAAGTTGTTGGATTGTCCGGAAGCCAAGTGTCGTCGCGTGTTGTTAGCTTGTTCCGAGCCGCGCAAGGGTGCTTTCTCGAAGTTAATGGGCGAGAGCACGATTGAGTTGGTTCAAGCGTTAGAACGTACGCCTCGTAAGATTTACGAAGGTCGTTATTGGGGCGATCCGGGTTTCATACAGATATGTTTTGACGTGAGTGGAATGCACGAATTGGGTAAGTTCTGCGCGAAGAAAGGTTATCCGTTCACGGTGGACAGTTGTCCTGGTGACGAGGTATTTGACATGGGCGAAGCATCGGGTCATTTCACGTATATAGAGGATCCGGACGGGACGTTGATTGAGTTTGTTGAGACGCATAAGATTCCGGTGGCAAAGAAGCTGAACTGGTTTATCGACATGCGCAAACGTGACCGTGAGAAGCCGCTGCCGAAGTTCCTATTCCGGTTAATGGGCTTGGTAGCGCGAGAGAAAATTAAGAATATTTGAGATTGTAGATTGTAGATTTAATATTTTAGATTTTAATATTATGCAAGTAGACATTTTTGACAAGATTAGGAAATCGAGTGGTGGACCGATTGGTCAGTATCGAGATCGTGCAGATGGTTATTTTGCTTTTCCGAAGTTGGAAGGCGAGCTTGGTCCTCACATGCGATTCAATGGGCAGGAAGTGTTGACGTGGAGTTTGAACAACTATTTAGGTTTGGCGAATCATCCTGAGGTTCGTCGTGTAGATGCAGAAGCCGCAGCGAGATGGGGAATGGCTTATCCGATGGGAAGCCGCATGATGACAGGACAGACGGCATTGCATGAGAAATTTGAGCAGATGTTGGCGAAGTTTGAGAAGAAAGAAGCCGCATTCCTATTTAACTTTGGTTATCAGGGCATTCTGTCCACGATTGACTCTTTGGTTAGTCGTCATGACGTGATTGTTTATGATGCAGAAGCTCATGCCTGTTTGTTAGACGGTATTCGTCTGCATATCGGCGATAAGTTTAAGTTCCGCCACAACGATATTGTGGACTGTGAGAAAGTGCTGGCCCGTGCTTGCTCGATAGCAGACAAGAACGGCGGAGGTGTTCTTGTTATTACTGAAGGTGTGTTTGGTATGACGGGCGCATTGGGTATCTTAGACCAGATTGTAGCGTTGAAGAAGAAATACAGCTTCCGCTTTATGATTGACGATGCGCATGGTTTTGGTGTAATGGGAGAACATGGTCGCGGCACATCGGAGCACTTTGGCGTGATGGACGGTGTGGATATATACATCGGCGCATACGCTAAATCTATGGCAACGATTGGTGGTTTTGTAGCTTCTGATAAGGATATTATCACTTACCTGCGCTACAACATGCGTTCTCAGATGTACGCAAAGGCGCTGCCGATGCCGATTGTAGAAGGTTGCATTAAGCGTTTGGAGATTATTGATAGTCCTGAAGGCGACCAATTGCGTGCTCATTTGTGGGAAGTAACTCGTCGCATTCAGAAAGGTTTCCGTGACCTCGGTTATGAGATTGGTCCGGCGGAAGCATGCGTAACTCCGGTACATTTGTATTGCGGAATCAATCAGGCGACGAATATCGCAGTAGATTTGCGTGAGAATTATCATATTTTCTGCTCAATCGTTTGCTATCCGGTTATACCTCCCGGAATGTTGATTTTCCGTATTATTCCTACGGCCGCTCACTCGTTGGAGGATGTTGACCGCACTCTTGCAGCGTTCAAAGATATCAAGGAACGTTTGGCAAAGGGTGACTACGACAAAGAGATTCCGGATATGGCATTAATCAAATAATTGTCCAAATGAATATCTGGATAACGGGTGCGTCGAGTGGAATTGGCGAAGCATGCGCATATCGCTATGCCACACAAGGCGACCAATTGATATTGACCTCATCGTCTCGGGAACGGCTGGAAGTCGTTGCCGAGCGTTGCCGTCAATACGGCGCAGGCGGCGTGTATGTATTACCAAGTGACTTGAGTGATTTGGAGGGTGTAGGATTATTGGTACGCGACGCTTGGGACCATTTTGGCGGAATAGATATATTGTTTTTGAATGCGGGCATTAGCCAGCGCACCAGCGTGGAAGATACGACGATGGATATGGTGCGTCAGATTATGGAGATTAACTATTTTGCGCCTGTAGCCATCACGAAAGCGGTGTTACCGATGATGCTGAATGCCGGCGGCGGTCATATAGCCGTGACGACATCTATTGCGGGTAAGTTTGGTTTTCCGCTACGTTGTGCCTACAGTTCGTCGAAGCATGCTTTATATGGTTTCTTTGAGACCTTACGTGCTGAGTATTACGACAAATATATTCGCGTGACGATTGTTTGTCCGGGTCGTGTTCGTACGAATATCTCTGTACGTGCCTTAGACAAAGGCGGTCAGCCTCACGGGATCATGGACCCCGGACAAGACAAGGGCATGCAAGTGGATGTAGCAGCACGCAAGATAGTGAAAGCTATTCGCAAGGGCAAACGCGAAGTGTTTATTGGGCGTGGAGAATTGATTATGGTGAAAATTAAGCGCTTCTTCCCTGGTTTATCTGCATGGTTAGTTCGCCGGATTAAACCAACTTAGATTACATGAAGAATTATTTTGATGAACTGATGAAAGACTATCGTTTTCGCGAGGGCTTTCATACATGTATTAACTGTGGCACCTGCACGGCTATATGCCCTGCAGCGGAGTTTTATTGCTATGATCCCCGCAAAATCGTAACAACTGTTGAGACAAAGGATGATGAGAAAATTGAGGCACTGCTTAAGTCTGACACAATATGGTATTGCGGTGAATGCATGAGTTGCGTGACACGTTGCCCGCGTAAGAATGGACCCGGATTGGTGATTATGGCATTGCGCGACTTGAGTATTCGTACAGGTTTCTTTACCGAATCGGAGAAAGGTCGTCAGATTCTGCCATTGACGCATGCGCTAACAGGCAATATACTCAAGTATGGATACTGCGTGTATCCGGAGACTTTCAAATGGGATGATCATAAAGAGTCGGGGCCTGTTTTCAAGTGGCATTTAGAGCATATTGAGCAAACGATGAAGCGACTTGGAGCTAATTATAAGGGTGAAGGTCCTGGTGTACTGCGCAAGATTCCACAAGAGTCGTTGGACGAGATTAAAGCGATTTTTGATGTGACGGGTGGAACTGAACGCATTAAGCAAGTGGAAGCTGCTTCGAAGAAGAAAGCAAAAGAGATGGGGTTGACAGATGAGGAATACGAACGCAGAGCATTTGAATACTGCTCTGATAAACATTTTAACAGATGATTTACGAAGGAAAGCAAAAGATTTGGTCTGACTACCAAAAAGAAATACCGGATGACCATTGGTACTACGTTCGCAGTTGCATACGGCAGAACTTTTTTCCTGCCAGCGAGCGTATGTTCACAGAGATAACGCAGAAAGTGTTAGGCAAAGATGTGTATGAGACGCCTTACCATACGACTTGTGGAGGCATAGCCTATCACTGTGACACTATTCCGCAAGAGACTGTAATGACCATTGTTGCGCGTCAGTTTGCGCTTATGACGGAAGCGGGCTATGAGAATTACTGTCCGAGTTGTATCACGTCCTTTGGTAACTACGCCGAGACGCTTGAGACATGGCGTGAGTTTCCGGAATTGGAGGCAAAGATTCGCGAGAATCTATGGAAAGCGTGCAAGCGTGAGTTTAATAAGCCCAAGTATCTGGCTCATTCAAGCGACTTGATATATCATTGGCGGGAAGAGATACGCAAGCGTGCAAAGCATTTGCTCATTAATCAAGAGACGGGTGAACCGCTGCGAATTGTAGAACATATCGGATGTCACTACTCAAAGATGTTCCCTCACAAAGGCGTCGGCGGAGCTGAATACCCCTACGTCTTGGCTGGTATGGTCGAGAGCTGGGGAGGACAGGTAATTGACTATCCTGAGCGTAGGCATTGTTGTGGATATGGTTTCCGTCAATATCACGCCAAGGCTAACCGCGGATATAGTTTGTCCAATACCCATAAGAAATTCGAATCTATGGAGCCGTATAAACCCGATGCCATCATAACTAACTGTCCGGGATGCCCCTACTTCCTCGACCGTTGGCAATATGTTATTGCCGAACAGACGGGCAAGACATATGGCGAGAATGGTTATGGTATTCCCGTCTTTACGTATGAGGAGATTGCCGGTTTAGTACTTGGTTACGACCCATGGGATTTGGGTTTACAACTGCACCAAGTGGCTGTCGAACCCCTACTTAATAAAATGGGCGTAGACTATGACCCGAAAGCAAAGTACTTAGGGCTGAATAAGGAAGACCTTATGCGCCCCGAAATGCCTAACTCCATTAAATGTTGCTAATATGAAAGAGAATGTTGTAATTATAGGTGGAGGGGTTGCCGGATTGGAAGCAGCTAAAAACCTGCATCGCTTAGGCTATCAGACTTTCCTCGTCGAGAAAAATAAAAAATTGGGGGGACACGTTGCTATCTGGCACAAACTGTTTCCTGATATGGCTTCTACAAAAGCTATTATCGAAGAAATGGTTGATGACATCAAAGATGTTACGGTCTTCTTGGATACACAAGTAAATACAATAGAATCCGCTCATGGGGGCTACCAGATAGCTTTCTCCAATGGCGTTAATGTTCACGCAAAAGCTGTACTGGTGGCTTCGGGATTTGAACTGTTCGAAGCTGCTAAAAAAGAAGAATACGGTTACGGTATTTACGACCACGTCATCACTAATGCCGATTTAGAAGCATGGATGAATGGCAATAAAGATCAACGTATTCCTGCGGCTCCCAAAGCGATTGGTTTTGTGCATTGTGTCGGTTCACGTGACCTCAAAGCCGGCAATAGTCAGTGTTCTAAAGTATGCTGCATGACGGCTATCAAACAGGCTATTGAGATGAAAGAGCGCTTCCCCAATGCCGAAGTTTATTGCTTCTATATGGACTTGCGCTTATTCGGTAAAAAATACGAAGACTTCTATATTAATGCACAACGAGATTTCGGCATACATTTTGTGCGTGGCCGCGTATCTGAAGTTAGTGAAACAATAGACGGACATCTCCAGGTCAAAGCCGAAGATACACTCATCGGTCGACCGCTTAAAGTGCAACTGGATATGCTCGTCCTTATGGCTGGTATGGCTGCTAATAACCAAATAAAACCGATTGTTGAGCAGGCTAAACTTGAGATTGATAGTGATGGCTTCCTTAAAAGCAGTGATAACATCACCCATATTATCGAATCTGGCAAAGATGGCATCTTCTATGCAGGAGCTTGTACCGGAACGAAAACAGTACCGGAGACTGTAGCTGAAGCACGTGCTGCTGCATTGGCTATTCACGATTATATAAGTGGGCTATGATTGATTTCGGTTTTACATTGTCTAAGTCTTCAACGGTTGACCTCAATAAAGTGGACCGTAGTCGATATGACCAGTTGGTCAAATTAGTCCCCACTGCCCGTATGTGCATGAATTGTGGCTCTTGTGGAGCTACATGTACGGTGAGTGAATATAAGGGTATGAGCGTACGCAAAGTACTCAACGGCATCCAGCGCGGCGAGGATGTGCGATCCATGCTCTCATCTTGTATGCTCTGCGGCAAATGTACAATGGTTTGCCCGAGAGGTATTAACACACGTAATTTGGTCCTTACTTTGTGCAAGATATATGATTGATCGTATTCCTTCAGGCTTCCATCCTTTCGTCATCCCGTTCCTTATTGGTATGGCGTTTGTGCTGTTGTATTGCTTCGGGGCGATGATAAGAGTCATATACGAACTGTCATGGCAGGACAGAAAGAAATTCTTCTTATCACTGCTCAACCCGAAAATACTTCTCAAGGATATCAAAGATATATTCCTTAACTGCCTAATTCACGTTCCCCTCTGGAAGCGCAATAAGCTGTTTGGCTATATGCACTCGTCTATTGCCTTCGGATGGTTTATGATAATATTGTTGGGACACATTGAAGTGCTACTCTTCGTACCCGGCAGAATTAACTTATTCTACTACCCTATCTTCTTCAACTACTTTGTTGCCGAAGATGATGTAACACTACGCGGTTCACTGCTCTTCTTCCTTATGGACTTCTTCCTCTTGATGATTATGAGCGGTATCGCGCTGGCTATCTTACGACGCATCAAGAACCACGTATTCGGTGTGAAGCGAATGGCACGACCTACCTTCCTAAACGTAGTCGGACTGTACTCATTATGGGCTATCTTCCCTCTGCGCTGGCTGGCAGAGAGTTTTACGGCACATATATCAGGTGGGTCATTTCTCACTATTCCGGCTAACTGGCTCTTCCGTCAGTTCTTGGGCAACGAATTATACATGCTCCCCACTTGGTGGGCATATTCCATTGCATTGTGCATCTTTATGTGCGTCCTACCTTTTACGCGGTATATGCACATTCCGGCTGAGATGCTTCTTATACCCATGCGTAATGCAGGACTTAAAGTCCGCAGTTCACGTAAAGGATTTGCGCGAGTAGAGTTCTTCTCATGTCCGAACTGTGGCGTTTGTATTGATGCCTGCCCGATGACCGTGGATAACGGAAATGTGAAAGACTGCACCGTTTATCTTACGCGCCAATTGAGACGCGGGAACGAAGAACGCATTCAGGAGATTAGTGACAAATGTCTGCTCTGCGGCAAGTGCGAAGCTCTCTGTCAGGTAGGAGTTGAAGGACCGGGACTGCGCATCTTGGAACGTGCGCGCCGTGACTATGCTGTACCATTCCTTTATCCGGCTTCAGACAAATCGGTTGAAGCCAACCATAAAGTACTTTATTTCGCAGGGTGCATGACACACCTTACTCCTGCAATAGGAAGGAGCGTCGCAGCGATATTGAAAAAAGCGAATATTGACTTCACTTGGCTTGACCCGCAAGGCGGACTGTGTTGCGGACGGCCGATGTTCACTGCTGGGCGTATCGCAGAAGCTAAGGCTATCGTAGCGAACATGGAAAAACTTATTCTTGACTCCGGATGCGATACCCTACTCGTCTCATGCCCTATATGCTACAAGATGTTCCGAGAGAACTATAATCTTCCAGGAGTGGAGGTGGTTAACTATATCCCATTTATGAATAACCTCATCAACTCCGGCCGCATCCAAGTCGAAAAGAGTGACATCTGTTATGTCTATCACGACCCATGCGAATTAGGTCGCGGCTGTGGCATGTACGAAGAGCCACGTCAACTATTAGGTCGCTCTGCCGGTATTGCCGAGTCAGCTCAAAACAGAGAAGAGAGTATTTGCTGTGGAGACTCATTGGGCTCGTTATCGCTTGATTTTGCTCAACGAGAGAACATGACCAAAGCGGCACTACAGAACCTATATACAAGCAATGCCGACGCTATTGCTACTGCCTGCCCGTTATGCCAAGCTACCTTTGCGCGATACGCTGACAGACCGGTTAAAGATATTGCTGAAATTGTTAATAATCAAATTATATGAGATTCAAACCTACATCCTATTCATTAGTTAACGTGAGCAACGGACGTGAGTTCAGCGACAAAGGCTGGACATTGTCCGACCCTAAAGGCGGAGAGCCTTCACTCATTCGAGCCGTCTATGCGAATAAGCAGTTTACTCCACGCCAGGATTTGGATGGTATCTATCGCTATGCCGAATGGATGCCTATTCGTCGTACACTTAAGAACTCGTGCGCACCGGTCACCTATAAATCCAAAGGGTTAGCAAAACACTTAGGATTAGAAAACCTGTACATCACCTTCTCCGGATGGAATCCGAAGATTGGCGCCAAGTTCCGCACCTGCTCCTTTAAGGAGACCGAAGCATACTCCGTTTTAGCACGCATGAGTGATGACGAGAAACGTGTGCTCGTTGTTCAATCAGCCGGAAATACCGCGCGCGCGTTCGCGCAGGTGTGTTCAGATAATAAGGTGCCTATCGTTATCTGCGTGCCGGAAGATAGTCTGCATGATTTATGGTTTCATAAGAAATTAGATAAGTGCGTAAAACTCTTAGCCGTTCCGCATGGTTGCGATTACTACGACGCAATTGCTTTGGGCGAAAAACTGGCACAAGACCCGCACTTCTTCCTTGAAGGTGGCGCGAAGAATGTAGCTCGTCGTGATGGAATGGGAACGACTATTCTGAGTTGCGTGGAACAGATGGGACGTATTCCTGATGCCTATTTCCAAGCCGTTGGGTCCGGAACAGGTGCTATCGCTGCATGGGAAAACGCACAACGACTTGCTGCCGACGGACGATTTGGAGAAAACAAAATGCGCGTCTATGTATCAGGTAACGAACCTTTCACGCTGATGTACGACTCGTGGAAAGCAGGCTCAAGGGCACTCGTTGAACTTTCTGCTGAAGACGGAAGAAGACAGGCTGCTGTCATTCTCGCTAAAGTACTCTCTAACCGCAAACCACCGTATAGCCTTGCGGGGGGATTATACGATACGCTCAAAGAGTCGAATGGAGACTTTTTCCTCGCATCCAATGACGATATTATGTATTGGATGATGCAATTCCGTAATCTGGAGGGCTATGAGTTGCTCCCCGCTGCTTGCGTAGCGGTTGCTTCGCTGGCTAAAGCGGTTGAGGAGGGAAAAGTTCAAAAGGATGAATATATTATGCTTAACTGCACGGGAGGTGGCACTTTAGGCGCCATGTCCAAAGGATATGTCTTCAAGACGCCGGATCTCATACTGTCGCCTGACCTACCTGCTGAAGAAGTTATAAAGCAGGTGAAAGACTTGTTCTAATACAAAAATAAGCGGCCACAAGGTCGCTTATTTTGTTTGTTGTCGCTCCGAATTACATATCATCGTGGGCATGCAACTGTTGAACATACTTCGCATGTTGCATTTTTACGCGTTTGATTTCACTCGGTTTGTCGAATTGTTGACGACGACGGAGCTCTTTAATGACGCCGGTCTTGTCGAATTTGCGTTTAAATTTCTTAATGGCGCGTTCGATGTTCTCGCCTTCTTTTACTGGTACTACGATCATTGCATACACCTCCTTTTTGTAACTCTCCAGGCAGTTAGCCTGTTCTGAGCTGATAGCGGATGTTTAAGTCTCCCGCTTGACCTTTATTGAGCCGTAGCTCGCGCGAAGTACCCAGAGCCGGGGTCGAACCGGCACGGATTGCTCCACTGGTGTTTGAGACCAGCGCGTCTACCGATTCCGCCATCTGGGCAAGGGGCTCTTTTTGCAAAAGCGGCGACAAAAGTACTGCTTTTTTTTCAACTGACCAAATTTTTTAACAAAAAAATGTGAAAAAGGCGATTTTTTATAAGCTTTTGGCTCTCGACTTTCGACTTTCAACTGAAAAACACTAACTTTGCACAAAATTTTAAACCTATGAAAGTATTACTCATTAATGGTTCGCCGCGTAAAAACGGGAACACCTTTACAGCACTTAGCGAGATTGCTAAAACACTTCAAACAGAAGGCTTTGACTCCGAAATTGTATGGATTGGCAATAAGCCTATTCGCGGATGCATCGCTTGCGGAACATGCAAGACCAAAAATAACGGACGATGTGTCTTCGATGATGACGTTTGTAATTCTATTTCTACTAAATTCGCAGAAGCTGATGGTTTTGTCTTTGGCTCACCAGTTTATTATGGTCAACCGAACGGTGCACTCCTTTCTATCATGCAGCGCGCGTTCTTCTCCAATGGCGCCAACGTGCAGAATAAACCTGCAGCTGTAGTCACAATATGCCGACGCGGAGGCGCTACTGCCGCGTTTGAAGCACTACAAATGCCGCTCCAGATGATGAACATGCCGCTCGCAACATCGCAGTATTGGAATATTGCTTATGGTCGTGAACAAGGTCAAGCGGCACAAGACACCGAGGGTATGCAGACTATGCGCACTCTCGCTCATAACTTAGCGTGGATGATTCGCGGACTGCGCGGTGAGAACGCACCCGAAATCCCAACTCGAGAACCTTGGAAACCTATGCATTTCATTCGATAAAACCACTATTAGAATGCGAATTTTCCTAATCATATTAGGCATTTTCACCCTCTTTACAGGAGCAGCGTTAGCAGTGTTGTCGCACCCTGCTTTCGGACTTTGGAGGCATCGTTCGACAGAGCACATTCAGGCCTCGCCAAACTTCTACGACGGCATGTTCCAAAATCAAGAGCCTACACCGCAGTTCACCGGTGACCATCAAGACGGAAAAAACAATGCCTTTGGTACGCTCTGGCGATTCCTAACGAATAAAGACACGCTACGTGCGCCCCAAGAACCGATAACCACTATTAAGACAGATTTACATGCTCTTCCTACTGATACCGATTGGTTGGTCTGGTTTGGACATTCATCCTATCTGTTCTGCTTGAATGGTATGCGCTTTCTTGTCGACCCTGTTCTTCAACCAGAATGGCCGTCATCCATGATGTTGAAAGCCTTCCCCGGAACCGATATTTATCGTCCTAACGACCTGCCGGATATAGACGTACTTATCATCACTCACGAACACTGGGACCACATGGACTATGCGACACTACGGGATATCCGCACAAAAGTCAAGACGGTTATTTGTCCGCTCGGCATTGCGGACTACTTGCGCTACTGGGGCTATGCGGACGAGCAAATCGTCGAACTCGATTGGTATGACTCTTTCGACTTTGAGCGTAGCGGTCTTTCTACTTTTGACTTGTATGTTACTTGTCTGCCTTCAAGACATTTCTCTAATCGTCTTTTGGGCAAACGAAACCAAACACTTTGGGCTTCCTTCATGATTGAATCCGGCGGTCGCAAAGTCTATATTGGAGGCGACGGCGGTTACGACAAACGCTTCAAGGAGATACACGAACGTTTCGGCTCGGTTGACCTCGCTTTCCTTGAAAATGGACAATATAACGCGAACTGGAAATATATTCACACTACGCCCGAGGACCTTGAAAAGGTCTTCCTTGACCTCCATGCCAAACAAGTCTTCACCGTCCACCACGACAAGTATTCCCTTGCTATGCACCCGTGGTACGAACCCGACAGCATGGCACATAATATCGCTGCAAAACACCATATTCAACTTCTCGACGCTCCAATTGGAACCTTTGTGCATTATTAAGCATGACAAACTTGCAGAATATGGACAATTTGGCACAATAAATGGACAAATTGGCAGACAAATGAACTTTGGCACATTTATTGCCACATTTAGGGTGTAAACGCAAGGTACGCGAAAGCAACGCACACTACGCTACAAATTGTTAAACTTAATTTAGGAGGATTAAATTATGAAACCTGCAATGTATCGTAGAAACAGTTGGCTGCCCACTAACGGATGGTTCCCGACAGTATTTGATGAGTTCTTGAACAATGATATGCTGAACACAGCAAGCAATGTTGCACCTTCAGTTAACGTCAAAGAGAACGAACACAACTATGTAGTTGAATTGGCCGCTCCGGGTGTTAAGAAAGAGTACTGTAGAGTACATGTCGATGAAGACCATAACCTATGTGTCGCCATCGAGAATAAGTTCGAGCACAAGGAAGAAGACAAACATTCGCACTATCTTAGACGCGAGTTTGCGTACACCAACTTCGAACAGAAGTACACCTTGCCGGACAATGTGGACGAGGCAAAGATTAGCGCTAAGGTTGAGGATGGTATACTAACCATCGAACTACCTAAGACCCAACGCGAAGAAGGCAAGACCGGAAGGCAAATCGCCATCTCATAGCAACACTAATCGTGCCCATCGCATGAACAAAAAGTGCAGTTTTAACCACAAACTGCACTTTTTTTTGTGTATGTGGCTAAATAAGTAGAAAGTTTATACAAGTTTATAGGTATGAGGTTTATTATTAATGAGTTATAGAGTTGGCTGTTGGGAGACTTGTATAAAAATGCAAATAGAAATTTATACAAGCTATATCGTATATGGTTTATTATTAGGCGGTTACGGTGTGACTTGTATAAAAATATTGGTAAGAAATTTATACAAGTCATAAGGAGTGGAAGGCGGAAAGTGGAAAGTGAAGAAAAGAGAGCCGCACATGATGTGACCCCAAAAGTTGAACAAAAAACTTTTGGGGTTCATTACAACAGCGACTCTCTTGTTTAGTGTTGCTCGGCAACGTTTATTGCCTGACGGCGTTTATTGCACAAGCGCAGGTTACTTCACTCTTGCACCTTGGGCATTGAAGAGTTCGTTGCCACGTTGGATGAAGAGTTGTCCATTGCGGAAGAACTTGGTGACTGTTGATGTCTTTTCAATAGTCGCTTGGTCAATGCCTTGAGGAGTGACTTCCGGTTGGCCTCCTGGGTTCACTGATCCTTGATAGCCGGTAGTAGCAAACTCACCACTATAAGCCTGTATCTCTTTGTCGTTATCATCTGCGACTACCAAACGATACGCATACTTGCTAGCGCTATTCAATCCTGTCACGGTGAAAGACATGCCAGCCACAGACATTGTTGCTGCCGGTGCGTGTGAGGCTTCTTCACGAGAAGGCGCAAAGGCAATGCCTATCAACTGACCATTATCATTGAAGACCAAAGTACAGAATATTACGCCGTCTTTAGATATTTTGAGCGTATATGCTCCGGCATTGTTTTCAGTAGGCCAAATAAAGAGAGCAGTATTGTCAGTTGGTTCAACAGTAACCACTTTGGTGTCTGTCGTTGTAGCAGTTGAGCCCAGCTCGCACAAGTCAAATCGTCCCCAGTTAGGATCGACTTTATATTTCTTCAGACATTCAGCCGGGACACAAAGAGTTGCATTTTCGTTAATACTTGAAAGTGCATTAGTGCCAACATTAGGGGTAACTACTGCTAAGCAGGTCATTTCAGATACGCGATAACAATCTTTGAATGCATATGCCCCAATATTTTGCAGCTTAGCATTAAAATCAATGCTCTCCACATAAGTATTACCGCTGAAAGCATAATCGCCAATAGTACGGAGTTCAGCCGGCATAACAAGGCTCGTTAACTGACGGTTATTGATATCAGCAAAGGCATAGTTCCCAATAGCCGTAACATTGCTGCCAATAACCATTTTCTGAAGTGTTGTTTTGCCTTTGAAAGCTTGAGCGCCAATAGCCGTAACTCCTTTTTCGATGATAAGTGTTTGCATTTGATTTGGAGCT